>CAUVJL010000013.1:0-33359 GCA_963552075.1 uncultured Neisseria sp.
TTTGAGCTAAGGCGAGGCAACGCCGTACTGGTTTAAAGTTAATCCACTATATCGTTTATGGCGGACAGTTCGCATAATTGGACTGCTTTACTTCTTAAGGTAGGGGCCGGGGTAAAAAGTTCGTCATAATTATTAATTTGATAAATCAAGCGCCTATCCCGAGTCTTCCAAATGAGGAGGTTTTTTATTGATCCTGTCTGCATTCGGCTGAGACGGCGGCCTTATTCTGCGTACCCGTCCGATGGGAGGCGGAAGGAAGCATTCCTGATGTCAATTTATGGCAAAAGGTCGTCTGAAAACCTAGATATCGGTTTTCAGACGACCTTTTGATGTCGGCGCCAAACGGCTTACTTGAATTTGTAAGTGTATTGCAGGCCGATGATGTCGGCGTGGTTTTTGAAGTGTGCGCTGGATGCGCCTTTGCTGTCCACATCGCTGCCGGTCGCGCGGGCAGTGTGGTAGCGGGTGTCGTTGATGTGGATGTGGCTGTAAGCGGCATCGAGGACGTGGTTTTTGCCGATATGGTATTTCGCGCCGAGCGAGAACCAGATGCGGTTGCCGTCGGGCAGGCTGTTCATGCGGTAGCCGGCGTTTTTGACGGGCGAGCGGTCAAAGGCGATGCCTGCGCGCAGTTGCAGCGGGTCGGTCACTTGGTAAGAACCGCCGAGCGCGACTTTGTAAGTGTTGCGCCAGTTGGGGGTGATAACGGTGCGGTCGGATTTGCCGTTGACGACGTTTTTGGTGTTTTCAAAAACCAGTTCCGCTTTGTTGAAGCGGCTGTGGCGCGTCCAAGTCACATCACTGAACAGGTTGAATTTGTCGGTGGCTTTGTACATGCCGTGAACGGACAGCGATTCGGGGGTTACGATTTTGACACTTGCTTTTTCATGCGGAACGTAACCGCGGGCGGCAAGCGCGCCCAAATCCCAAGCGCGGCGGGCGTATGCGCCGTCGGCTTCCCATTCTGCCGAGCCTTTGAGGGTGTGGGTTACTTTGGAGCGGTAGTTCACGCCGACCCGTGCGCGGTCGTTGATGTCCCACATCCAAGCGAGTTGATAGCCGAAGCCCCAGTCGTGGCCTTTTACTTCGGCGTGTCCATCAGATTTGCCTTGCGCACTGACGGAGACAGGGCGACCGGCGGCGCGTGAGGCAAGGCCGCTGGCGAGTTGGCTGATGGAGCCGGAAGCATCCCAGTCGGAATATTTGCGCAATTCGGCTTTGGAATATTGGGCGATCAAACCTGCACCGAAAGCATGGTTTTCATTGGCTTTCCAAGCGACGACCGGTTCGATGTCGATGCTGGTGAGGCTGAGTTTGTTGATGTTGTGGCGCAGTACGGAATCTTTTTCGTATTCGGTGGCAGAGCCGAAGGGGACGTACACGCCCAAGCCCAAGGTTACGTCGTCATTGACTTTGTATGCGCCGTAGAGGTGTGGGGCGACGGTGGTTTTGGTGATTTTGCCGCTTTTCGAGCCTGAAACATCGCCGCCTTGATAGTATTTTGCGGAATCGGCTTCGTAGTGGATGCTGGGGAGGACGATGTTGGCGTTGACGGAAACTTGGCTGCTGTCGAGTTTGGACAGACCGGCGGGGTTGTAGAAGATGGTCGATGCGTCGGCGGCTTCCGCGCCGGAAGAGTTGGCAGTGCCTTGCGCGTTGACCGACTGCGTACCGAAATGGTAGCCCGAAGCGTGGACTGCGCCGGAAAAGAAGACTGCGCTGAGTAAGATTACGGTTTGTTTAATAGGTGAGTTCGTCATTTTCTTATACCTGCGTGCAAATAATAAAGAGGTCGTCTGAAACAAACGCCTCCGTGTCAGGAGCGGGCTGACGGTTTGGAATCGGCATGTTGAATTGAAACGATGGTCTTTGAAGCGAAAATCCTGCAAGCTGCTTTTGCGCGGATTTTGAGGCGGAAGGACGGCAGTTTTCAATCAAAATACGGTTGTTTCCTAACGGTCATTCCGTTTGATTAGTGTAGGTACTCGATTCTATACCACGTTATCGTGTTTGACTAATATTTTTGGACGCTTTCGGAAAAACTTGTGTGTTGCGTAGATAGGAGAGGGCGGGACTGTGGTAAAGATGTCATTGCGGGGTTTATTGATGACTTGGTTCCCTCTATATAGAGCTTTATGCACGAATACCCTGATAAACAAAAATAAATTTGCCATCTTTTTTATGAAAACTACCTTCTAGGGTTAGGTCAGTTTCCTTGTTATCTGCATATAAACAGCATTCGATTCCTATAACTTCTTCTGTACCATTCATTTCATATGTTTCAAATATTGCCCTATTATCATTTCGTGCGGTCAATGCTATTGCTTTGGGAGGTAATGATAATTTTTTAGCTAAAAGATTTTCATCATCCAGTTCTTCCAAAATTTCCTCATACACACCTTTGTTAATCTGAAATTTGATTTCGAGTTGTTTAAAATCTCTCTGATTAAATAAATTTAGAAATTCTTCTATAAGGTCAAAAAAATTATCTTTCATTTGATCTTTGGGCATATTCATTTCTTTCTTATTGAAAGTTGATTGGTTGAAGCTCTTACATTAGCCCTCAAGCCTGTTAGATATTCTCCAGCTTTCAAAACAGCACACTTTTCTGTCTTTGCGTCTAGACTTGGGGTTCTTAAAAATTATAGACTCCTAGTGTTTCAGTGCTCAAAAATCTTGCTTCAAAAGAAAACGAAAGGTCGTCTGAAAACCCGTTTCCAAGTTTTCAGACGACCTCTTGTTTATCTGCCGTTTGTGTATCGATTATTTAACGCGCAATACTTCCAGCGTATTGGTCGAACCGGATTCGCGCATTTGCGAACCGCTGGTGATGATGTATTGGTCACCGGAGCTTAAGATTTTATGTTCGACCAACATGGCTTCCACTTCGTTCAGCGCGGTATCGTGGTCGGTGCTGGTCGCCAAAATCAGCGGGCGCACGCCGCGGTACATCGCCATACGGCGTTGGGCGGAAATGCTCGGGGTCAGCGCGAAAATCGGCAAGGTGATGTTGTGGCGGCTGACTTCGAAGGCGGTCGAACCGCTTTCAGTCAGGGCGACGATGGCTTTGGCGTGAACCGCGCGCGCCACGCTGACCGCGCCGCCGGCAATCGCCAAGTTGGTGCTGACGGCTTCGGGATACTCGACCTGTTCGGCAACGCCGTTGAGCGAATCTTGTTCTTTTTCCGCAGCGGCGCAAATAATCGCCATTTGGCTGACGGTTTCAAACGGATACGCGCCGACGGCGGTTTCGGCGGAACACATCACCGCATCGGTGCCGTCCAATACCGCGTTTGCCACGTCGCTGACTTCCGCGCGGGTCGGGACGGGGTTGGTGATCATGGATTCCATCATTTGGGTTGCCGTAATGCTGAAGCGGCGCAACTCGCGTGCACGGCGGATCATGCGTTTTTGCAGGGCGGGGACGGCTGCGTGTCCGACTTCGACCGCCAAGTCGCCGCGCGCCACCATGATACCGTCGCTGGCGAGGATGATTTCGTCCAAGTTTTCAATCGCTTCCACACGTTCGATTTTGGAAACCAAACCGGGGCGAACGGCAGTGCTGCCTTTCATTTCTTCTTCGACTTTGGCGCGGGCAGTGTGCAAATCTTCGGCGGATTTCACAAAGCTGATGGCGAGGTAGTCGCAACCGATGGCAATCGCGGTTTTCAGGTCGCGGAAGTCTTTCTCGGTCAACGCGCCTGCGGACAAACCGCCGCCGCGTTTATTGATGCCTTTGTTGCTTTTCAACACATGGCTGTTTTCAACTTTAGTAACAATCTTACTGCCTTCAACGGATTCCACGGTCAAAGTCAGCAAACCGTCGTCCAACCACAAAACATCGCCCGCAACGACATCATTAGGCAGGTCGCGGTAGTCCAAACCGACCGCGTCGCGCGTGCCTTCGCCTTCGAGCGCGGCATCAAGAACCAGCGTTTCGCCTTTGTTCAATTCGATGCTGCCGCCGGCGATTTTGCCGACACGGATTTTCGGACCTTGCAAGTCGGCGAGGATGGCGATTTCCTGTCCGGCGCGTTTTGCCGCTTCACGCACGATGCGGGCATTTTCCTGATGGAATTCAGGCGTGCCGTGGCTGAAGTTGAAACGGACGACATTCAGACCGCCTACACGGATCATGTCTTCCAACAACTGGACATTGTTGCTGCCCGGCCCCAACGTAGCGACGATTTTGGTGTTGTGGCTGATGCGGGTTACATCGCGTTTTGCATTACTCATGTGAAGCGTCCTTTCGGTCAATCCGTTGATAAATGGCATACGGCTTTGTTAGAAAATTACAAAATAGCGTCCCAACGTCGTCTGAAACTGTAAATCTAAAACTTACGTTGAGACATCCAAGCCGTAAATCATGATGCAAATTAATATTTTGGGATTTTACTCCCAAAGTTAAATGATTGGTGGAAAATTACAGGATTTTATGACTTAGGCTAAATTTAATTTTACATACGTTTGGGGCGGCAATCCGCTACAATACCGTCTACCACTTTTCAGACGACCCTTCTTAAATGGATGTATATAGTGTGAATAGGTCGTCTGAAACCACATTAGTTTCCATCCGTATCTTCTTCATCATTATTAGACACAACCATGCTAAGACGAATGCTCACTTCTTTGCCTATAGGTATTATGCTTGCCGATATGGTTTATGGTTTCGTTTTAAATATCGTTCAAGGGCTTAACCTTCAGCAGCAAGCGGCTCCTGCTTCAGACGGCGGACTGGCGGTAACGCCCGACATCGCGTTCAACAGCCTGCAAATCGTTGCAAACGGCGGCATGGTCATCATCATCGGGTTCGGATTGATTGTCTTGTTACAGCTAAACCGTACAGTGCTAAAACGTCAGATTTTGCCCATCGGTATTTTCCGAACGCTCGGACTGATTGCCGTGTTGGCTTTCAGCGTACCTTCGTTGTGGGAATGGTTTAATGCCGCATTGACCCTGTCGGCAGGAGGAAATGTCCTCAATACCGGCAACCCGCGTTATTTGGTTTCCGCCTTATGTATGCCCTTGATTGCCTTTTTATGTTTGGTACGGTTGTTTGGTTGGTATAAATTGCACACGCGCCAGCCCGAGCAAAACCCACCGACGGAGTTGCAGAAATAGCATTCTCGGTATGAAACGCATCCGAGTAGCGTAAAATAACCATATATTGAGAAGAGGTCGTCTGAAATTTTGTTGTAGATGAAATTTCAGACGACCTTTTATATCGTTGAACAACAATTAAGACTGTCAAAATTCAGAACAGGATATCGATGGATTGGGTAAACCTCAAATCTGTCGGATAGCGGTAAATAATCTGCGGCAAGCCTAAGATTTTTCTTGAAAACTTCTTTATTGTCGTGGTATAGTGCAGGGCTTGGTACAAATGTGCCAAGTTTTATCATTGTCCGAAGGCAGGCCAATCGTAGCCCGCCCCTTTACTTTAAAAGGAAAATAATCATGACTTTAGGTCTGGTTGGACGCAAAGTTGGTATGACTCGCGTGTTCGACGAACAGGGTGTTTCTGTTCCGGTAACTGTTTTGGATATGTCTGCCAATCGCGTTACACAAGTAAAATCCAAAGATACTGACGGCTACACTGCTGTACAAGTTACCTTTGGTCAGAAAAAAGCTAATCGTGTCAACAAAGCTGAAGCTGGTCACTTTGCGAAAGCAGGTGTTGAAGCCGGTCGCGGTTTGGTTGAATTTGCTTTGACTGAAGAAAAACTGGCTGAATTGAAAGCCGGTGATGAAATTACCGTTTCTATGTTTGAAGTTGGTCAATTGGTAGATGTAACCGGTACCTCTAAAGGTAAAGGTTTCTCTGGTACGATCAAACGTCATAACTTCGGTGCTCAACGTACTTCCCACGGTAACTCCCGTTCACACCGTGTTCCTGGTTCTATCGGTATGGCACAAGACCCTGGTCGAGTGTTCCCTGGTAAACGTATGGCAGGTCAATACGGTAACACTAAAGCAACTGTTCAAAAATTGGAAGTTGTACGTGTTGATGCTGAACGCCAACTCTTGTTGGTCAAAGGTGCTGTTCCGGGTTCGGTTAACAGCGACGTCGTGGTTCGTCCTAGCGTGAAAGTAGGTGCGTAATGGAATTGAAAGTAATTGACGCTAAAGGACAAGTATCTGGCAGCTTGGCTGTTTCTGATGCTTTGTTTGCTCGTGAATACAATGAAGCTCTGGTTCACCAACTGGTTACTGCTTATTTGGCAAATGCCCGTTCTGGTAACCGTGCTCAAAAAACTCGTGCCGAAGTAAATCACTCTACTAAAAAACCATGGCGCCAAAAAGGTACCGGCCGTGCTCGTTCCGGTATGACTTCTTCTCCGCTGTGGCGTAAAGGTGGTCGTGCATTCCCAAACAAACCTGACGAAAACTTTACTCAAAAAGTGAACCGTAAAATGTACCGTGCCGGTATGGCGACTATTCTGTCTCAATTGGCTCGTGACGAACGTTTGTTTGCAATCGAAGCATTGACTGCTGAAACTCCTAAAACCAAAGTTTTTGCCGAACAAGTGAAAAACTTGGGTTTGGAGCAAGTTCTGTTTGTAACTAAACAGCTCGATGAGAATGTTTACTTGGCTTCACGCAACTTGCCTAACGTATTGGTTTTGGAAGCCCAACAAGTTGATCCTTACAGCTTGCTGCGTTACAAAAAAGTCGTTATCACTAAAGATGCAGTTGCACAATTAGAGGAGCAATGGGTATGAATCAACAACGTTTGACTCAAGTAATCTTGGCACCTATCGTTTCTGAAAAAAGCAACGTATTGGCTGAAAAACGTAACCAAATGACGTTTAAAGTTTTGGCAAATGCAACCAAACCTGAAATTAAAGCAGCAGTTGAGTTGCTGTTCGGTGTTCGAGTTGCAGACGTTACTACTGTTACCATTAAAGGTAAAATTAAACGTTTTGGTCGCACTTTAGGTCGTCGCAGCGATGTTAAAAAGGCTTACGTAAGCCTGGCTGCCGGTCAAGAGTTGGATTTGGAAGCCGCTGCTGCAGCTGCAGATAAGGAATAAACAAAATGGCAATCGTTAAAATGAAGCCGACCTCTGCAGGCCGTCGCGGCATGGTTCGCGTGGTAACAGAAGGTTTGCACAAAGGTGCACCTTATGCACCTCTGCTGGAAAAGAAAAATTCTACTGCCGGTCGTAACAACAATGGTCATATCACTACCCGCCATAAAGGTGGTGGCCATAAACACCATTACCGTGTTGTAGATTTTAAACGTAACAAAGACGGTATCCCTGCAAAAGTAGAGCGTATCGAGTATGACCCTAACCGTACTGCATTTATCGCATTGTTGTGCTATGCAGATGGTGAGCGTCGCTACATCATTGCTCCTCGTGGTATTCAAGCCGGTGCAGTATTGGTTTCCGGTGCTGAAGCTGCTATCAAAGTAGGTAACACTCTGCCGATTCGCAATATTCCAGTTGGTACAACTATTCACTGTATCGAAATGAAACCAGGTAAAGGTGCGCAAATTGCCCGTTCAGCTGGTGCTTCTGCGGTATTGCTTGCAAAAGAAGGTGCTTACGCTCAAGTTCGTTTGCGTTCTGGTGAAGTGCGCAAAATTAGCGTAAATTGCCGTGCAACTATCGGTGAGGTTGGTAACGAAGAACAAAGCCTGAAAAAAATTGGCAAAGCTGGTGCTAACCGCTGGCGTGGTATTCGTCCGACCGTTCGTGGTGTTGTCATGAACCCTGTCGATCACCCACATGGTGGTGGTGAAGGCCGTACTGGTGAAGCTCGTGAACCGGTTAGCCCATGGGGTACTCCTGCTAAGGGCTACCGCACTCGTAATAACAAACGCACGGATAACATGATTGTTCGTCGTCGTTACTCAAATAAAGGTTAATTAGTATGGCTCGTTCATTAAAAAAAGGCCCATATGTAGACCTGCATTTGCTGAAAAAAGTAGATGCTGCTCGTGCAAGCAACGACAAACGCCCAATTAAAACTTGGTCACGTCGTTCTACCATTTTGCCTGATTTCATTGGTCTGACTATCGCTGTACACAACGGTCGCACTCACGTGCCTGTGTTTATCAGTGACAACATGGTTGGTCATAAATTAGGTGAGTTCTCATTGACCCGTACCTTTAAAGGCCACTTGGCTGATAAAAAGGCTAAAAAGAAATAAGGTGAATCATGAGAGTAAGTGCACAACATAAAAATGCCCGTATTTCAGCTCAAAAGGCTCGCTTGGTAGCTGATTTGATTCGTGGTAAAGACGTTGCCCAAGCTTTGAATATCTTGGCATTCAGCCCTAAAAAAGGTGCTGAGCTGATTAAAAAAGTATTGGAATCAGCAATCGCTAATGCCGAGCACAACAATGGTGCTGACATTGACGAACTGAAAGTGGTAACTATCTTTGTTGACAAAGGCCCAAGCTTGAAACGTTTCCAAGCTCGTGCCAAAGGTCGCGGTAACCGCATTGAGAAACAAACTTGTCATATTAATGTGACAGTGGGCAACTAAGGAAAAGCTATGGGACAAAAGATTAACCCTACAGGCTTTCGCCTGGCGGTAACTAAAGACTGGGCTTCAAAATGGTTTGCTAAAAGCACCGACTTTTCAACTGTTTTGAAACAAGATATTGATGTTCGTAATTACTTGCGCAAAAAATTGGCAAATGCTTCAGTTGGTCGCGTAGTAATCGAACGTCCTGCTAAATCTGCACGTATCACTATCCACTCTGCTCGTCCAGGTGTGGTTATTGGTAAAAAAGGTGAGGATATCGAAATCTTGAAACGTGACTTGCAAGCTCTGATGGGTGTGCCAGTTCATGTAAATATTGAAGAGATTCGCCGTCCTGAGTTGGATGCGCAAATTATTGCTGATGGTATTGCTCAGCAACTTGAAAAACGCGTCCAATTCCGTCGTGCAATGAAACGTGCAATGCAAAATGCAATGCGTTCTGGTGCCAAAGGCATCAAGATCATGACTTCAGGCCGTCTGAATGGTGCTGATATCGCTCGTAGCGAATGGTACCGTGAAGGTCGTGTGCCTTTGCATACTTTGCGTGCAAATGTAGATTATGCAACTAGCGAAGCGCACACTACTTATGGTGTACTGGGTCTGAAAGTTTGGGTTTATACAGAAGGTAATATTAAATCTTCTAAACCTGAGCATGAGAAGAAACAAAGAAAGGCAGGTGGACGTAATGCTGCAGCCAACTAGACTGAAATATCGCAAGCAACAAAAAGGTCGTAACACCGGTATTGCTACTCGCGGTAACAAAGTAAGTTTCGGTGAGTTCGGTTTGAAAGCCGTAGGCCGTGGTCGTTTGACTGCCCGCCAAATCGAAGCTGCTCGTCGTACTATGACTCGTCATATTAAACGTGGCGGTCGCATTTGGATTCGTGTATTCCCTGATAAACCAATTACTGAGAAACCTATCCAAGTTCGTATGGGTGGCGGTAAAGGTAATGTGGAATATTACATTGCTGAAATTAAACCAGGCAAAGTATTGTACGAAATGGACGGTGTTCCTGAGTCTTTGGCTCGTGAAGCATTTGAATTGGCCGCTGCCAAATTGCCTATTCCTACAACCTTTGTGGTAAGACAGGTGGGTCAATAATGAAAGCAAATGAATTGAAAGACAAATCTATTGAGCAATTAAACTCTGATTTGTTGGACTTGTTGAAAGCTCAGTTTGGCTTGCGCATGCAAAATGCAACCGGTCAGTTGGGTAAATCTAGCGAGTTGAAACGTGTACGTCGCGATATTGCTCGTATTAAAACCATTTTAACTGAAAAAGGTGCTAAGTAATGAGCGAAGCTAAAAATGTTCGTACTTTGCAAGGCAAAGTGGTAAGCGACAAAATGGACAAAACTGTTACAGTATTGGTTGAGCGTAAAGTTAAACACCCTCTGTACGGTAAAATCATTCGTTTATCAACTAAAATCCATGCACATGATGAAAGCAATCAATATGGCATCGGTGATGTAGTGGTAATCGAAGAATCTCGTCCTTTGTCAAAAACCAAGTCTTGGGTTGTCAAAGAATTGGTTGAGAAAGCACGTACTGTTTGATTTAAAATACAGTAATGCAGCTTAATAAGAAACGAAGTCTTGCAGCAAAATTAATTTGCGTGTAAACTTCGTTTCTTATCTTCCAGCTTCTTATGGAAGTTTCTCTCCCTTCGGGATCCAAGACTGGTTTACTAGAACCGTGATGGTTTCATTTAATAAGCAGCTTAAAGTAAGGTGCGAGTTATATGAAAGTGGTAAATTAAGTTGGTTAATTTAAAGGTACTAATATGATTCAAATGCAGACCATCTTAGATGTGGCTGATAACTCTGGTGCGCGTCGCGTGATGTGTATCAAGGTATTAGGCGGATCTAAGCGTCGCTACGCTTCTGTTGGCGATATTATTAAAGTTGCAGTTAAAGATGCAGCCCCACGTGGTCGTGTCAAAAAAGGTGATGTATACAATGCGGTAGTTGTTCGTACTGCTAAGGGTGTACGTCGTCCTGATGGTGCGCTAATTAAATTTGATAACAACGCCGCTGTGTTATTAAATAATAAACTTGAGCCTCTGGGTACTCGTATTTTTGGCCCGGTAACCCGTGAATTGCGTACTGAGCGATTTATGAAAATCGTTTCATTGGCGCCTGAAGTATTATAAGGAATAGCGCGATGAATAAAATCATTAAAGGCGATCAGGTTGTAGTGATTGCCGGTAAAGATAAAGGTAAGCAAGGTCAAGTAGTTCGAGTGTTGGGTGATAAAGTTGTTGTTGAAGGTGTGAATGTTGTGAAACGCCATCAAAAACCTAATCCAATGCGTGGTATTGAGGGTGGTATTATTACTAAAGAAATGCCTTTGGATATTTCTAATATTGCAATCCTGAATCCGGAAACTAATAAAGCAGACCGTGTTGGTATTAAGCTGATTGAAAATGAAGGCAAAGTTAAACGCGTTCGTTTCTTCAAATCAAATGGCTCTATCATTGGAGCATAAGGAGATAACATGGCTCGTTTGAGAGAGTTTTATAAAGATACAGTTGTTCCTGAATTGGTTAAACAATTTGGTTACAAATCAGTAATGGAAGTTCCACGTATTGAGAAAATCACCTTGAATATGGGTGTAGGTGAAGCTGTTGCTGATAAAAAAGTAATGGAGCACGCTGTTTCTGATTTAGAGAAAATTGCTGGTCAAAAACCAGTTGTTACTGTTGCCCGTAAATCTATCGCAGGTTTTAAAATCCGTGATAACTATCCAGTTGGTTGCAAAGTAACATTGCGTCGTGATCAAATGTTTGAATTCTTGGATCGTTTGATTACTATTGCATTGCCTCGCGTACGTGACTTCCGTGGTGTAAGCGGTAAATCATTTGATGGTCGTGGCAATTACAATATGGGCGTTCGTGAGCAAATTATTTTCCCGGAAATTGAATACGATAAGATTGATGCTTTGCGTGGTTTGAATATTACTATTACAACTACTGCAAAAACTGATGAAGAAGCGAAAGCTTTGTTGTCACTGTTCAAGTTTCCGTTTAAAGGATAATCATGGCTAAGAAAGCACTTATTAATCGTGAGCTGAAACGTCAAGCATTGGCGAAAAAGTTTGCAGCTAAACGTGAGGCAATTTTCGCTGTTATTAATGATGCTAATGCGACTGAAGAAGAACGCTTTGAAGCACGTTTGAAATTTCAATCCATTCCTCGTAATGCAGCACCTGTACGTCAACGTCGTCGTTGTGCTTTAACAGGTCGTCCTCGTGGCACTTTCCGTAAATTTGGTTTGGGTCGTATTAAAATCCGTGAAATCGCTATGCGTGGCGAGATTCCTGGTGTTGTTAAAGCTAGCTGGTAATAGGAGTATAAATAATGAGTATGCATGATCCTATTTCCGATATGTTGACTCGTATTCGCAATGCGCAACGTGCTAATAAAGCAACTGTTGCCATGCCTTCTTCAAAATTGAAATGTGCAATTGCAAAAGTTCTGAAAGATGAAGGCTATATCGAGGATTTTACGGTTTCTGCTGATGCAAAACCGGTATTGGAAATTCAATTGAAATACTATGCAGGTCGCCCTGTGATTGAGCAAATTAAACGTGTTTCACGTCCTGGTTTGCGTATTTACAAAGCATCAAGCGAGATCCCTAGCGTAATGAATGGCTTGGGTGTTGCTATTGTTAGTACTTCTAAAGGTGTGATGACTGATCGCAAAGCCCGTTCTGAGGGTGTTGGTGGTGAGTTGTTGTGCATTGTAGCCTAGTGGAGAAATGTAAATGTCACGCGTCGCAAAAAACCCAGTGACTGTTCCTGCTGGTGTAGAAGTAAAATTCGGAACAGATGCATTGGTAATCAAAGGTAAACATGGCG
This sequence comes from uncultured Neisseria sp., assembly GCA_963552075.1. Taxonomy (GTDB): domain Bacteria; phylum Pseudomonadota; class Gammaproteobacteria; order Burkholderiales; family Neisseriaceae; genus Neisseria. The sequence goes on from CAUVJL010000013.1 coordinate 12,353, forward strand.
AATTGTCCTTTCCTTTGCATTCCGATGTTGCTATTGAACTAAACGATGGTAAATTGACTTTTGCTGCAAAAAATGACAGTAAACAGGCTAATGCTATGTCTGGTACTGCTCGTGCATTGGTTAATAACATGGTTAAGGGTGTTTCTGAAGGTTTTGAGAAAAAACTTCAATTGATTGGTGTGGGTTATCGTGCCCAAGCGCAAGGCAAAGTTTTGAACTTATCTTTGGGTTTCTCTCATCCAATCGTATATGAAATGCCTGAAGGTGTTTCTGTTCAAACTCCTAGCCAAACAGAAATCGTTTTGACTGGTGCAGATAAACAAGTGGTTGGCCAAGTCGCTGCTGAAATTCGTGCATTCCGTTCTCCTGAGCCTTATAAAGGCAAAGGTGTTCGTTATGTAGGTGAAGTAGTAGTGATGAAAGAAGCCAAGAAAAAATAATTGAGGTTCACTAATGGATAAACATACAACCCGACTCCGTCGTGCACGCAAAACCCGTGCGCGTATTGCGGACTTGAAAATGGTAAGATTATGTGTGTTCCGCAGCAATAATCATATTTATGCTCAAGTAATTAGTGCTGAAGGTGATAAAGTATTGGCTCAAGCCTCTACATTGGAAGCTGACGTGCGTGGTAGTCTGAAATATGGTGGCAACGTCGAGGCAGCTGCAGTAGTAGGAAAGCGCATTGCTGAGAAAGCTAAAGCAGTAGGCGTAGAAAAAGTTGCTTTTGATCGTTCAGGTTTCCAATATCACGGTCGTGTGAAAGCTTTGGCTGAAGCTGCACGTGAAAATGGTTTAAGCTTCTAATAATTGGAGACTTTCAGATGGCAAAACATGAAATTGAAGAACGTGGTGACGGCCTGATTGAAAAAATGGTCGCAGTTAATCGCGTAACTAAAGTAGTTAAAGGTGGTCGTATCATGGCTTTCTCTGCGCTAACTGTTGTTGGTGATGGGGATGGTCGTATTGGTATGGGTAAAGGTAAGTCAAAAGAAGTGCCGGTAGCTGTTCAAAAAGCAATGGATCAGGCTCGTCGCTCTATGATTAAAGTACCTCTAAAAAATGGTACGATTCATCATGAGGTTATTGGACGTCATGGCGCTACTAAAGTCTTTATGCAACCCGCTAAAGAAGGTAGTGGTGTAAAGGCAGGTGGTCCTATGCGCTTAGTTTTTGATGCTATGGGTATTCATAATATTTCTGCTAAAGTGCATGGTTCCACAAACCCTTATAACATTGTACGAGCTACATTAGACGGCTTGTCTAAGTTATATACACCTGCTGATATCGCTGCTAAACGTGGCCTAACAGTGGAAGATATTTTGGGAGCAAACCATGACTGAGCAGAAAAAGATTAAAGTTACATTGGTGAAGAGCCTGATTGGTACAATTGAATCTCATCGTGCATGTGCTCGTGGTTTAGGTTTGCGCCATCGTGAGCATACAGTAGAGGTTTTAGATACCCCTGAAAACCGTGGTATGATTAACAAAATCAGCTACTTGTTGAAAGTGGAGTCTTGATATGTTTCTAAATTCTATTCAACCTGCTGAGGGGGCTACCCACGCTCGTCGTCGTGTAGGTCGTGGTATTGGTAGTGGTTTAGGTAAAACTGGTGGCCGTGGTCATAAAGGTCAAAAAAGCCGTTCTGGTGGTTTTCATAAAGTAGGTTTCGAAGGCGGTCAAATGCCTTTGCAACGTCGCCTGCCAAAACGTGGTTTCAAATCTTTGACTGCTGCTGCTAACGCTGAGATTCGTTTGAGTGAATTGAACTTACTCGCTGTGAATGAGATTGATGTATTAGTTCTCAAGCAAGCTGGGTTGGTTCCTACAACTGTTTCCAATGTGAAAGTTATTGCCTCTGGTGAGCTTTCAAAAGCTGTTGTCCTGAAGGGCATTAAAGCCACTAAAGGGGCTAAAGCAGCAATTGAAGCTGCTGGTGGTAAAGTGGAAGAATAAGGCTTGCATTATAGTGGCTAATCAACAATCTTTATCAGGCTTGTCCAAATTTGGAGATCTGAAAAAACGTCTAACGTTTCTTTTAGGGGCGTTAGTTGTTTTTCGTATTGGTGCCCATATCCCTGTACCTGGCGTAGATGCTGTTGCTTTAGCTAAATTATACGAAAGCGCTGGGAACGGCATACTAGGCATGTTGAACATGTTTTCTGGTGGTTCGTTAGAGCGCTTTAGTATATTCGCAATTGGCATAATGCCATATATTTCAGCATCAATAATTGTTCAGTTGGCCTCTGAAATTATTCCTTCTTTAAAGGCATTAAAAAAGGAAGGGGAGGCAGGTCGAAAAGTTATTACAAAATATACAAGATACGGTACAGTACTATTAGCTATCTTACAGAGTTTTGGTGTAGCTACCTTTGTATTCCAGCAAGGTGTGGTTGTCACTAATTCTTTGGAGTTCCATATTTCTACGGTAGTAAGCTTAGTCACAGGTACAATGTTCCTGATGTGGTTAGGTGAGCAGATTACGGAGCGTGGGATTGGAAATGGTATTTCCTTGATCATTACTGCTGGTATTGCTGCTGGTATTCCTTCCGGTATCGCGAGATTATTAGCTTTAACGAGTCGAGGATCAATTGGTTTGCCCATAGCAATTGTTATTGGTGCATTGCTGTTAATTTATATTGTTGTATATTTTGAAAGTGCGCAACGTAAAGTTCCTGTGCATTATGCGAAACGCCAAATTGGTAGTGGTGTAATGCAAGGTTCTAATACACATATGCCCTTTAAGTTGAATATGGCAGGCGTCATTCCTCCTATTTTTGCGTCAAGTATTATTTTGTTTCCATCCACTTTGTTAAGCTGGTTTGGTTCTAATGATACAGGTAGTTTGTTGCATAAAATTGCTGGTTTGCTTCAGCATGGGCAAGCTTTATATATTTTGTTATTTACAGTGACAATTATTTTCTTCTGCTATTTTTATACAGCCTTGGTTTTTAGTCCAAAAGAAATGGCAGAGAATTTGAAGAAAAGCGGTGCTTTTGTGCCGGGAATTCGACCTGGTAAGCAAACTTCTCAGTATCTGGAGCAGGTTGTATTGCGCCTCACTTTGTTTGGTGCATTATATATTACAACTATTTGTTTAATTCCAGAATTTTTGACAACAGCTTTGAATGTTCCTTTTTATTTGGGTGGTACATCTTTACTGATTTTAGTCGTGGTGACAATGGACTTTAGTACCCAAATTAACTCTTACCGCATGACTCAGCAATATGAGAGTTTAATGAGCGGTCTTGATATGAAATCTTTATCACGTAAGTAGAATTATGGCTAAAGAAGATACCATACAAATGCAGGGGGAGATTCTTGAAACTCTACCTAACGCAACTTTTAAAGTAAAGCTTGAGAATGACCATATTGTATTAGGTCATATTTCCGGGAAAATGCGTATGCACTATATCCGGATCTCTCCTGGGGATAAGGTGACGGTAGAACTGACACCTTATGATTTAACTCGAGCTCGGATTGTCTTCCGAGCTAGATAAAACGATATAAGGAAAGATAATGCGTGTACAACCGTCTGTAAAGAAAATTTGCCGCAACTGTAAGATTATCCGTCGTAATCGAGTGGTTCGTGTAATTTGTACTGACCCTCGTCACAAACAACGTCAAGGTTAAGGGAACTTTTCTTTTAGCAAGACTTTGTGGTATAGTGACGAACTTTGCCGTTTAAAGGAAAAAATATGGCTCGTATTGCAGGGGTAAATATCCCTAATAATGCACATATCGTAATTGGCCTGCAGGCTATTTATGGTATCGGTGCTACTCGTGCTAAATTAATTTGCGAGGCAGCAAATATTGCTCCCACTACAAAAGCAAAAGATTTGGACGAGGCTCAATTAGACGCTTTGCGTGAACAAGTTGCTAAGTATGAAGTAGAAGGCGATTTGCGCCGTGAGGTAACGATGAGCATCAAACGATTGATGGACATGGGTTGTTACCGTGGTTTCCGTCATCGTCGAGGTTTGCCTTGTCGTGGTCAACGCACTCGCACAAACGCTCGTACCCGCAAAGGTCCGCGTAAAGCGATTGCTGGTAAAAAATAATTTTTAAGGAATTTTATTAATGGCTAAAGCAAACACAGCTTCGCGTGTACGTAAAAAAGTACGTAAAACCGTAAGCGAAGGTATTGTGCACGTTCATGCATCTTTCAACAATACCATCATTACAATCACTGACCGTCAAGGCAATGCATTGTCTTGGGCTACCTCTGGCGGCGCTGGTTTTAAAGGTTCTCGTAAAAGTACACCATTTGCAGCACAAGTTGCAGCAGAAGCAGCTGGTAAAGTTGCCCAAGAGTATGGCGTTAAAAATTTAGAAGTCCGCATTAAAGGCCCTGGCCCTGGTCGCGAATCTTCTGTACGTGCTTTAAACGCTCTTGGTTTCAAGATTACCAGCATTACTGACGTTACCCCGTTGCCTCATAACGGTTGCCGTCCGCCTAAAAAACGTCGTATTTAATATTGGAGTGATTTAAAACATGGCACGTTATATTGGCCCTAAATGTAAATTAGCACGTCGCGAAGGTACGGATCTGTTTTTAAAGAGTGCACGTCGCTCTTTGGATTCAAAATGTAAAATGGATTCTGCACCTGGTCAGCACGGTGCGAAAAAACCACGTTTGTCAGACTACGGTTTGCAATTGCGTGAAAAACAAAAAATCCGTCGTATTTATGGCGTGTTAGAACGCCAATTCCGTCGTTATTTTGCGGAAGCTGATCGTCGTAAAGGTTCTACCGGTGAATTGCTGTTGCAATTGCTGGAGTCCCGTTTGGACAATGTCGTTTATCGTATGGGTTTTGGCTCTACCCGCGCTGAAGCACGTCAATTGGTTTCTCATAAAGCTATCGTTGTAAACGGTCAGGTTGTTAATATCCCTTCTTTCCAAGTTAAAGCAGGCGATGTTGTAGCTGTTCGTGAAAAAGCTAAGAAACAAGTACGTATCCAAGAGGCATTGAGCTTGGCTACTCAAATTGGCTTGCCAAGCTGGGTATCTGTTGATGCCGACAAATTGGAAGGTGTATTCAAAAATATGCCGGATCGCTCAGAATTGTCTGGCGATATTAATGAACAGCTGGTGGTAGAGTTCTACTCTAAATAATGCTAGCTCAATGAGGGACAGTTAAATGCAAAATAGCACAACCGAATTTTTGAAACCTCGTCAAATCGATGTAGATACCTTGTCTTCTACTCGAGCTAAGGTGTCTATGCAGCCATTTGAGCGTGGTTTTGGTCATACTTTAGGTAATGCTTTGCGTCGTATCTTACTGTCATCCATGAATGGCTTTGCCCCAACTGAAGTAGTTATTTCTGGCGTATTGCACGAATACTCTACTATTGATGGTGTTCAAGAGGATGTTGTTGACGTTCTCTTGAACATTAAAGGTATCGTATTTAAGCTTCACGGTCGTAATCAAGTTCAGTTGACTTTGAAAAAAGCAGGTGCCGGTGCTGTTGTAGCTGGTGATATTGATTTGCCACATGATGTGGAAATCATCAATCCTGAACATGTTATTTGCCACTTGTCCGACAATGGTCAAATCGACATGGAAATTAAAGTAGAGCAAGGTCGTGGTTATCAATCTGTTTCAGGTCGTCGCGTATTGCGTGATGAGAACAAACAGATTGGTGCGATTCAGTTGGATGCGAGCTTTTCGCCCATCAGTCGTGTTAGCTTTGAAGTTGAACCTGCACGCGTAGAGCAGCGTACGGATTTAGATAAATTGGTTTTGGATATTGAAACTGATGGTTCTATTGATCCTGAAGAAGCTGTACGTAGTGCCGCTCGTATTTTAATTGATCAAATGTCTATCTTTGCTGATTTGCAAGGTACTCCAGTAGAAGAAGTTGAAGAAAAAGCTCCTCCTATTGACCCTATCCTGCTGCGTCCGGTAGATGATTTGGAATTAACTGTACGTTCAGCTAATTGTCTGAAAGCTGAAGATATTTATTATATCGGCGATTTGATTCAACGTACTGAAACAGAGCTTCTTAAAACTCCGAATTTGGGTCGTAAATCTTTGAATGAAATCAAAGAAGTGTTGGCATCTAAAGGCTTGACACTAGGTTCCAAATTGGAAGCTTGGCCGCCTGTAGGCTTAGAAAAGCCGTAAGTTTGAAGATTAAAGGATAATGACATGCGTCATCGTAATGGTAACCGCAAATTAAACCGTACAAGCAGCCATCGCGCTGCAATGCTGCGTAATATGGCGAACTCATTGTTGACTCACGAGACTATTGTGACAACTTTGCCTAAAGCTAAAGAATTGCGCCGCGTAGTAGAACCCTTGATTACATTGGGTAAAAAACCTTCCTTGGCAAACCGTCGTTTGGCATTTGACCGCACTCGTGATCGTGATGTTGTAGTTAAATTGTTTGATGAGTTAGGTCCACGTTTTGCTGCCCGTAATGGCGGTTATATTCGTGTACTGAAATATGGTTTCCGCAAAGGCGACAATGCACCTTTGGCATTGATTGAATTAGTAGACAAAGCAGCAGAAGCTGCCGAGTAATCTAATACACCATAATAAAACACCATTTGTTTTCTCAAATGGTGTTTTATTATATGCAAGCTACCTTTTGTGTATTTTAAATACTCTATTTAAAATACTCTTGGTATATTGAAGTTATTCTTTTGTTTTGTATGGGTAAGTGGGTTTGCCATGGATAGAGTATTTCTTTTCAGTATCATATTATAAGAGATATTTTAAATAACATAAGTTACTAAAATTTTCTGTTCAATACTATTTTCAAAATGAAAAACCTTTCTGATTTTTCCTAGCTTTTACTCAAAATCATAAAGGTTTTGGTCAATTGAAAATTTTTAGCGCATTTTTATGAGTCAAATTCCGTTAACAGACTATTTTTGCAAAGGTCTCTATAATTGAAATTTGACTAAGAACTTCTTTGCCGTCAGGTATTACACTTACCAAATTCTTTTTTGTATCCCATAATTTTATATGACTACTTCTCTCACGATTGCAATGAGTGTTGCTGAGGCATCGGGTGATTTGCTTGGTGCACATCTTATTTGTGCGATTAAAAAACGTTGTCCTGATGCAAGATTTATTGGTATCGGTGGCGAGCGTATGAAGGTGGAAGGATTTGAAAGTCTTTATGACCAAGAAAAATTGGCAGTACGAGGCTTTGTTGAGGTAGTTAAACGTTTGCCCGAAATCTTGAAAATCCGAAAAGGTCTGGTTAATGACCTTATTCGTATAAAACCGGATGTTTTTGTTGGGATTGATGCACCTGATTTTAATCTTTGGGTGGAAGAGAAACTGAAGAAAACGGGTATTCCAACGGTTCACTATGTCAGCCCTTCTGTTTGGGCGTGGAGGCGTGAACGGGTGAACAAAATCGTTCATCAAGTTAACCGGGTGTTGTGCCTTTTCCCAATGGAACCACAACTCTATTTAGATGCCGGTGGTAAGGCTGAGTTTGTCGGTCATCCGATGGCTCAAACCATGCCTGTAGATGTTGATCAATCTTCTGCGCGTCTCCAGTTGGGAGTTGCACCGTCTATCCCAGTATTTGCCTTGATGCCTGGCAGTCGTGTTAGCGAAATTGATTACATGGCTCCTGTATTTTTTCAAACCGCATTACTTCTGTTGAAGCGTTACCCACAGGCACAGTTTCTTATGCCGGTTGCTACGCAGGCAACCCGCCGTCGTATATCAAAAATTCTTGCATCTGCGCAATTTTCGGACCTTCCCATTACATTAGTCGATAAACAAGCAGATACTGTTTGTACTGCGGCAGATGTGGTTTTGGTAACCAGCGGGACGGCAACGCTGGAAGTGGCTTTGTGCAAACGTCCTATGGTGATCAGCTATAAGATATCTCCTCTGACTTATGCTTATGTGAAGCGTAAAGTTAAAGTGCCACATGTCGGTTTGCCCAATATTTTGCTGAACAAATGTGCTGTTCCAGAGCTTTTGCAACATGATGCGACGCCTGAAAAACTGGCAGAAGCCATGATTTATTGGTATGAACATCCGGAAGCAGTTGCCCGCTTGAAACAAGATTTTCATGAGCTGCACTTATTATTGAGAAAAGATACCGATACACTGGTTACAAATGCAGTGTTGGAAGAAGCAGGTTTTTTCAACTCTTAGTTTGACCTGCGATTCAACAAGAGAAAAGAGCGGCAATCAGATTTACAAAAAAGTAATGAAGCAGAAAATGGGTTGCAGTTTAAACATCGCTTTGCCCCAACTTATCTATCCTTCAGTCGGCAAAGATAGCGTTTGCACGGCCTTTGCTATATCATTCCCTTATCTGAAATCAAGGAAAACATCATGTACGAAGTCAACCGCAGCGTCTTCCTGCTCATCCCGCTCGATCCTTTTTGGAACTGGCTGCAAACCCTGCCCGGCAATCATCTTGACGGTTTGACGCTTGAAGATATTCAAGCCGATGCCAATTCTTATCTCGTCCGTCCGTGTGAAACCGCCGACGAAGTATGGGACGAAATCGAAGCGCGGTTTGAAGACATTTTCGCTGCCGAACTTGCCGATTGGTGCGAAGATGAAAGCGAATGGCCTGATTTGAATGCGGATATTTTCAATGAATGGTTCGACATCCAGCTTTCTACCGTTATCACCGACCTCGAGCAAGAACCGCTCGCCCGTGAAGCCTTTCAACCCTTCAATCTGAACTGATGAATATCCGCGTCCGCAATTACCATCTTGACGGCTACGGTCATGTCAACAACGCGCGCTATCTCGAATTTCTCGAAGAAGCGCGCTGGGCGTTTTTTGAGGAACACGGTTTATTGTCCGAAATCGACGGCTTGATGCTGGTGGTTGTCCGCACCGACATCCGTTATCGCCGTGCCGCCGTCGATGGCGACATATTACGCTTTGAAGGTCGTCTGAAAGAGCTGACCTCGCGCCATATTATCCTCACTCAAAACATCGTTTTGCCCAGCGGTAAAAATGCCGTCGAAGCCGAAAGCACTTTGATGGTCGTCAGCGCAGAAAGCGGGCGAAGCATCAGCATTCCCGAACCTCTCTTTACCCTTTTAAAACAATACGCCGAAGCATGAAAAAGCTCATTACCATTGCCGCAGTCGCCATTATCGGCGCGCTGCTCGCCATCGTCCTTATTCCGGATAACAAACCTACTCCCGCATTCTCTTTGTCTGACCTGCAAGGCAAACCGGTGTCCAATGCCGATTTGCAAGGCAAAGTCAGCTTCATCAATTTCTGGTTCCCCTCCTGCCCGGGCTGTGTCAGCGAAATGCCCAAAGTCATCAAAATGTCCAAAGACTATCAAGGCAAAGACTTTCAAGTCCTCGGCATTGCCCAGCCGATAGACCCGCTGGAAAGCGTAAACCAATACGTCAAAGAATACGGCTTGCCTTTTACCGTCATGTTTGATGGAGATAAATCCGCCGCCCAAGCGTTCGGTACGCAGGTTTACCCGACTTCTTTCCTGACCAATAAAAAAGGTGAAATCCTGAAAACCTTTGTCGGCGAGCCAGACTTCGCCGCGCTTTATCAGGAAATCGACAAAGAATTGGCGAAGTAATACAGGCTTGAGAGGTTCGTGACTGTTTTCAGACGACCTCTGTTATGAATATATTAAACAATCAGCGATATTGTCTGCTGTCGGACTGAATGAAGGGCAATTTCGGTAAGTAGATTCTGAGCATCATTGAAAATGGCTTTGAAAAATAAACAATTTCTTTATTTTATTTTTGTCGGCTTTATTTTGAGCGTATTTCAGCTGACATTTGCACAAGGTGTTCCTCAAAAAGGCATGCTGTGGGTTTATTGGGGTAATAGTTTAGATGGTAATGCTCGGAATCAAAGGGTTTTATATTTTGACTTTATTCCTGAAGACACCAAAATATCGAATCAAAACCGAATTTCCCTTAATTTGAGCAAATCGCAGCAAGCTGCTGTTTTGAAAGAATTGGTGCTTCCGCCGAATTTTTACGTTTATCAGGAAGATTCTGTCAAACAGCCTGCCCAAATTACTATGGGTAAAGTGGGTACGGAAGTCATTTGTGACGGTAAATATTATTCTGCCAAACTCATAAAATTTGAAAAAATTCCAAAAACAACGGCTAAACAAATCCCTGATTCGGGCTGTATTTATTCGTTGATTATGAATAATGATTTCATCGTTAAATCCACAGATAGCCATAAGGTTAACCTCAGGAGCCAACCTGATGCCCATGCCGACATAATCAAACGCTTGGACGACAACGCCATAGTAGAAAAATTGAAAACCGTTCGTAAGGATTGGTACCTCGTTCAATTAAAAGATACGACTACCCAAGGGTATGTTCATAAAAGTCAGTTGGAGCGGGTGGATTAATCAACAGCTGTCGAGATATAGGCGCAATAAAGAAGGTCGTCTGAAAACCTTGATCCGGTTTTTCAGACGACCTTATACTTAATAATCCTCTATTGCAGGGAATGTTCATGACACCCCAAACCGTCTTAGACTTCTGGTTTGCCGAAGAAAACCGTCCTTTTCTGTTTGCCCAAAACGATGAATTCGATGCCGAGATTCGCGCGCGATTTTTTGATGTCTGGCAACAGGCGGCCCGTGGCGAGCTTGCACACTGGCGCGACACCCTGCAAGGCAGGCTCGCCGAAATCATCCTGCTCGACCAATTCTCGCGCAACCTGTTTCGCAACAACCCCCAAGCATTTGCCCAAGATTTGGCCGCACTTATCCTTGCCCAAGAAGCCGTCCGTCAGCCCGGTTTCGCCGACCTCCTGCCGCACGAACGCCATTTCATGCTCATGCCGTTGATGCACAGCGAAAGCCAAGTTGTCCACGAACAAGCCGTTCCGCTGTTTGAACGCTATACCGACGGACACGCATTGGATTTTGAAATCAAACACAAAGTCATCATCGACCGCTTCGGACGCTATCCGCACCGCAATGCCGTATTGGGACGTGAAAACACGGAGGAAGAGGCGGAATTTTTGAAACAGGAAGGTTCGTCATTTTAATTTGGGTTTTAAAATTTGAAGGTCGTCTGAAAACCATTTTTCAGACGACCTTCTTTCATATTGCCGCATTCAATAATGCGGCGGAATTTCATCACGCAGGCTGTAAGGTTCGCGCTCTCCGTTTGCGCCTTTGTCTTGCATTTTCTGATAAAGCAGCCTTAACTGCGCCTGCTGTAAATCCAGCGTCTGCTGCATTTTCGCCACCGTATCGTTCAGGCTGCCGATTAAGTCTTCCTGAAGCGCGGTTTGGATTTCCAGCTCGATGATGCGGTGTTCCAATTCGTCCATTTCACTCATTTACAGCACCATCGCGGCAATCCAGCCGGCAATCATCAGCGGGATATTGTAGTGGATAAAGGTTGGGATGACGGAGTCGCGGATGTGGTCGTGTTGTCCGTCGGCGTTCAAACCCATGGTCGGGCCGAGCGTCGAGTCGGACGCGGGCGAACCGGCGTCGCCCAATGCGCCCGCCGTACCGACGATGGCGACAGTTGCCAGCGGCGAGAAGCCGAGGCTGATACACAGCGGCACATAAATCGCGGTAATAATTGGCAAAGTGGAGAAAGAAGAGCCGATGCCCATGGTGACCAACAATCCGACAAACAACATGGCAAATGCCGCCATGCCTTTATTGCTGCCGAAAAGTTGCATACTGTGTTCGACCAGCGGTTTGATTTCGCCTGTCGCGGTCATGACTGCCGCAAAACCTTGCGCCGCAATCATGATGAAACCGACCATCGCCATCATTTTGATGCCTTCGCCGAACACATCGCTGGCAGCATCTCGGTTCATCACGCCGAGCATCATAAAGACGGCAAACCCCAGCATCGCGCCCAACACCAGCGAATCTTCATACATCAACTGAATCGCAAAGCACACGCCGATTGCCACCGCCGCCACCAGACTGCGGTAAGCCGAAGGCTGGGGCTGTTCGGATGCTTCGCGGTTGTCTTCCGTATCGACGGTATTGGTTTGATAAATGCGTGATTTGCGGTAGTGGACAAACGCCGCCAGCAGCCCCGCCACCATACCCAGCGCAGGAATCGTCATCGCGTGCATGACACTGATGTCTTTTACATCCATGCCCGCAGATTTGATGTTGCCCAAGAGGATGTCGTTCAAGAAAATCGCGCCGAAGCCGTAAGGCAGGAACATATAAGTCGTCACCAAACCGAACGTAATCACACACGCCACCAGGCGGCGGTCGACGTTCAAACGGTTAAACACCAGCAAAAGCGGCGGAATAATCATCGGAATAAACGCGATATGGATAGGTACGACATTTTGACTCATGATGCCCATCGCCAGAATAATCAGCAGTAGCGTCCATTTCACCGAACTTTCGCCTTTCGCGGCATCCTGACTGTTGTTGAGTTTGCGGATAATGCCGCCCGCAAGCTGCTGCGGCAGCCCCGAATAGGTAATCGCCATCGCAAACGCACCGAGCATCGCATAAGACAAAGAAATCCGCGCGCCGCCCTTCAAGCCTTCGTTAAACACGGGAATAATCCCCGACTGCGTTACATTGCCCGCCGTATCCACGATGTTTTCCAGCGGCATTCCCGCCACCAGTCCGCCGACGAACGCACCGACAGTCAGGCTCAATACGACGTGTACCCGCGATAGCGACAACACGAGCATAACGATTACTGCAACCACTACGGCATTCATGCCTTTTCTCCGTTTCAGACGACCCTCAGACCATCCGTTCACATATTAAAAAGAAACATCATAACCTAACATGATTTAACGGGCTAGGGCAAGCCGATTATTCATGCAAATGAATAGGATGGAATGTGCAGACAGCCGATTCAGACGACCTCAAGTATATTTGATTTTACCTAAAGCCATAGAACCACCCCCATCCTAACCTTCTCCCGCCGGACGGGGGGAGGGCTAAGTTGCCGTTGCAGTAAACCGTAGCGTGGGCTTTGCCCACGATATGAGTGAAAACGTGATCATCCAATTCAGATTGTCAGAAGATAGATTTCGTGGGCAAAGCCCACGCTACAAACTGGCGTGGATTAAATAAAAGGTCGTCTGAAAACTCGACTTTCAAGTTTTCAGACGACCTCGTTTTTATCTGTAACTTGCTCCCCTCTCCCGTCCGGCGGGAGAGGGTCGGGGAGAGGGTGGTTCTACGGGGCAAACGAATTTGATTTTATAGTGGATTAAATTTAAATCAGGACAAGGCGACGAAGCCGCAGACAGTACAGATAGTACGGCAAGGCGAGGTAACGCTGTACTGGTTTAAAGTTAATCCACTATATTTAAACTCACAAAGCCACCCCATCCTAACCTTCCCCCGCCAGACGGGGGAAGGGATAAGTTACCGTTGAAGCAATCCGTAGCGTGGACTTTGCCCGCGAAATCTGCCATAAGCGGTCCAAGCGTTCCGGTTCAATCTCAAGAAAACCGTAAGACATGATGCAGCTTAGTCCGCCGCCTGTCAGGTCAGTACGGAAACTTGATTGCGCTTTTTATCTATTCGACTAGAACGAGAATAAATGCCGTATAATCAAGCCCCAAGTTTCCCCAGCCTTGAAGGTCGTCTGAAAACCATGCACTCAACTTACGCTACCGTACAGCGCGATTTGCTCGAAGCCAATCACCTTTCCCCTGAGCTGCTCGCCAAAAGCCTGAGCATCATCGGCGCGCATCACGTCGATTACGCCGACATTTATTGCCAGCGCACTGCTTTTGAAAGCTGGCATTTGGAAGAGGGCATCGTCAAATCAGGCAGCTTCCAAATCGATCAGGGGGTGGGCGTGCGCGCTGTTTCGGGCGAAAAAACCGCTTTTGCCTATGCGGACAGTTTGTGTATCGATTCGATCAACCGTTCCGCCCAAGCCGTCCGCGTCATCGGCGCGGCAGGCGGCGAAGCTTCTGTCAAAGTGCCGTCCGCCGCATACGGCAAATCCGTCCATGCGGTGCTGAATCCCATTATCGGTCTCGATTCTGCCGCCAAAGTTGCCTTATTGAACAAAGTGGAAACGCTTGCCAAAGCCGCCGATCCGCGCATCGTGCAAGTGATGGCGGGGCTGACTTGCGAATACGACATGATTTACATCGCCCGCCTCGACGGCAGGCACGCCGCCGACATCCGTCCGATGGTGCGCCTGAACGTTACCGTCATCGCCAAACAGGGCGACCGGCGCGAACAGGGCAGCGCGGGCGGCGGCGGTCGCTACGACTTGGCTTATTTTGATGAAACTTTGGTGCGGCAGTTTGTCGATTCCGCCGTCAAACAAGCCCTGATTAATCTCGAATCCCGCCCTGCACCCGCAGGCGAAATGACCGTTGTCTTGGGCAACGGCTGGCCGGGCGTGTTGCTGCATGAAGCCGTCGGACACGGTTTGGAAGGCGATTTCAACCGCAAAGAAACCAGTGTCTTTTCAGGCAGAATCGGCGAGCGCGTTGCCACCAAAGGCGTTACCGTCGTTGATCAGGGTGACATTGCCGACAGACGCGGTTCGCTCAATATCGACGATGAAGGCAACGAAACACGCCGCACCGTATTGATTGAAGACGGCATCTTGGTCGGCTATATGCAGGACGAAACCAACGCCCGCCTGATGGGTACGCAATCCACCGGCAACGGCCGTCGCGAAAGCTACGCCTCCGCCCCTATGCCGCGCATGACTAATACCTTTATGGAAAACGGCAGCTACGAACCCGACGAAATCATCGCGTCCATCGATAAAGGCATTTACGCCGTCAATTTCGGCGGCGGACAGGTGGACATCACCAGCGGCAAATTCGTCTTCAGCGCATCCGAAGCATGGTGGGTCGAAGGCGGCAAACTGCAATATCCTGTCAAAGGCGCAACCATCATCGGCAACGGCCCTGAAGTGTTGAAACATGTTTCCATGATAGGTAATGATACCGCGCTGGATAGTGGTGTCGGCGTGTGCGGCAAAGACGGGCAAAGCGTTCCTGTCGGCGTCGGACAACCGACCCTGCGGATTGATTCGGGCCTGACCGTCGGCGGTAGCGAGATTTAAGGCAAGTATAGTGGATTAACTTTAAACCAGTACGGCGTTGCCTCGCCTTGCCGTACTATCTGTACTGTCTGCGGCTTCGTCGCCTTGTCCTGATTTAAATTTAATCCACTATAAAAATAAAACGTCGTCTGAAAACTGTATTTGGGGTTTTCAGACGACGTTTTGTATTAGATGGTCGGCTTATTGATTGGAAACTGTTGAAGCTTTGTCATGTTCGAGTTCAAAGAGAATCATGTTTTGAGGCATTAAAGTACAAGTTTATCTGCTCGAACGTTCTACGCAATCTTCGGTTTATCCATCTGCTGAGACACAAAAAACAAGCCGCCGAAAGAAATCGGCGGCTTGTTGAATATCATCACAATTGAAAGCTCTGTGCATGATTTCATCGATGCCCGGTATTCAATGCGCTTTACTCTTGGACAAAAGTAACGCCGTGAAGATGGGAATTAAGGATGGCGGTCCGTAAGGCAGTCAATGCTTTGGGGCGGACGAAGTTCCGACGATATGCCAAAACGACGCGGCGGTGCGGGACGGAGCCTGAAAACGGGATGATGCTGAACAGCAAATGGTCGTTTTCAGTCAGTGCGGTAGCGGGCATGACGCTGATGGCGAGACCGCTGGCAACCATGTGGCGGATGGTGTTGATGGAGCTGCCTTGCAGGGTGTTGGTCAGGCCTTGGATTTTCTGCTTGGCGGCAAGCTCGGAGCAGCTTGATAAGACCTGATCGCGCATACAGTTGCCTTCCGTCAGCAACAAGACCTGCTCTTCGCTCAACATCTGCGGGGTGACGGCATCGAGTTCTTCGAAATGGTGTCCTTTGGGGACGATGACGAAGAAAGGCTCGTCATACAGCGGCTCGGTGACGATGCCCGGCTCTTGGAAGGGTTCTGCGACTACGATGGCATCGACGTCGCCGCGTTTGAGCGATTCGGTCAGGATGTGCGTGTAGTTTTCTTCAAGCATCAGGGGCATTTTCGGCGCGGTTTCGCGCAGGGAAATGATGAGCTTGGGCAGAAGGTAGGGGGCGACGGTAAAAATCAGACCGAGTTTGAATGCGCCTTCCAACTCGTTTTGCTCTTCGCTGGCAAGGTGCTTGATCAGCTCGGCTTCTTCCAACACGCGGCGGGCTTGGGCAACGATGCGCTCGCCCGCTTCGGTGGTGATGATGTCGTTGCTGCTGCGGTCAAACAGGGATACCGACAGCTCTTCTTCCAGCTTTTTGATGGCGATGGAAAGGGTGGGCTGGCTGACAAAGCAGCGGCGCGCGGCACGTCCGAAATGACGTTCCTGCGCGACGGCTACGATGTAACGCAATTCGGTCAAGGTCATGTGTTAAGCCTTTTTCTGTTCCGTTTTTTGTTCAGGCAGGGTGATGTTCAATTCGAGAACGTCCATACCGTCCTGCTTTTCTTGGGAAATGCGGATGTCGTCCAAGGAAACGTTGACGTATTTGGACAATACTTCCAGCAATTCTTTGCGCAGGGTTGGCAGGTAGTCGGGCGCTTGACCTTCTTGCGCGCGCTCTTGGGCAATGATGATTTGCAGGCGGTCGCGTGCAACGGCGGCGGTTTTCGGTTTTCTGCCGAACAACATATCCATTAATGACATGACTTAGCCTCCGAACAGCCGTTTGAAGAAGCCTTTTTTCTCGGCTTCGAGGAAACGCATTTCACGGTTTTCACCCAAGAGGCGCGCGATAACGTCTTTGTAGGCTTCTGCGGCAGTTGCGCTGTCTTGGTGGATGACGGGTTCGCCGGCATTGGACGCTTGCAGGACGTTTTGCGATTCGGGAATGACGCCGATGAGCGGGATGCGCAAGATGTCGCAAATATCTTGTACGGACAGCATTTCGCCTTTGTTGACGCGCTCGGGCGAGTAGCGGGTAATCAGCAGGTGTTCTTTGACCGTGCCGCCTTGTTCGGCTTTGCGGGATTTGCTTTGCAGGATGCCCAAGATGCGGTCGGAGTCGCGGACGCTGGATACTTCGGGGTTGGTGGTGACGATGGCTTCGTCGGCGAAGTAGAGCGCCATCAATGCGCCTTGTTCGATACCGGCGGGGGAGTCGCAGATGATGTATTCGAATCCCATTTTGTCACTGCTCAATTCCTGCATGACTTTCTCAACGCCTTCACGGGTCAGCGCGTCTTTGTCGCGGGTTTGCGATGCGGGCAGGATGAAGAGGTTTTCGCAGTTTTTGTCTTTAATCAGAGCCTGGCTGAGCGTGGCTTCGCCTTGGATAACGTTAACCAGGTCGTAAACGACGCGTCGTTCGCAACCCATAATCAAGTCGAGGTTGCGCAAGCCGACGTCAAAGTCGATGACGGCTGTTTTGTGGCCGCGCAGAGCCAGTCCGGTTGCGATACTGGCGCTGGTCGTGGTTTTGCCTACGCCGCCTTTGCCTGAAGTTACTACGATGATTTTTGTCACGATGTTTCCTTTATCAAATGCTTGGAATGGTTAATCTGTGTCGATTGCGCTGATAACCAGGCGGTTGTCTTGCAATGAAACCTGTACGGCTTTTTTGTGCAGGTGGTCGGGCAGGTCTTGTTCGAAATTGCGGTAGATGCCCGCTACGGAGACCAGTTCCGCCTGCATGGAGTGGATGAAGATGCGCGCGTTGGTGTTGCCTTTCGCGCCTGCCAGAGCCCTGCCGCGCATGGGCGCATAAATATGAATGTTTCCGTCGGCAATGAGTTCCGCACCTTGGCTGACGATGCCGGTCACGATAAGGTCGCCGTTTTCCGCGTAAACCTGTTGTCCGGTGCGGACGGGGGTGCTGATGAGGACGGTCGGGTTGCTGATGACCGTTGCCTGAACGGGTGCAGGCTCTTGGTTGATTTTGGGCTGTTGCGGCTCGGATTTGTCGCTACGGCTGAAAACCAAATGGTAACGTGCTGCGAAGGATGCCCAATATTCGCTTTCGTGGCGCAGCCCCAGAATCTGCATGCCGTAACGGGCGAAAAGGGAAATCATGGAACCGATGTCCAATGACTCGGGATGGTCAAAATCCTGCACATCCAAAACGAAGGGGACGACATCCAATTCTTGGTATTGACCGGCGCGTTGGCGCAAAAATTCTTCCAGTTCGGTCAAGTCTGCGGTATGCAGGTGAATAGCCAGCACGTCAAGCCGGGCTGACTTTATGTCGAAGGCGGGTTTCATAATAGTGAGTAAATCATAAAATTTTTTAATTGTATAAGTTTACCGTGTAAATCTTGGCTATTCAATCCGTTTGGGCCGTCTGAAGTGAAATTTCCTGTATCTATCAGGTTGAAATCACGGCTGGAACTTGATTGCAAGCTGATTGCAAGGTTTTGTCATGAAATGACGTTATCTTTAAAGTTGTTTGAAGTGGCGTAAAAGCGACAACAGGTCGTCTGAAATCCGGAGCAGGCTCCGAATCTGAACGATCCGTCAATGGGATGAACAGATTTTTTTATATAAGGACGGTCGGTCATTGAGGGAATAAATGGTGGGATTTGGAGGTTTTTTAGGGTTGGGTGGGGCGATTTGAGCCGCTAAGGTCGTCTGAAAATGCGGACACCGGTTTCAGACGACCTTTTATAGTGGATTAAAATAAAAATGAGACAAGGCGGCAACGCCCGCCGTGTACGGGTAGTACGTAAGGGCGTTGCCAACGCCGTATCATTGCAATTTTAATCCATTATACTTTTCCGCTTTCTTTGCACATTCTTTGTCTAACTTGACATTTCCTTGCTGCGGCAACAACATAAAGGCAGAATCGGCAGCCGGTTCGAGCCTGCCGTACGTTTTTTTCTTAACCGAAAGGCTATCCACGATGACACAATCCACTCACGATCCTTATGCGGACTACCGCGAGCTGACGCTTCGGGGCATGATACTCGGTGCACTGATTACCGTGATCTTTACAGCGTCAAACGTTTATCTCGGTTTGAAAGTCGGTCTGACCTTTGCTTCGTCGATTCCGGCTGCGGTGATTTCGATGGCGGTTTTGAAGTTTTTCAAAAGCAGCAATATTTTGGAAAACAATATGGTGCAGACGCAGGCTTCGGCGGCGGGTACGCTTTCGAGCATTATTTTTGTTCTGCCCGGTTTGTTGATGGCAGGCTATTGGAGCGGTTTTCCGTTTTGGCAGACTGCGCTGTTGTGTATGGCGGGCGGGATTTTGGGGGTGATTTTCACCATTCCGCTGCGTTACGCGATGGTGGTGAAAAGCGAGTTGCCTTATCCCGAAGGCGTGGCGGCGGCGGAGATTTTGAAAGTCGGCAGCCACGAGGAAGAGGAAGACCGTCAGGGCGGCAGCGGCATTAAAGAGCTGGCGGCAGGCGGCGCGTTGGCGGGCTTTATGAGCTTTTGTTCCAACGGTTTGCGCGTGATTGCCGACAGTGCGAGTTATTGGTTCAAAAGCGGCACGGCGATTTTCCAACTGCCGATGGGTTTTTCGATGGCATTGTTGGGCGCGGGCTATTTGGTCGGTCTGACGGGCGGTATCGCCATCCTGCTGGGTATTTCGATTGCTTGGGGCATTGCCGTGCCGTATTTTTCATCGCACATTCCGCAGCCTGCCGATATGGAAATGGCGGCGTTTGCGATGAAGCTGTGGAAGGAAAAAGTACGCTTTATCGGCGCGGGTACTATTGGTATTGCGGCGGTTTGGACGCTTTTGATGCTGCTCAAGCCGGTGGTGGAAGGTCTGAGAATGTCGTTCAAGAGTTTCGGCGGCGGCGCGCCTGCGGCGGAACGTACAGAACAGGATTTGTCGCCTAAGACCATGATTTTCTGGGTGTTGTCCATGATGTTGGTGTTGGGCGTATCGTTTTATCACTTTATCGGCGATTCGCACATTACAGGCGGCATGGCTTGGCTTTTGGTGGTCGTTTGTACGCTTTTGGCTTCCATCATCGGCTTCTTGGTCGCCGCCGCCTGCGGTTATATGGCGGGTTTGGTCGGCTCGTCTTCCAGCCCGATTTCGGGTGTGGGCATGGTTTCTATCGTCATCATTTCGCTGGTGTTGTTGATCGTGGGTGAATCTGGCAGCTTGATGGCGGATGAAGCCAACCGTAAATTCTTGCTGGCGCTGACCTTGTTCTGCGGCTCGGCAGTAATTTGCGTGGCTTCGATTTCCAACGACAACCTGCAAGACTTGAAAACCGGCTACCTGCTCAAAGCAACGCCTTGGAGACAACAGATTGCGTTGATTATCGGTTGTATCGTCGGCGCATTCGTCATCTCGCCCGTGTTGGAACTGCTCTACGAAGCCTACGGCTTTACCGGCGCAATGCCGCGCGAAGGCATGGACGCGGCACAGGCCTTGGCGGCTCCGCAAGCGACTTTGATGACGACCATCGCGTCGGGTATTTTCGCCCACAACCTTGAATGGGCGTACATCTTCACCGGCATCGCGATCGGCGCGGTGTTGATCGTCGTCGATTTGGTGTTGAAAAAATCGTCCGGCGGCAAACGCGCACTGCCTGTCCTCGCAGTCGGCATGGGCATCTACCTGCCCCCGTCCGTCACTATGCCCATCGTGATCGGCGCAGTGTTGGCGGCGGTGTTGAAACACATCATCGGCAAGCAAGCGGAAAACCATGAAGGTCGTCTGAAAAACGCCGAACGTATCGGCACCTTGTTCTCCGCCGGTTTGATTGTCGGCGAAAGCCTGGTCGGCGTAGTGATGGCATTCATCATCGTCTTCTCCGTGACCAACGGCGGCTCTGACGCCCCGCTCGCACTGGGTCTGGAAAACTGGGAAACCACCGCATCTTGGCTGGGACTGGCGTTCTTCATCACAAGCATGGTGTTCTTTGCACAACGCGTGTTGAAAGCAGGACGCGTTAAGTAAGTCGGGTTTGAAAATAAAGAGGTCGTCTGAAAACTGGGGATTCGGGTTTTCAGACGACCTTGTTTTTATCTGCGGTCTTAAACCTCTCGCGTCTGGCGGGGGAGGGGGTTCTAAAGGCTGAACGAATTTGATTTTATAGTCAATTAAAATCAAAATAGGACAGTAGCGCATCGTCAAATCGGGCGT
>CAUVJL010000014.1:0-32005 GCA_963552075.1 uncultured Neisseria sp.
AAAAAACTGCACCTTGTGAGTTGGAGGGGATGTCCAACTTTTGGGGTGCAGTTCACTTTCCTGCAAGAAAGATTGCCATGAGCTACACACAACTGGAGACCTTTGCAAAAAAGCCCTCCTCCCGACAACCGAAACCCCAACACAGTTTTTCGGCTGTTTCCTCCCCCAATCACTCCTTAATTCTACCCAAACGCCCCCTTAATCCTCCCCGGATACCCGATAATCAGGCATCCGGGCCGCCTTTTAGGCTGCAACAGGCACACTTAGCCTGTTAGCCGCTTTCAACAGGTTCAAACACATCGCCTTCAGATGGCTTTGCGCACTCACTTTACACAGACCAAAATAGGCTGCCCGGGCGTAGCGGAATTTACGGTGCAGCGTACCGAAGCTTTGTTCGACCACATAACGGGTCTTCGACAAATATCGGTTGCGTTTGGTTTGCGCTTCCGTCACGGGCATCTTTGTCCTTACTCGGTGTGGTTTGGCCGCTGACTTGTCCTTCTTCATCGACTTCTATAGCCTGGCGCTGTTTGCTGCCGGCGGTCTGAATAATGGTGGCGTCAATGACGGCGGCGGATGCTTTCTCTACTTTTAGGTTTTTTTCGGTCAGTTGGCGGTTAATCAGTTCCAGCAATTCGGACAGGGTGTCGTCTTGCGCCAGCCAGTTGCGGTAGCGGCATAAGGTGCTGTAATCGGGGATGCTCAGTTCGTCAAAACGGCAAAACAGGTTGAAATCGATGCGGGTGATGAGGCTGTGTTCGAGTTCGGGATCGGAGAGGCTGTGCCATTGTCCGAGCAGGACGGCTTTGAACATGGACAACAGGGGATAGGCGGGACGGCCGCGGTGGTCTCGGAGGTAACGGATTTTCTGACGATTCAGGTATTGTTCGATCGGTTGCCAATCAATCACCTGATCCAACTTCAATAGTGGGAAGCGGTCGATGTGTTTGGCAATTATGGCTTGTGCGGTTTGCTGGAAGAAGATGCTCATGGAAAATCCCCTAAATGTCTTGATGGGAATTTAGGGGAATTTTGCAAAGGTCTCAGGCCGTCCGAATCCAGTCCGGAGTCGGACGGCCTTTGTGTCGGGCTGCAATACTGCCTTAGTGTCGCAGTAAGAAGGCTTGTTATTGGAAACGACTGCCTTGCTGGCGCACTATGCCGACTACGTCCCCGCCAAATAGAGCGTTCACGTCCGTTTCGTCAAATACGTATTTAGTGTGGCAAAAGTCGCAATCGATTTGGATACTGCCTTGTTCTGCAACAATACCGCCAACTTCTTCTCCGCCTAACATAAGCAGCATATCGCTGACTTTGCCGTGTGAGCAGGTGCAGGCAAATTCGATACTTTCGGGATCGAAAACCCGTGGAGGGGTTTCATGATAGAGCCGATAGAGAACGTGTTGTGCGTCTAGGGTGGTTAGCTCTTCCGGTGTCAACGTTTGGGTCAGTGTGCTGATGAGTTCCCACGATTCGGTGTCCAGTTCTTCTTCGGGTAGGCGTTGTACCAGCAATCCTCCGCTGACATGATCTGAAGCGGCGAGAATGATGTGGGTATCGAGTTGCTCGGAACGTTTGATATAGTTCATGAGCATTTGGGCGATATTGTCGCCTTCAAGCGGGACAACGCCTTGCCAAGGTTCAGCATCTTTGGGTTGATGTGTGAGTACGAAAACGCTGTTGCTGCCCAAAAGGTCGGTCAGGCTTTCGTCATCACGGATGTCGGCGGTTTCATCCCAGCGGGCGGTAGCGCGAACGGTGTTGTCTGATGTGGCTTCGACCACAAGCATTTTCAGACGACCTTGTCCCTGTACTTGGACAATGAGCGTGCCTTCGTTTTTAAGGTTGCTGGAGAGAAGCGCGCCCGCCGCGAGGAGTTCGCCTAATGCTCGGCGGATGGCGGCAGGGTAGTGTTTTTGTCCGGCGATGTGTTCCCACACGTTTTCAAGGCGGACGTGCAGACCGCGCACAGGCATATCGTCAAAGATGAAACGCGTGCGGATATCAGCGTGGTTGATGTCGGTTTGCGGCATAAATTCCTCTGTTTTTTTGAATGATGGGTTGACGGCTATATGGTTGCGCTTGCAGAGAAATCAAGGGACTTTATAATCTGTCTTGCGTTCTTAACCTTTTGCTTTTAATCACCATGTTCTACCTCTACCAATCCAACCGCCTCGAATCGCTAGCCGCCCTGTTTGCCGGAATCCAAAGGGTCAGGCCGCTTGAGTCTGCTTTGGCGGCGGAACAGATTGTGGTGCAGAGTCAGGGGATGCGGCGTTATTTGAGTGTTTATCTGGCGCGCGAACTGGGGGTGGCGGCGAATTTGCAGTTCAGCCTGCCGGCGGGTTTGACGTGGCAGCTGATGCAAAAGCTGATTCCCGATATTCCCGCGCTCAGTCCGTTTTCGCCGGAGGTGATGCGTTGGCGGCTGTTGGATTTGTTCCGCAGCGAGCGTTTTCAGACGACCTCTGAGTTTGAAAACGTCCGCTCTGTCTTGCAAAGCTATTTGGGCAGCGGCGAGTCGGCGGATTATCAGTTGGCGGGGCAGTTGGCGGATATTTTCGACCAGTATCTGGTGTACCGACCGCAGTGGATTGATGCCTGGCAGGAGGGCAAACTTCTGGGGCTGGGCGAGGACGAGGTCTGGCAGGCGCAGCTTTGGCGCTATTTGGACGACGGCAACCAATCCGCGCCGCACCGTGTGGCGTTGTGGGAAAAACTGCTGTCGTCTTTGGATAAGGCGTACCTGCCCGAGCGGTTTTTCGTGTTCGGCATTTCGACGATGGCGCCGATGTATTTGCAGCTTTTGCAGAAAATTTCGGAACATTGCGATGTGTTTGTGTTCGCACTCAATCCGAGCGGCCAGTATTGGGGCAATGTGATTGAGGCGGCGCAGCTTTTGAAGGGCGGCGACGATGCGGATTTGTCGCAGACGGGGCATCCGCTCTTGGCGTCGCTGGGCAAGCAGGGGCGTGATTTTTTTGATTTTTTGACGGAAATCGGCTTGGAGGAACAGCCTGTGTTTGAAGAAGTTTCAGACGATACGCTGCTGCATTGCCTGCAAAACGATATTCAAAACCTGCGGATGCCGTCTGAACACAGCCGCGCGGATTTGCTGGACGACGGCTCCGTCCGTATCGTGTCGGCACACAGCCCCCTACGAGAATTGCAGATTTTGAAAGACAAGCTGTTGCGGATTCTGCACGAACATCCCGACTGGCAGCCGCACGATATTGCCGTTTTGACGCCGAACATCGAACCGTACAGCCCGTTTATCGAAGCGGTGTTCGGGCAGGCGCAGGGCGGGGCGCAGGCTTTGCCGTATTCGGTGTCGGACGTGAAACTCAGCCGCCGCCAGCCGCTGCTTTACGCGCTGGAGCAGACGCTGGATTTGCTGGAAAGCCGGTTTGAAGTCGATAAAGTGCTGCCGCTGTTGGAAAGCGGTTTGGTGCTGCGCCGTTTCGGGCTGACGGCGGACGATTTGCCGCTGCTGCACGATACCGTTGCCGAATTGAACGTGCATTGGGGTTTGGACGGAACGATGCGCGGCGCGGCGGACAATCTGTTCACTTGGCAACAGGCGTTGGAACGCATCGTCTTGGGCTGGATGCTGCCCGACGACGGCAGCCCGCTCTGGCAAAGCGTCAGCGCGTGGCACGGCGATGTCAACCGCCTCGATGTGTTCGGTCGCTTTGCCGCCTTCATCCGCACGCTGTCCCGCCTCGCCGCCGAGTGGCGCAAACCCGCAGCGGCGGAGGCATGGACGGAACGCTGCCGCGATTTGGTGCAGTCATTGTTTCTGCCCGACGCCGACGACCAATACGCCTTGCAGCAGTTTGAGCAGGCGTTGGCAAAATGGCAGGAAGAAACCGCGTTGGCAGGCTTTTGCGGTACTTTGCCGCAACACACGGTCATCCACCACATCCGCCGCTTCTTAGGCAGCGAAAGCCAAGCGGGCTTCCTGCGCGGCGGCATCACCTTTTGCAGCATGGTGCCGATGAGGAGCCTGCCGTTTAAAGTCATCTGCCTGTTGGGGCTGAACGACGGCGATTTCCCGCGCAACACCAAAGCCGCCGTGTTCGACCTGATTGCCAAACACCCGCAAAAAGGCGACCGCGCCCGCCGCGACGACGACCGCTACCTCTTCCTCGAAGCCATCATCAGCGCGCGCGACATCCTTTATCTCTCCTACGTCGGCCGCAGCATCCGCAACGACGACGAACTCGCCCCGTCCGCCCTCGTCAGCGAACTCATCGACACTATCGCCGCCATGACCGGACGGCGCAGCAAAGAGCTGGCGGAACACTGGGTCGAGCAACATCCCCTGCAACCGTTCTCCCACCGCTATTTCATCGCAGACAAAATTTCAGACGACCTCTTCAGCACGCGGCAGGACTACGCCGAAGCCCTCAACCGCCCGCGCGAACAGGCGCGTCCGTTTTTCAGCGAAGCCCTCGAAGAAAACAGCCCCGAGCCAATCGTGTGGCAGGACGACTTTATCCGCTTCTGGAAAAATCCCGTCAAAGCATGGCTGCAACAAACCTTGGGCTGGCGCGAACCCTACCGCGACGAAGCATGGGAATCCGCCGAACCCTTCGAGCCGCAACGCGCCGACAAAATCGCCGCCGCCTACCTCGACGCCCGCCGCCACAACCAAGACTTTCAAGAAACCGCCGTCCGCCTCGACGCCGAAAGCCTGCTGCCCGCCGGCGAACTGGGTAAATTGTGGCAGCAGAATTTCCAAGCCGCCGCCAAACGCATAGACAGCGCATTGCTGCAAAGCCCCAAACTGCCGCCCTTCGCCTATGAAATCCAGTTCGACGGGCAAACCTTGCAAGGCAGCCTCGGCAACCTGTACCAATGCGGCCAAGTGATCTACCTCGACCGCAAACCCAACGCCCCGCAGCGCATCGCCCTCCTGCTCGAACATTTAATCTTTTGCGCAGTAGGGTCGTCTGAAACCGAAACCCGCCAAACCCATATCGTTCAGCCTGAAGAAACAACGATTTATCCCGAAATCCCCGGCAGCCACGCACAACAAATGCTGCAAAAATGGCTGACGTTCTTCAACCTCGGACAAACGCGCCCGCTGCCTTTCTTCGCCAAAACCAGCCTCGCCGCCGCCGAAGCCTACGGCAAAAAACAGAACTGGGAAGATGCCCTGAACAAAGCCAGGGAAAGCTATCACGGCAACAAAGTCAGCAAAGGTCAAAAAGACTATACCGAAGTTGCCTTAGTGTTCGGCAACGAAGACATTGAGCCGGTGGAAGGGGCGTTGTTTCAAGGATTGGTGGAAGAACTGCTGATACCGCTGCTGGACGCGGTAAATGAAGAATCGTCGGATGCGGCATAGAAGTCGGAAATCGGAAGAGGCCGTACCACAGGCAGGCTGCGCACTCTGAAAACGCAAAAGGAGCAAATGATGTTGAAACATTTTATCGCGATCGCTGTCGCCGTTTTATTGAGTCAAACGGCGTACAGCCAAGCCAAACCGAGATCAGCCATGTACACCGACTACACCGACTATACCGCCATTGTTGAAGATAAATGCGCCATCGCGGCAGACGGCGGCAGCATGATGCTGACCGTGCGCAACGCGGCAGGCAAGGAAACGGTTTTCTTTATCAACCGCGGTTTTGATGTCAAAAATACGCCTAAGTACAACCAAGTCCGTGATGACAAAGGGCATAAACTGAGCGACAGCGAGAAACAGCAGTTGTTTGCGCACTTGAAGACTTTAAAAACAAGGTGCAGCAGCGAGGGCTGCGCCGAGTTTGTGGATTCGTTTGTCAGATAGGCCGCATATCGTTTCGGCTGGCATTGCTGGTTTTCAGACGACCTTGGGCTTCAAGAACTTTTTTGATAAACGAAATCCGGTTTCAGGAACGCAGGTTGATATGGCGCGCCATTTCCAATGCGGTGGCAACGGCGGTCATGAGGCTGCCTGAGTCTGCTTTGCCCGTTCCGGCAAGGTCGAGGGCGGTGCCGTGATCGACCGAGGTGCGGATAAAGGGCAGTCCGAGCGTGACGTTGACGCCTTGCCCGAAGCCCGCGTATTTGAGCGTGGGCAGCCCTTGGTCGTGATACATCGCTAAAACGGCATCGGCGTCTTTGAGTAAAAAGGGCTGGAACACCGTATCGGCGGGATAGGGGCCGCGTGCGTCTATGCCTTCGCTTTGCAGCTGCTTGAGCGCGGGGATGATGATGTCGATTTCTTCATGGCCGAGATGGCCGTTTTCGCCTGCGTGCGGATTCAGTCCGGTCACTAGGATGCGGGGGCGGGCGATGCCGAATTTGTCGCGCAGGTCGGCATGAAGGATGCGGGTCACGGATTCGACCAGCGGGCGGGTAATGGCGGCGGCGATATCTTTGAGCGGAAGGTGGGTAGTGACGAGCGCCACCCGCAATCCGCCGCCTGCGAGCATCATGACGACTTGTTCGGTTTGGCTTTTTTCGGCGAGGTATTCGGTGTGGCCGCTGAAGAAATGATCGCTGGCGTGTCCGTCGTTGATGACGCCTTTGTGCAGCGGCGCAGTAACCATGCCGTCGAAGAGGTCGTCTGAAATGCCTTGATAGGCAGTGTTCAGCAGTTTGAGGACGTAGGCGGCATTGGCGGGATTGAGTTTGCCCGCTTGGCAGGGCGCGGCTAAAGGAATGTGCAACACTTCCAATATGCCGCGTTCGGGCTTGCCGCCCTGCGGGTCGAAATCTTGCAGGGTGATGGTTTTGCCTAATTGTTCGGCACGGCTTTGCAGCAGATTTTTGTCGCCCAACACGATGCAGCGGCACGGCAAATCGGCAAACGCCAAATCCAAGCAGATATCGGGGCCGATGCCGGCAGGTTCGCCCGAAGTCACGGCTAAAACAGGTAAAGTCATGCGGATTCCTTATGGAATGAATCTGTTGCAGAAAAATGAAAACAGCGTTGTACGGTATTGATTGAGGTCGTCTGAAAACTTTTCAGACGACCTTTTGCTTATGCCTGCATCAGGCTGCGGTAGGCGTTTTGTTTCAAAACAAGCACCAGCCAGCCGAGTGCGAATGCGGTCGGGTAAAACCACAGCATCCGATTTCCGCCAAGCGGCAGGATAAGCGTCAGCATACATGCCAGTACGCCGAAACCCAAAGGCGTCCAAATATCATCCCGTTCGGTATAGTCGGCACACCGCTGCGGCAGCGTCAGCATCCAAACCAGTGCGGAGGCGAATGAAGCGGCCGCCCTGATAGGAAAGGATGCGTTGGGCGAACAAGGTGCCAGCAGGAATTGCGCCTGTTTTTTCGACAGGTGGGGATGGAACGACCGTAGATACAGATTGGCGTTGAACCACAACAATATCATCAAAGCCGTCAGGATAAGCAATACCGAGTTGCCCGCCGTTTGCTCCAAATGTTT
This sequence comes from uncultured Neisseria sp., assembly GCA_963552075.1. GTDB lineage: Bacteria > Pseudomonadota > Gammaproteobacteria > Burkholderiales > Neisseriaceae > Neisseria. Next base: position 7,394 of record CAUVJL010000014.1, read on the forward strand.
GTTTATCACATTGATTATCGGAAACATGGACATCAAGGACAGATTGACCGTCAGACCGCCGACAATACTCCGTTCGCTTTTGATGTAGGAGAAAAAGGTACACCATGAATATATCCATGCGAGTACGGTCAGTAGGAAGAACATTACCGAACCGGTCGGGGTCAGGCACACGGCGGTCATCACGACAGGCAATACGAAAGCGCGTACAATCGCCGCTTTTTTAAACACAAAAGTCGCCGTGAAGAGTTTGTATAGAGACGGCAGCCATGTGAAAAATATGCTTCGGCAGACATTGATCAAGAAACACAAGAGTGCCAGCGTGAGGGAGGAGACGAGGGCCAACGAATAATACGCCTCGATATAGGCGGATAAAGCGTCATCGGCTGCCGCTGTAAACATGGCGACGAATATCGCCACAATCGGCAGCACAATCCGCATCTGCCGCCATGATTGCGCTTTCTGTAAAACAGACGTCAGTTTCGTCTTGCGCCTCATCAGCGCCGTGCGTACGGATGGCGATATTTCTTCCTGTAAAGCCGTATTCAGGAAAAACGCATTCACCGTTGCCCGCATATCGCGCCCTTGCTCGGTCAGACGGTTCAAGCTGTTCAAGAGCGGGAATTTGCCATTGGCGTTGTCAGATAAAACTTCCGCCGCATTGATGCAGTCATAAACCCACTCCAGCTCGTCCGTGCTCATACGGTGGAGAACTTCGCGGCTCTCGTGCCAGCGGAAATAAGACGCCCATTGCGCCCATACGATGATATTCGAAATATACCGATCGCGCAGAAAATCCAAAAATTCCCAAGCAATATATTCCGATTCGCCCAAAGGCAGCCGGTCCAATAAAGCGCGGATGTCGTGCCAGGAGCGTTCCAACGCTTCACTTTTCCCTTCATCGTGAATGCGTCCGATTTCCGCCAAAATATAGTCTGAATCTACGCCATCGTATCCATTGTATGAATAAGCCTCGGCAGTTGCGCCGCTATATCCGTAGGGGTCGTCTGAAACATCAGTTTCTTCAATACGGTCTGTTTCTGCGTCTTTCCATGTATCGTGCGGATAGGCTTGGGTCGACTCATATGCCGCCGCCCCGTCAACATATTCAGTCTGTGCTTCATCAAGGTCGTCTGAAACATCCGCCTCATCGTTATCGGCATGATCCCAAGACCAATCGTCTGCGTCCTCTTCCTCGTCGATGTAGGGCGCACGCGACAAAGCCTCATCAAATGCCTCGCGCAGCCGCTGATATCCCTCCGCGTCATCGTCCGGACGTGTCGATTTCAACAGCTTCGCATAAGCGCGCCTGATGGCCCGTTCGTCACCGGTAGGCGCAATGTGCAGAATTTCCCAGCAATCCATAGATTTCCTTGTTGTGGTATGAGCAGCGGCAAGTCATAAAGTATACAGCCTGACTTGGTTCAAATTCAAAGGAAACGATACCGCCATCGGCATGACACAACGCCACTTGCCTTCAAAATATAGTGGATTAACTTTAAACCGGTACGGCGTTGCCTCGCCTTAGCTCAAAGAGAACGATTCTCTAAGGTGCTGAAGCACCAAGTGAATCGGTTCCGTACTATCTGTACTGTCTGCGGCTTCGTCGCCTTGTCCTGATTTAGTTAATCCACTATACCGTTAAAAAGGTCGTCTGAAACCCGATTCCGTTTCAGACGACCTTGTTATTCAAATCCCGTTATTCGTATTTTTCGCAGCGGATGGCAGAATCTTCGCAGAACATTGCCGAAGTTTCCGCATTGCAGGCAGTGCGGACGGCGCGGCGTGCTTCCCATTTGTTTTTCCCCGAAGCCTCAAACAACTTCTGGAACGGCTTGACGCTGCACACATAAACCCGATTCGGGTTGTACTATTTTGACTTGGAAAGGCGTTTTTCCAATTTACTGATACGGGCTTCCAAAGCCTCTATCCGCTCATCCTCTCCGATGCCAGAACGCGCCTCCTGTACGGCAATCAAAGCCTCAATACGTGCCAGATCCGCAGCTAACCGCGCCAGTTCCGTTCCCATCTCAGCCTGTGCTGATTCCAACCGAGCCTGTTTGGCAGCCAAAGCCGAACTCTGAACATCCCGTTCGGTAACCGAAGCCGCATTGACAGCAGGCAAAACAGCGGTAAGCATCAAGGCAAAGAAAGATTTTTTCATGGTATATCTCTACGACAGTTAAAAAAACGGCATATTATATAGAAAACCCACATTGAATCAGCCGGCATTACCTTGCTTTGTCTGGATTTAAAGAGAATTTACCGAAACGCAGACAGAAATGCGACAAAGATGCCTCTCCCCACCGAAGCTCCTTTTCAGACGACCTTATACCCATTTCAAGCAAAAAACGTTAAAATTCCGCCATTCACCTATCCGACAGCAGCAAAAACATGAGCGCACAAATCCTCGCCGTCGCCAACCAAAAAGGCGGCGTCGGCAAAACCACCACCACCGTCAACCTCGCGGCATCGCTCGCCTCCAAAGGCAAACGCGTCCTCGTCATCGACCTCGACCCGCAAGGCAACGCCACCACAGGCAGCGGCATAGACAAAGCCCGCCTCGAAGAAGGCGTGTACCAAGTCGTATTGGGCGATACCGACATCAAAACCGCCGTCGTCCGCAGCGGGGACGGCAGCTACGACGTACTCGGCTCCAACCGCGCGCTTGCCGGTGCCGAAATCGAGCTGGTGCAAGAAATCGCCCGCGAAATCCGCCTCAAAAACGCCCTGCAAACCGTCGAAAACGACTACGACTTCGTCCTCATCGACTGCCCCCCTTCGCTGACCCTGCTCACGCTCAACGGACTCGTCGCCGCCAACGGCGTCATCGTGCCCATGTTGTGCGAATACTATGCCCTCGAAGGCATCTCCGACCTCATCGCCACCGTGCGCAAAATCCGTCAGGCAATCAACCCGCGCCTCGACATCACCGGCATCGTCCGCACCCTCTACGACAGCCGCAGCCGCCTCGTCGTCGAAGTCAGCGAACAGCTTTTCCAACATTTCGGCAACCTGATGTTCCAAACCGTCATCCCCCGCAACGTCCGCCTCGCCGAAGCCCCCAGCCACGGCATGCCCGCGCTCGCCTATGATGCCAACGCCAAAGGCACCAAAGCCTATCTCGCCTTGGCGGAAGAACTGTTGGAGCGGACTAAAGGTTGATTGAGTCTGGAAGATAAAAAGGTCGTCTGAAAACTTGATTTCCAAGTTTTCAGACGACCTTTTTCCATTATTAAGCTCATATTCTGACGAAAAGAATTGTCAACAATAATATCATTCGGATTAAAAATATTTAATTAATAAACAAAAAGTAGCTTTATGTAATACCATGATGCTTATAAATATTTTGATGATTTTAAAAATGCCATATGTAAAAAATTCAAAAAACAAAAGGCTATTCTTTGACAATCTTTAACCCATCCCCTAATATCCAACAGTTTGATTCCGCAAAGCGGATTTAAGAAAAACATTTTTGAGATTTTGAGAGGTAAAACAATTATGGAATGGGAATTTAACAGTTACTACACGTTGATTGCCGCCACATTGGTTTTGTTGATTGGTAAGGTTTTGGTAAACAAAGTCAAATTCCTGCGCGATTTCAACATTCCCGAGCCTGTGGCAGGCGGCTTGATTGCTGCGATTATCCTGTTTGCACTGCATCAAGCTTATGACGTTAGCTTCAAATTTGAAAAGCCGCTGCAAGATGCATTCATGCTGATTTTCTTCACTTCTATCGGTTTGAGCGCGGACTTTTCCCGCCTGAAAGCGGGCGGTCTGCCGTTGGTGATTTTCACCGCCGTCGTAGGGGCATTTATCATCGTGCAGAACTTTGTCGGCGTCGGCTTGGCGAAGGTTTTAGGACTGGATCCGCTTATCGGTCTGATTACCGGCTCGATTACCCTGACCGGCGGACACGGTACCGCAGGCGCATGGGGTCCGGACTTTGAGAACAAATTCGGCTTGGTTGGTGCTACCGGATTGGGTATGGCTTCCGCCACGTTCGGTTTGGTATTCGGCGGCCTGATCGGCGGTCCGGTTGCGCGCCGTCTGATCAACAAAATGGGACGCAAGCCCATCGAGCAAAGCGGACAAAAGGCAAATTCAGACGAACATGCCGACGACGTGTTCGAACAAGCGAAGCGCACCCGCCTGATTACCGCCGAATCCGCCGTCGAAACGCTTGCCATGTTTGCAGCGTGTTTGGCATTTGCCGAAATTGTGGACGGCTTCGACAAAGAATATCTGTATGACTTGCCGAAATTCGTATGGTGTCTGTTTGCCGGTGTCGTCATCCGCAACATTCTGACTTCTGCGTTTAAAGTCAATATGTTCGACCGCGCCATCGACGTATTCGGCAATGCCTCCCTGTCGCTTTTCCTTGCAATGGCGCTTTTGAACCTGAAATTGTGGGAACTGACCGGTCTAGCGGGTCCTGTAACCATCATTCTCGCCGTACAAACCGTCGTGATGATTCTGTACGCGACATTCGCCACCTACGTTTTTATGGGACGCGACTACGATGCGGCGGTTTTGGCGGCAGGACACTGCGGCTTCGGCTTGGGCGCAACGCCGACCGCCGTTGCCAATATGCAGTCCATCACTCAGACCTTCGGTCCTTCGCACAAAGCCTTCTTGATTGTGCCTATGGTCGGCGCGTTCTTCGTGGACTTGATTAACGCGGCAATCCTTTCCGGTTTTGTAAATGTCATCACCAAATAAGTAAGCATTTATAACGGTTCGTTGAAAAAGCACTTGCAACATTTACTTGTTGCAAGTGCTTTTGTTATGATGGTCGTCTGAACGACAAAACGATGCGGTTTCCGAGCCGTATCAAGGAGTATTATTTATGCACAAAAAACTGCTGGCTTTACCGCTTATCGCCCTGATGTTGGCGGCGTGCGGCAAAGAAGAACCCAAGCAGGCTTTGGAGTGTGGCAATCCTGCCGCCATTCAAAGTATCCGCAACCAAATCCAAGAAACCATTAAGCGCGAGGCGCGTTCCTTTGTCCGTGCCGACAGCCGCCAATTTGTCGATGCCGATAAAATCATTGCAGCCGGCTCCGAGTTGAATATCGTCTTGGACAATCCGCAAGAAATTACGGAAGACAACAAATCCTTGTGCAGCGCCGATTTGAAAATCCAAATCCCTGCCGAAGTATTGCGTACCGCCGATGCCAACAGTCCGCTGATTTACAGCAATACCGGCTTGACCGAAATGCTTCAGCAGAAAATCATGGGCAGCAACCTGAGCTTTGAGAACAACACGTTCTCAACCAGCGTCCGCTATACGCCCGATCCGAAAGTCGGTACGGTTTCTTTGGAAGACAATACCGTCAATATGACCGCGCAAACCCTGTCTTCCTTACTGTTGCCTTACGGTGTCAAAAGCATCGTGATGATAGACGGTAAGGCAGTCAGCAAAGAAGAGGCGATCAAAATCCTGCAAAGCAAAGCCGCTGAAGAGCCGCCTGTCGCCCAAGCAGAAGATATTTTGGAAAACAACGCGGCGAGCCAAGCTTCGGGCGTACCGCCTGCTGCGGGCCTTGAAACCGAAATCCTGCGCCCTGACGGCGAAGAGAAGCAGGAGCAGCCTTCGTTCTCTCAAAGCGACTTAGATAATGCCCGTTCGCAAAACCATCAGGCAGAGGCGGAAATCAAAGGCGTATGGGACGGCATGGAGCGTACTGTCCAACAGGAAATGCTGGCAGAACAACGCGCTTGGATTCAAACCAAAAACCAAAACTGCCAACAGGCGGCAGCAAGGGCGGACAGTCCCGCGCAAAACGAATACCTCAAGCTCCAATGCGATACCCGCATGACGCGCGAACGTACCCAATATCTGCGCGGCTATTCGATCAACTGACGCTGCAAAGCCGATGGCAGGCGGGTGTTGATAAGCCTTCTGTCCGTTATTAGAAAGGTCGTCTGAAATGCTGTTTGGCATTTCAGGCGACCTTTGTATTGCGGTACAATCCACATTGCTCGTTGCATAATATAGTGGATTAACTTTAAACCATTACGGCGTTGCCTCGCCTTAGCTCAAAGAGAACGATTCTCTAAGGTGCTGAAGCACCAAGTGAATCGGTTCCGTACTATCTGTACTGTCTGCGGCTTCGTCGCCTTGTCCTGATTTAAAGTTAATCCACTATAAAAGCATCAGATGAAGCACCGAGTCAATCTCATTTTTCCCGTAAATCATAAGAAAGCACATTGATGAAAACCCTCGCATTCCTCCTGCTGACAAGCTTTTCCCTGCACGCTGCCGCACAAGATTATGTTCTGACGGAAGACCGTCTCAGCAGCGGCTCATTGACACTTAACGGCAAACAGGTTTCTGTCAATACAGTCAATCCAAACGGCCATGTCTGTAATTATGAAGGCACAATCAAAAACCGTACCAGCAAAAACCGTAATGGCTGCGTCGTACATTTTTCCTTTACCAACAACAGCGTGAAGCTGAACATTCCTGATTCAGCCCGCGAAGCCTGCCAAGAATACTGCGGACATAATGCATCTTTCGAGGCGACCTATGAAAAATTGCCTGCCGCCTGTTCTGCAAAAGGCGCGGCAGCAATGGAAAAACGTTTTCAGGCCGCCTATCAGGGCAAACGCTACCGCGATGCTGTCGCTATCAAACAACGTTATCTCAACGAATGCGACAAGTTCCTCGATCTGACCGAATGGATGCGGACGCTGAACGACTTGTCCGTCAGCTATAAAAATGCCGGAGACAAAGCGGCATGCCGCAAGGCGCTTGCCCCGATGGACAAATGGCTGGAGGGTTACCAGCGGAGCTACCTCTACGAAGAAGAATACAAACGAGAAGCCGCTGCCGCACAATTTAATTTGAAGCAATGCAGCGACAAATAATCGCCGCCCGTCATCGAATCCCACGCTAGTCGGGAAATGGGATAAGTTTGCTTCTTCGGCAAACAAGGTCGTCTGAAAACAAACGCCGCAGGTTGTGTTCAACCTGAAGCCGTTTTCAGACGACCTTTTGTCTGGTTTGGAAAGCCGGCGTATTAAATTTAAATCAGAGCGGGCAGTGCAGTGCCGTACGGGTTTGCACTTGACCCATACTCCCTTCAAACAAAACGGGCGGCTTGGATGGCCGCCCGTTTGATTGTCCCGTTGTTTATTTGATGATTTGGTTCAGCTCGCCTTTGGCGTAGCGGTTTGCCATTTTCTCAAGGGAAACGGGTTTGATTTTGCCTGCCTGACCTTCGCAACCGAATGCGAGGTAGCGGTCGAGACAGATTTGTTTCATGGCTTCGACGGTTTTGCTCAAGTATTTGCGCGGGTCGAATTCGGACGGGTTTTCTGCCATGAAGCGGCGGATGGCGCCGGTAGAGGCGAGGCGCAGGTCGGTGTCGATATTGACTTTGCGCACACCGTGTTTGATGCCTTCGACGATTTCTTCTACAGGTACACCGTAGGTTTCACCGATTTTGCCGCCGTACTCGTTGATGACTTTCAGCCATTCTTGCGGAACGGAGCTGGAGCCGTGCATCACGATGTGGGTGTTGGGCAGGGCTTGGTGGATTTCTTTGATGCGGTCGATGCGCAATACATCGCCGGTGGGCGGACGGGTGAATTTGTATGCGCCGTGGCTGGTGCCGACGGCGATGGCGAGTGCATCCACGCCGGTGTCTTTGACGAAGCGCACGGCATCTTCGACGCTGGTGAGCATTTGGTCGTGGGAGAGTTTGCCTGCCGCGCCTACGCCGTCTTCTTCGCCGGCTTCGCCGGTTTCGAGGTTGCCCAATACGCCGATTTCGCCTTCGACGGACACGCCGCAGGCGTGGGAGAAGTTAACGACGGTACGGGTGGCGTTGACGTTGTATTCGTAGGTGGACGGGGTTTTGCCGTCTTCGAGCAGCGAGCCGTCCATCATGACGGAGGAGAAGCCCAGTTGGATGGAGCGTTGGCACACGTCGGGCGATGCGCCGTGGTCTTGGTGCATGACGACGGGGATGTGCGGGAATTCTTCAACGGCTGCCAAAATCAGGTGGCGTAAAAACGGCGCGCCTGCATATTTGCGCGCGCCGGCGGATGCTTGGACGATAACGGGGGCGTTGACTTGGTCTGCGGCTTCCATGATAGCGCGCATTTGTTCGAGGTTGTTGACGTTGAATGCGGGCAGGCCGTAGCTGTTTTCGGCGGCATGGTCGAGCAGTTGGCGCATGGATACGAGTGCCATTTAAATCTCCTTGGTGAGGTAGCGGGATGGTGATGTGGGAAATTATAATGTTTTTCTTATTAAAAAACTACACAGGGCTACATCAGTTTTATATATTAATGAGATTTTGGGCAACTGCGGCGGGCAAACGGTGCGGTCGGTATTTGTCTGACATGGTTTATAATAACGGTTTGTTTTCGGGGTCGTCTGAAACGGCGGCGGGAGGTGTGTGATGGCTAAGTTTGCAGTGGCGGATGTGGATGCGGTGTTGTTTCAGACGACCTTGCGCGTGCAGGTGGGCGATGTGAATTACGGCGGCCATCTGGCGAACGATGCCGTTTTGCGCTTGTGCCATGAAGTGCGGATGCGTTGGCTGGCGGGTTTGGGCTGGAGCGAAACGGACGCGGGCGGCGCGGGGCTGATTATGGCGGATGCGGCGGTGCAATATTTGGCACAAGGTTTTTACGGCGATGAAATGTCGGCGGAAATGGGCGTCGAGGACATCGGCAAGGGCGGGTTCGCGCTGCTGTTCCGCCTGACGCGCATCGCGGACGGCAAGGTGCTGGCGCGGGCGCGCACGGGCATGGTGTGTTTCGATTATGCGCGTCAAAAGGTTTGCCGGTTGCCGGAGGCTTTGAAAACCGTGTTGGAGGTCGTCTGAAAATGTTGGCGCGCGATTTCGGGCTGTCTTTGGACGGCTATTTGAAAATGTTGGGGCAACAGGGCAAGTCGGCACACACGCTGTCTGCCTACGGGCGCGATTTGACCGAACTCGTGCGGCTTTTGACGGAAGGGTCGTCTGAAACGGCGCAGGATTTGACGCGGCGCGATGATTTTGTGGCGGCGTTGAAACGGCTGTCACAACAAGGCTTGAGCGAACGGACGCTGGCGCGCAAATTATCGGCGTGGCGGCAATATTGCGGCTGGCTCGTGCAGTCGGGCATGATGGACAACGACCCGACCTTCAACCTGAAAGCCCCGCGCCTGCCCGAACGCCTGCCCAAAGCCCTGCCGCAGGAAGAGTTGAACCATATGCTCGACAGTTCGCCCGTTGATGACAGTTTGGCAGTGCGCGACCATGCCTTGTTTGAACTGATGTACGGCAGCGGCCTGCGCCTGAGCGAGATACACAGCTTGGATTTGGGCGATGTGTTGCTGGACGAAGGCTGGGTAAGCGTAACCGGTAAAGGCAGGAAAGAGCGGCAAGTCCCGCTGTCGGGCAAAAGCGTCGAAGCCTTGCGCGCCTATCTGTCCGAACGTGTGGCGGCAGACGGCGAAACCGCGCTCTTTACCGGCAAAAACGGCACGCGGCTCGGGCAGCGGCAAATCCAAAAACGCCTTCAGGCATGGGCGGTACGGCAGGGCAGCGGGCAACACATTTCCCCGCACATGATGCGCCACAGCTACGCCAGCCACCTTTTGCAATCCTCACGTGACATCCGCGCCGTTCAAGAACTGCTGGGACACAGCAACCTCTCGACCACGCAGATTTACACCAAGCTGGATTTCGACCATCTGGCCAAGGTTTACGACGAGGGGCATCCGCGGGCGAAACGGAAAAAGTGAAGGGGGCAGTTTCAGAGGTTCCATCTCTAATGCTTGGCATACGCAAAGGTCGTCTGAAACCGTTTCAGACGACCTTTAAACCTCTAAACATCCCATCCGACATCAATCCTCCCGCTTGCGCACCTCCGCAGGCGTGCAGTCGAAATATTGCTTGAATGCCTGCGTGAAGCTGGATGTGTGTCCATAGCCGCAACGGTAGGCGATTTCGCTGATGCTCTCTTTGCCCGTCGTCAACGCATACAGCGCATATTGCATATGTTTGTGCCGCAGCCAGTCGCTGACGGTAATCCCGAAATAATCCCGCAGGCGGCGTTGCAGCGTCCGTTCGCTGACGTGCAGCGCGGCGGCGAGTTCCGCCACTTGGTGCGCGCCTTGGTCAAATGCCTGATTCAAACCATGCACAAACCCGTCCTCATCCGACGGGCGAACCGTCCCGCCTGATTTTTCAGACGATGGCGACAACGGATAACGGCTGCAAAAATCGCGCCACAATCCCGCGAGCAACTGCAAAGCATCGGCTTCGCGCTGCAAAACATCGCCCAGACCGTCGCCTTGCGCCGACAGCATCAAACTGTTTTCCGCCAAAGCGCGCAATTCATCGCTCAAATGCCAATGCCGCACCGTCTCGCGGTAAACCGCTGGCAACATCGCCGCGTATTGCGGTTGCGACAGCCATTGCTCTATGCCTTTCAACGTGATTTTCGCCGTTTTTTCCCCTTGGTAGAGATAACGGCTGAACAAAATCTCCTCCTCCGCAGCAATCAACACCACCCGTCCGCCGTCAGCCTCAATCTGATAGCGGTTTTGATTGATGGCGAAATCCAAACGCCCCTCCAGCAGCAGGATGAACGAAATATACGGCTCGGCAAGCTGCGTGCTTTGGAAATCCTTTTGCGCGGTCACGCAGCCGCCATGCAGGGAAATGCCGCTGTGCAGCGTATCGAAACGGTAATTGCCGCTCAGATAATCGCTGCCGCCGCCTTGTTGCACCAGTCGGACGAAATGTTGGCTGTTTAAAGAGTCTCTTTCCATAAATCATTTTATTTTCAACAGACTGCCAAACACAATAACACCGATTTCCCTTCAGGTAAACCGACACGAAGGTCGTCTGAAACCCAAATCTTCGTTCTTTTTCCCAAAAACGCTTCTGATAAAAAAGGGGCGGTCGGTTGCAGCGGGTGATGTAGAGCGAATACAAAAAGGTCGTCTGAAAACCTGATTTCCAAAGTTTTCAGACGACCTTTGTTATGTTTGGCGGTTAAGCGGCGGCAACGGTAAAGCGTTCAAACAAATGCGCTTTGTTTTCCACATCGTCGGCGATGGCGACTGCCAAATCCGCCACGCTGATACCTGCCGGAATTTCACCGTCCATCAGCAAATCGTCTTTGCCCAAGCGGTATTTGCCGGTTTTGTCTTCGCTGAAACCGCCGTCCGCGCCCAGTCGTGCCGGAGGGGAAACGAAAGACCAGTTCACATCGCGGCGCGGCAGGAGTGCCGTCAAGAGATGGCGTGCGGCATTGGCGCCGTCGTAAATGGCTTTGGGGAAGTCGGTCGTATCGACAACTTGCAAATCAGGTGCGACATACAGGCTGCCTGCGCCGCCGACGATTAAGAGATACGGTACTTGCGCCGCTTTTGCCGCTTCGACGATGCTGTTTGCGCCGCGTGTAAAATCTGCGCCGATATTGGGATTGGTCCAGCCGGGATTGAACGCGCTGACCACAGCGTCAAAGCCTGCCAACTTGTCGGCGAAGTCCGCCGCGTTCACGTCTGCGGAGACGGCGGCAACATTTTGCGCTTGGAACACTTTATCCGTATTGCGCGCGAAAGCGGTCACTTCATGCCCGCGACCCGCCAATTCTTGCACGACTGCGTTGCCGACATAACCTGTTGCGCCGATGACTGCGATTTTCATGTTTGACTCCTTGTTGGGATGTGATTGATTAGATGAATGCATTGTAAGGTCGTCTGAAACGCTTGATAATCCCTGTTTTGCTGTTGTTATTATAAAGTTGAGCTAAATAATAGGATGAAAAAAGGTCGTCTGAAACGGGTTTTAAAGTTTCAGACGACCTGTTGTCAGTGGATGGACTCGATGCCGGTAATGTTCCCCTTTGGATCAAATGAAACATAGAAATAGTATTCGCCATCGGGTATCAATGCATCGTCATCATTGTGAAACACGATATCGAAATCCTGATCGAAAAAATCCAATTTTTGCAGCTTTAAGTCTTGAAGGAAGCTTTCCGCCGTCGGATGCGGATTGGGAAAAAATTCGTCTTTGGTGCGGATGCCGTTGTGTTTGCGGATATGTTCGAGCAGGTAGGTGTTTAGGGAGGCATAGAGTTGCGTCTGTTGGGCAAATACTTCCGGCAAGCGTTTGAGCGTACCGCCCGCCGGTTTGTCGCCCTCTGCGTTCAAAGACAATTTCACAGGCAGCCCCGCCCATTCTGCCTTGGCTTCGAAATTTTCCATAAATGTGTTTAATCTGAATGTTGCCAGCGGATGGGTAAACAAAACGGGATTCAGATATTCGCGGCGTAGGTTTTCCAATTCTTGATTGTGTGCATCGCTTTCGAGTACTTCAACTAAAAGTATATGGCTCAACCACTCGCTTCCGAATGGCTCCCAATCCATGGCTAACTTACTTTGGATACGGTACACAGTCAGTGGCTTGAGCGTCTGAAATGAACAGTTTTTAAAAGGGTTGTTTGCATCGTCTTCTGCCCAGGTCAGCTTGTATGCGGGCTGATCCATGAACGTACCGCTTTTAACATGGACATAGCCTAAAATTGGGCAGCTTTTGGCTTGGAATTGTTTTTTGCCGCCACCTATGCCCGCATTAATCCTGAATGTTCCTATCTCGGGGTTGAAATCGGAAGTCAAGACCAGCATTTCTTCCGGTTCGTTGGCGAATAAGTCGGCATAAACCGCCGTATTCAAATTCAAAGCCGCCAAACGCGCGCGCTCTTGTTCATCTTCGGCAGAAGGACCGATACCCAAAAAACGCAGCAGGCGCGTCAGTATGCCTTCGCGTTTGACGCGGCCCGGTTCGTCGAAAGAAGCCATCATAAAATCCTTTTAAAATGTGAACATCAATTGGCGGTATACCTGAAAAAGGGTAGATATGCAAATGGCGATAAGCGAATATGGCTCAACCGCCCAATCAGTTCCGCGCCGATTTTTCATCCGCGCTATATAATCCGCAGTATTCCCAACAGGTCGTCTGAAAACGCCGATTCCAACCTGGTAAACACCATGCAAGACATCAAACCCCTGCTCGTTTTCGCCGCCGTCCTCGAACACGGCAGCATGAACGCCGCTGCTGCCGCGCTGGGCATGACTCCGTCGGCGGTCAGCCAGCACATCAACCGCCTCGAAACCCTGCACGGCATCAAGCTGTTAAACCGCAGTACGCGTAGCCTTTCGCCCACCGATGCCGGCCGCGCCTTGGGCGAATACTGTCGCCGCCTCGCCGCTACCTTGTCCGATACGCGTACCGTTATCGACAATCTGAAGACCGAGCCCGTCGGCGAATTGCGGATTTCCCTGACGTCTACGGTCATCGAATCCCGCGCTTTTCAGACGGCCTTTTCGCGATTGCAAACCGAGTTCCCTAAAATCCGCCCCGTCCTCAATTTCAGCGATACCTTGGACGACCTGCAACACAATCAGACCGACATCGCCATACGCGGCGGCGACCGCGCTTTGGACGATCCCAATCTGGTCGCGCGTCATCTCGTTACCTGGCCGTACAGCATTTGCGCCGCACCCGATTATCTCGACCGCCATCCGCCCATCACCCATCCCTCGCAGCTTCACACCCACCGCTGGCTGCACTTCCTGCCCGTCCGCACGACCTTGCAACACGGCGGCGAAAGCTATTTCCTCGACATCGCCGACAGCATTGCCTGTACGCATCTTGCCGCCGTGTGCAGCCTGACCGAAAGCGGTTTCGGTTTATCTTTGCAAGTGGGCGGCGAAGTTCGGGAAAAAATCGCCCAAGGCCGTCTGAAAACCGTTTTGCCCGAATGGACGCTGCCGCCGGTCAGCCTCTATTTGGTGACGCCTTATCGCGTCCAGTCCGCCAAAACCGAAGCCGCCGTCCGTATCTTCACGGAAAGTTTCGCCAAGGAAGCAGACGCATGAGCGTGGAAAATTGGCGCGTTTACCTAATTCTGTGTGAAAACGGCGCACTCTACTGCGGTATCAGCAACCGCCCGCAAGAGCGGTTTGCCGTCCACCTCGCCGGCAAAGGCGCGAAATACACGCGGCTGAACAAACCGACGGCGATGCGTATCGTTTCAGACGACCTCTCCAAAAGCGAGGCGCTGAAACGGGAAATCGCCATTAAAAAACTGACGGTAGGGAAGAAGCGGGAATTGTGGGAGGCGGCGGGAAATGCGGTTGCTTTAGAATAGCGGGTTTTGCCGCAAAATAGGCTTATGTCGGTAAGGGAAGAAACTTCTGCGGATGAGTAGGTAAAAATTCATATTGGATGTTATCATTCTTCATATCTTAAAGGGCTTGAGCCAAAATGATATGGATATTTAAGGAAAGATATGATTTTTTCTCAACTCAACCGCGCAATCTTATTCGTGTTTTCACTCACGGCTTTGGCGGCTTGCGGCGTCGGACCGGCAGCTTCCCAAGAAACACTTGCTGATCAAAACAGCAAAAAAGAGCCTGCCGTATCATCCCAAAAAACCGACAAGGATAAGTGCTACATCAATTATCCTAAGGAACAGAAGCATTTGGCAGAGGCGGAATGTTTAACCTTGCCTATTTCATCTAAAACCTGGTTTCAATCCTACCCGAGACTGTCAAATGGCTTTCTGGATTTGAATAAGATTAAGGCGCCAAAGGATGTTAAAGAATATATATATCCAGTTTCAATGGGCACCGTTATCCCTGAGCATGCAAAAGTTTTGGGTGTGATTCCCTATAATGATTCATTTGCATGGCTTGTTGTTGCCACTAATAGGGAGTCGGAAGAATCTGAAGGAAATAGCATTGTTGAACAAGAATATGTTATCTATCTGGTCAATAGAAAGGATGGAAGCATAGGTCAAGACCATACCGGTCTTCCAACTTTAGGCTCGATAGATGTGATATATGAATCATTCTATGACAATAAAAAATTGTTGCGCCCGCCCTTCAATTTTAAAAAAATAGATGGAATACTGAGTTATCATGTAGCAGATACCTTGTCCTTGAAGCCACAGGGAAAGTGTGTGATGGAATTTGAACTCAGCAAGGAGTTTGTATTGAAAACAGATAGGGTCTGCTATGAATTTCATCAGGGTAAAAAATCCATATCTTCTAAGGATAAGACGGTTTGGAAGCTAAATCCGGAAAGTATGGAATTTGAAGATCAAGAATTGTCATCAGAAAATTAAAAGCCGTATCACATTAATATTTTGGATTGATTGGAATCTGCCTCAAGTCGGATAAGTTTTTAAGCAGCATGAAATTGAAAATACGCGGACGGCGGGTGTGCAGAGTCTGCATAGTTGTTTGACTTTGAATGATTGAACCACCCTGAGAAGTCGTCTGAAAACGGGTATTCAACGGATGGGAAATAGAAATTTCCGTTGAAGTCGATATTTCAGACGACCTTTTTGTAACGGTCATTCTGATTTTATAGTGGATTAACTTTAAACCAGTACGGCGTTGCCTCGCCGTACTATCTGTACTGTCTGCGGCTTTGTCGCCTTGTCCTGATTTAAATTTAATCCACTATATGACGTGGCGCAGGCTTGGTGGTGAGTCGCGCAAGCAGACTTATGATTTTCTAAAACGGCATAGAAAAAGGTCGTCTGAAACCCTGAAAAGAGGTTTCAGACGACCTTTTGCATGGAAACCGGATTAATCGTTTGCCGCATCATCGGCTGGTGTGCCGGTTTGGATAGGGGTGTATAAATAAAGGTCGGCAGTTTCGCCGGCAGAGGTATTGGAGGCATCTGCCCCGGCTTCGACAGGCAGATCGCTGTCCACCAATTCGTCGATGTCGATATTGTCATCCTCGCCTTGCGGTAATGTCCCGCCGGTTTGGCGGCTGCGCACTTTCATGTAGAGGTCGCGGGTGTAGCTGTATTTGTCGATGGCGGCGTCTTCCAAACCGTCGGTCAGGTCAAGCAGGGCTTCGCGGGTGTTGACGATGTTCAAGCCGGTGGTGCTCCAGCGGCCTGCGGGAGTGTGGAACACGGCGCTTTTGACAGGATAGACGGTGGTAATGGCGTTGCCTGCGGTGTCGCGGACGGTGGAGGGGCCGAGCAGCGGGACAACGAAGTAGTTGCTGTTTTTCCAGCCCCATGTGGCGAAGGTGTCGCCGAGGGTGTTTTTGTTGTCGGGAACGCCGCCTGCGCCTGCGACGTCAATCAGGCCGCCAAGTCCGAAGGTGGTGTTGATGCCGACGCGGACGAGGTCTTCGCTGGCGCGTTTGACATCGAGGCGCAAGACGTTGCTGCCGAAGCTGACGACGTCGCGCAGGTTGTTGAAGAAGTTGCTCACGCCGGTGCGGACGGGCTTGGGCGTTATTTTGCGGTAGCCGCGTGCGACGGGGGCGAGGACGTATTGGTCGGCCTTGTCGTTGAATTTGAAGACGGCTCGGTTGTAGCCTTCGTAGGGGTCGGCGGGGTTGTTCTCGGCAAATGCGGGGGTTGAGGTCAGGCCGATGAGGAATAGGAGTGAAGCGGTGGTTTTTTTCATGGGTTCAACCAGTCTTTGATTTCGTAAAGCTCGGACAGGGTGCGCACGGATTCGGGTATGCCTTGCAGGCTGATTTTTCCGTCCGGGCGGCGCAGTGCGTCAAGCAGCAGGGACACGCAGGCGGAATCGGCGCGCCCGACGCCGCTCAAATCGACCGCGCGGGTGTCTTTCAGACGACATTGCTGTCTGAAGCGGGTAAAGGCGGCGGCGGTCAGGGTTTTGACGGTTACGTCGCCGCTGATGTGCAGCGTACCGTCGCGAAGTTCGGTTTGCATGGCTGTCTTGTCAACTTAATCTTGGATGATAAAACCTGAAGGTCATGGTGTGCAAAAGCCATGTCGTCTGAAAACGGACGGCATGGCTTGTCTTTGCATTATTTGCTGCCGTTTTTGGCTTTCAGCTCGGCAATCAGTCCGTCTATGCCTTTGGCTTTGATGGTTTCGCCGAATTGGTTGCGGTACACGGTTACCAGGCTCGCGCCTTCGATGGCGACGTTGTAGGCGCGGTATTTGTTGCCGCTTTGGTAGGTGGTGAAGTCCATGTTGACGGGTTTTTGACCAGGTACGCTGACTTCGGCGCGGACGATGATTTCTTTGCCGCCTTTATTGACAACGGGGTTGTCTTTGACGTTGACGCTGGCGTTTTTGAATTTCATCATGGTGCCGGAGTAGGTGCGGATCAGCAGGGTTTGAAATTCTTTGGTCAACGCTTGTTTTTGCGCGTCAGATGCGGTACGCCAAGGGTTGCCGACTGCCAGCGCGGTCATGCGTTGGAAATCGAAATAGGGAATCGCATAGGCCTCGGCTTTGTGGCGGGCGGTGTTGGCATCGCCGCTTTTTAAGATGCTCAATACTTGAGTGGCGTTTTGACGGATTTGGTTCACTGCGTCGGCAGGGGCGGCAACCGCCATGCTGATGCTCAAGATGCCGATGCTCAGTGCGCTGATGAAAGAGGTTTTTTTCATGATTAAGTGTCCTAGTATCAATATGATGGTGTACGTTTATTCGGTAGTTTTTGCTGCATCGTTGCCGCCCGCCGCGTTTTTCTCGGCGAAGCTGGTCATGAATTTACCGATCAGGTTTTCCAGAACCATGGCGGAGCTGGTAACGGAAATGGTATCGCCTGCGGCGAGGGGTTCCGTGTCGCCGCCTTGTTGCAGGCCGATATATTGTTCGCCCAACAGGCCGGAAGTCAGGATTTGCGCGGAAACATCGCTGCTGAACTGATATTTGCTGTCCAAATCGAGGCGGACTTTTGCCTGATAGGATTTCGGGTCAAGCTCGATAGAACCGACGCGTCCGACCAATACGCCCGCGGATTTGATCGGCGCGTTGGCCTTCAAACCGCCGATGTCGCTGAAATCGGCATATACGGTATAAGTCTTGCCGGAATTGCCGAACGCCGCGCCGCCCGCCACGCGGAAAGCGAGAAAGCCGACCGCTGCCACGCCGAGCAGGACAAACAGTCCGACCCAAAATTCCAATACATTCTTTTTCATTAAAGTTCCTTGAATATCCAATGTTCTTTGTTTCGTTTTCAGACGACCTGTCATTCCGTAAACATCAATGCGGTCAACACAAAGTCAATCGCCAAAATCGTCAGGGCGGACGAAACCACCGTGCGCGTGCTGGCGCGCAAAATGCCTTCCGAGGTCGGTACGCAGTGGAAGCCCTGATGCACGGCAATCAGCGTTACCGCCACGCCGAACGCGGCGGATTTGATCAGGCCGTTGATTACGTCGTAATGGATCGTGATGTTGTTCTGCATTTGCGACCAGAAAATGCCGCTGTCCAAGCCCAGCCAGGTTACGCCGACCAAATACGCGCCGTAAATCCCCGCCACGTTGAAAATCGAAGCCAAAAGCGGCATGGAAAACACGCCCGCCCAAAAGCGCGGCGCAACCACGCGGGCGACAGGGTTGACCGCCATCACGTTCATCGCTTCGAGCTGTTCGGTCGTTTTCATCAAACCGATTTCGCTGGTCATCGCACCACCCGCACTGCTGGCAAACAGAATCGCCGCCAATACCGGACCCAGTTCGCGCAACAGCGAAGCCGCGACCATATAGCCCAAAATATCGGCAGATTTGAATTTCGATAACTGCGTATAGCCCTGCAAACCCAAAACCATGCCGACGAACAGCCCTGAAACGGCAACAATCAACACCGACAGCACGCCGGCAAAATACACTTGGCGCACGCTCAGGCGCGGACGGACGAAAGCCGTACCGGATTTCGCCAGAATGTTCAGCAGAAACAGCGTAATACTGCCGAGAGATTGAATAAAGCCGAGGGTTTTCGCCCCGACGGAACGGATAAAATTCATAGGTTTCCATTACGGATTAACGGGTTTCAGACGACCTTTTAGGATGATGATGGGTCGTCTGAAAAATGATTTCGGCTTCAGGCAACAACAGTACAGACGTTTCAGACGACGTCTGCAAACCGAGGTCGTCTGAAAACTACCCAAGCAAATCTTGCTGCAACGACGTTTGCGCGGGATAGCGGTATGCGACGGGGCCGTCTGCCAAGCCGCCGACAAACTGGCGCACCCAAGGCGAATCCAGTTCGCGCATTTCCTGCGGCGAGCCGGAGAACATAATTTCGCCGTGTGCCAAGAAAATTACTTGATCGACGATTTCCAAAGATTTTTCAATGTCGTGCGTTACCATAATACTGGTCGAACGTAAAGCCTTGTTGACGCGGCTGATCAAGTGGGCAATCACGCCCAAGGAAATCGGATCGAGGCCGGTAAACGGCTCGTCGTACAACATGATTTCAGGGTCGAGTGCAATCGTGCGGGCAAGCGCAACGCGGCGCGACATCCCGCCGGAGAGTTCGGACGGCATCAGGTTTTCCACGCCGCGCAGACCGACCGCGTTCAATTTCAACAAAACCAAATCGCGGATAACCGCTTCCGGCAGGCGCGTCAGTTCGCGCATCGGAAAAGCGATATTGTCGAATACTGACAAATCGGTAAACAGCGCGCCATGCTGGAACAACACGCCCATGCGGCGGCGGTGTTCGTACAATTCATCAGCCGAAAAACCCGCCAAATCACGTCCTTCAATCAAAACCTTACCCGACTGAGGATGAATCTGACCCGTAATCAGCCGCATCAGCGTGGTTTTGCCGCTGCCCGAACCGCCCATCACGGCGGCGAAGTTTCCTTGGGGAATGCTGAAATTAATATTGTTCAGAATCGGACGGTCGCCATACGCGAAGGCAACGTCTTTCATTTCGATGAAGGGTACGGAACTCATGAAAGGGAAGATAAGGCGGGATGTATTTTAATTACTTGCATTGTAAAGCTTATCAAGGTGTCGGGCAATTTTCAGACGACCTTATCAAGAAAACGTCTGTTAAGAAGCGTGAAAATCATGTGTTTGGCAGAAATTTTAAGACCATTGGAATGGTTAAGATTGAAGTCTTGCAACCTGTTGTCTTCATTTCAGAACGGGGCGAGTTACAGAACTTAATAATCTTAAACATACCGTTTTTCGCCGGTGCGTGAAATTTTAAATTTATGACAAGATTTTGTAGGCAAAGACACAACATTCTACAAACAAAACTTACATTTCAAATCAATTTGTGAAAGTCCTCCCCTTTAAACAAACCGGTCTGCCTGCAAAACAAAGTTTGTTTCACAGGCAGACCGGTAATTGACTGCATCAATTAAGCAGCGATTTTTTCGCACTCTTTGATGCAGGCAAGGCAAGACTCATAGCATTGTTTGCATTCTGCGTGGTGGCCTGCGTGTTGTTTGCACGCTGCGGAACATTGTTTGCACGCTTCAATGCAGACTTTTGCCAAAGAAGGGGTCAGCGGAGAGTTTTGGGCGGCAAGGTTTTGCAGCGCGCCGCACAATGCCAGCATTTGATTGACACCTGTTGCGCAATCTTTCATGGAAGTATCGCCTTGGCTCAGCAGTCTGATGCAGTGTGCCAAACAGATTTGACCTGCTTCAACACAGTGGGCAGCCGCTTTTCTGGCTGCTTCATAGGTTTTGGACGCAGCAGCAGGGGCAGCGTGTGAATGGCCTTTATGGTCATGATGTCCGTGGGCGCGGGCGAATGAAGCGGCAGCTGCCAAAGAAACGGCTGTACCACCCAAGAATTGACGACGGTTCATACTGTATTTCCTTATGTAATCATTGATATGAAGTGAAACATAACGAATCGCTAAAATCGAAGACAGCAGCTTTCTGCGCATCATTGATGTCGTCTGAAATCAGCCGTTTATGAAATTTTGAGCGATTGCACTACACTTACCGCCGCAATCCTATCATTCAACGGTTCGACAGACAATAAATCGAAAGTTGATAAATAATCAATGAAGTTATTTTATTTCTTATGTTGTTTACACAGCCTGAAACTGGCTCTGTTCAAATTTGCTATGGTAAATCATTAAATTCCAAAATCCATTATCTTGCAGAAGTTGGTTTTATCCGGTTTTGAAGTGGTGAAAATCAAATCAAACGGTAAAAGGGGTGGGCAAAGATTCGACATCGGTTTCAGAAGCAGTCTTTTATGTAAATTTATGAGTGCGGCACTTTAAAATGCTTTGAACGCTACCACTTATCCTCAAACGGCGACGTAGGCATATTTTTATGCCCAAGCCAATAATTTGCTGATAGAATCAGTACTCTTTTTGTTTTCACACATTTTTTCAGGAGCAAACGCCATGCGAAACGACGTTTACGACTATCCTCTTGCAGGACAAGTTTCCCAAAACATTGTCTTGCAAAAAACTTACCGCCTGCTGGGTTTGTCTTTCATTCCCGCTATTGCCGGCGCATTTGCCAGCAGCGCTTTGAACCTAAACCTGTACGCTATGTTCGGCGCACGCTGGATGGGTTTTGTAGCTGTATTGGCATTCTTCTACGGTATGATTTTCCTTATCGAGAAAAACCGTTACAGCAATACGGGCGTTGTCTTGTTGATGATTTTCACCTTCGGTATGGGTGTGTTGATCAGCCCGTTGCTGCAATATGCGCTTGCTATCCGTAATGGTACTCAAATCGTAGGTGTTGCCGCAGCCATGACCGCCGGCGTATTCTTTACGATGGCAGCAATGGCGCGCCGCACAACGATGAATATGAACTCGCTCGGACGCTTCTTGGCAATCGGCGGTGTGGTTCTGATGATTGCAGTGGTTGCTAACTTCATTCTGCAAATTCCGGCTCTGAGCCTGGCGATTTCCGGCGCGTTCGTTGTGTTCAGTTCGCTGGTTATTATGTGGCAGGTACGTACCGTGATTGACGGTGGCGAAGACAGCCATATCAGCGCGGCCCTGACCATTTTCATCTCGATTTACAATATTTTCAGCAGCCTGTTGCGCATCTTGTTGGCATTCACCAGCGACGATTAATTGCTTAGGTTTTGATATCGAGGTCGTCTGAAATCTGAAAAGGTTTCAGACGACCTTTTTATATCCGTAGGTTTTGGTTGTGTGGATTTGCTTTAAATCAGATGGGTAATCATGCGGCGGTTCGTCAGGGGGTAGAAAGCCGATTGGCTTGGTGTTTGGTGTGGGGCGAAACATTGCTGAGAGGCAAATTTGATGGACTGTATAGTGAATTAAAATAAAAATGAGACAAGGCGACAACGCCCGCCGTGTACGGGTAGTACATAAGGGCGTTGGCAACGCCGTATCATTGCAATTTTAATCCACTATATTTGGGAAAATTAAAGGTTTGGCTGGAACTTCGATGTTTGAAAAAAATGTTTGCTTCAAACTTGTACAGCGTAATGCTGTATTGAGTTAGCTTGTTGAAGGTGCATCATTGGATTTTGCTCTTGTGAAAACGAAACGCGGTTTCTGCCGATGAGAAGCGTTTCATCATAAACGGCGTCGTTTTCAGACGACCTTTATGACCCATATAAAAAACGTCGTCTGAAATTTTCAGACGACGTTTTGTTGTCGGCAATCAATCAATATTTATTGATGTTGCTGTGGATATTGTATTGGTTGTGTTCCGTATCGTGGGAATCTTGCGGTTCGTTGCGGACGTGCGGTTTGTCGTCAGACATGTTGTCCAAGTCGCGGCCGGGTTCGGATACGGTGTCGCCGATGTTGATGCTGGTCAGGTTTTCCAAAATGATGGCGGACGAGAGATGTTCGCCAGTGCGGTATACCATAGCCAATGCGGTTTCTTCGGCAGGGATGGAAACATATTTAACGATGTTCTTACGGCCTTTTTTGCCTTCTTCCAAATCGACTTTCACTTGGCGGTCGCGTTTGTAAATGCTCAAGACCGTGCCTTTGTCCAAGCCGTCGGCGGAACCTTTGTTCAGGGTAACGGTTTGGAATTGTCCGGCTTCGTGTACGCCGTCGAGGATGGAGATGACTTTACCGTCGATGTGTTGCGTCGGCGCGTGCGGCATGATTTGGAAAGGCTCGGTTTCGCCGTCCATTTTCAGCAGGAAGTCGCCTTTGCGGATTTCGGAAACGGCTTCTTCCACAATCATAGGCTGCGCGGTTTGGGTTGGCACTTTCGCCAGCGGGTGCAGGCGGGTGTAGTATTCGCCGTCTTTCAGGTATTTGCGGTCTTCGTCGGAAGCGGAGTCCAGCGCGCTGTTGGTGTAGGGCAGGGTGCTGACGATGCCGCTGAAGACGACTTCTTGTCCGAGGTATTTGCGGGTATCGGGATCGGTCAGGTCTTTGACGGCGCGGTAAACCAGATAGCGGCCGGGTTCGGTAACGCCGTAGGCGTACACGCGTTCGCCTTTGCTGTACATGATGCGGTTGTCAGGACCGTCGATCAGGCGCGGTGCGTCTTGGGTCTTCATTTGGTCGATGAACTGCGGATGTTGCATGAACATGCGGTAGAAGTTCACGTTGACGGTTTGGATGCCGTAGCCTGAAGAGGTTTCGCGGACGCGCGGGCTGAGTTTGATGACCGGAATGCCGTCATTGCCTGCGGAGCCGTTTTCGAAGCCCAGTTGCGGGCGGCCGTTGACGTAGCGCAAAACCAACACCTGCCCCGGATAAATCAGATGCGGATTGCGGATTTCGCCGCGGTTTGCGCCCCAAAGGCGGTTCCACTGCCACGGGCTGTACAGATATTTGCCGGAGATGCCCCAGAGTGTGTCGCCGTTTTTCACGACGTAGCGTTGCGGCGCATCGGGGCGCACTTTTAATGAAGCTGCTTGAGCGTGGGCGGAAATTGCCATGCCCGCGACACAAAGCAGGGTTATAATACGTTGTTGCATAACCGTTCCCCTTGAAATTGATTCGGTTTGTCTTTAAATGATAAACGGAGAAAATGAAATGGCCGGGAGTTTGCAAAAAACCGCCGTCCCCCTTTAAAAAACGTCAATAGGCGTTTCGTGCGCATTGAACAGAAATTCATTGACGCATATTTTATCATTGAATGTTAGTGTCATCACGGGAATTGTGAAGACAGGCGCAAAATTTGTATGAAAACACACACAATCTGCTGCCGGACGTGTTTGAATGCGCGTCCCAAGTATTGAAAAACGAAGAGAAAATTATGGCTTTACTGAATATCCTGCAATATCCCGACGAGCGTCTGCACACCGTGGCGAAGCCTGTCGAGCAAGTCGATGAGCGCATCCAAAAGCTGGTTGCTGATATGTTTGAAACCATGTACGAAGCGCGCGGTATCGGGCTAGCGGCGACGCAGGTCGATGTGCATGAGCGCGTCGTCGTGATGGATTTGACCGAAGACCGCAGCGAGCCGCGCGTGTTTATCAACCCCGTCATTGTTGAAAAAGACGGCGAAACCACTTACGAAGAAGGCTGTTTGTCCGTGCCGGGCATTTACGACACCGTTACCCGCGCCGAGCGCGTCAAGGTCGAGGCTTTGAACCAAAAAGGCGAGAAATTCACGCTGGAGGCGGACGGTCTGTTGGCGATTTGCGTGCAGCACGAGTTGGATCATTTGATGGGCATCGTTTTTGTCGAACGCCTGTCGCAGCTCAAACAGGGTCGGATTAAGACCAAACTGAAAAAACGTCAGAAACACACCATCTAAAAGCCGAATGATACGGTCGAACAGGTCGTCTGAAAGAGGGAAGCGGCAGCAAGCCGTTGTTTTTCAAACTTTCAGACGACCTGTCGCAATGTTTGCCGTTGCGCTATATATAGTGGATTAACTTTAAATCAGGACAAGGCGACGAAGCCGCAGACAGT
>CAUVJL010000015.1:0-31131 GCA_963552075.1 uncultured Neisseria sp.
AACTGCACCTTGTGAGTTGGAGGGGATGTGTCCAACTTTTGGGGTGCAGTTCAAACCTAATTTGGTTTTCAGACGACCTTTTAGCTTTGGCAAATCAAGCCTGACGGTTTATGTTTGCCACACGTCGTAAGCGTTTATTTGAACCACCGCGACAACGCCGGAATCCGCGATAGCAAAGCCGTATCCAAGAGCCAAATCACAGCGATGGCGGCGATGGCGGTCGGGAACAATACCGCCACAATCAAAAGCGGCACAGCCATTGCCCACCATACCGGCAACTCGATTTTCTGCGCCGGAGGAACCAGTCCGCCCGCATTGTCAGGGCGGCGTTTCCACCACATCACGCAGCCGCTGATGCAGATGAAAATAACCGCCAGGCAGAACAAGACGTTCGCCAGCACGCTCCACCAGCCCAGCGTTCCCATGTGCAGCGCGATGCTCGCCGCCATGAATTTGCCGAAGAAGTTGTAATCGTCGAAATGGATGTCGGCCAGAATTTTGCCGCTGTATTGGTCAATGTGCACCGTGCGGTCGGCGGTCGGGCTGATCATGTCGTAGCTCATCGAATCCTGCGACAGCGTCCACACGCCCGTTTCGCCTTTGGGCAGGTTGAGCTGGTAGCGGCCTTTGAAACCGATTTCGCGGGCGAAGCGGTCAACCGTTTCCAAAGTCATCGGTTCGCTCGGATTGATGCCGTTTTCGCCCTTCGTCGTACCCGAAACAGGCATGGGCGTGAGTTCCAAAATCCACGGTACTTCTTTGGTTTTGCCGTCGTTCAACACATCGCCGTGGGTCGGCACGACGGATACGGGGTTCGGTTCAACACCCCATTTGCCGGCGGGGAACTGGCTCCAAGACTGAACGAACTTACCGCCCCAAATGCCCGCCCAAGCAACACCTGACAGGCAGAACAGCAATAAAATCAAAGAAACCCAAGTGCCGAATGCGCCGTGCATGCTGCGCCACCACGAGCGTCCTTTGCCCGTTTGCGGCACAAGCATGGATTTCAGGTTGCGCTGTTTCGCCCACCAAAGATAAATCCCTGTAATCATCATTAAGATAGTCAGCGACGCGGCGGTTTCTATCAGGTAATCGCCCGCCGTGCCGAGCATCATATCGCCATGGATTCCATCCATCGTGTGATACCAGCCCTCATTACGCGGCATGGAATTGACGACTGTCGCCGTGTAAGGATCGACGGCGACCATGGTCGCTTTGTCGTCGTTGTTTACGCGGAACACAGCAACCATATCGTCGGCGCGCGGCGCGATATATTGCACCACCGACGCGGTTTCAGGGTTCACAGACTGCCGCGCCGCTTCCGCCTGCGCCGACAAAGGCTGCGCCTGCGCCTGCGGGGTAACGTGTATGCGCTCGCCCTCTTTACCGGTGATGTTGGCGAATAGAAGCATGCCTAGACCTGTTACGGCAAGCAGGGTCAGAAAGGGCGCGACCAATAGCCCGAAATAAAAATGCCACCGCCACACGGTCAGGTAGCGGCGGTTGGCCTGTTGGTCGGGATGGGGAGTAGGTTTGGTTGTGTCCATAAATTCTCTCTTTTGTTTTGAGTGGATGGAGATAAAGCGCCAAGTTCCTGCCTTGCATTTTTATATTGGATTAACTTTAAACCAGTACGGCGTTGCCTCGCCTTGCCCTGATTTAAAGTTAATCCACTATATTCCAATCCACCGAGAAAAATAGCAATCGAAAAGACGCATCGCCGCCATTCTTCGCATAACGGTCTTAAATTGGATATTGGCAGATTCAGAATCAGATTGAACCTGACAACAATAATAGACCAGATGAACTAATACTTTATAAGTATAATCAATTTTTCGGATATTAACAATTTTTGAAAATAAAGCCGTAGTGAAAGACAATACCTCAGAAAGAGACCATCGAGAAGAAGAATAGTTTGAAATAAAGACAGGCTTATAACGGACTTTCACACAGCAAAAATCATCTCAAAGCCTCAAGTCCGCTCAAAAACACGCCAAATTTCCATCTATATCCAATAAATACCGCCAAGCCCGTTTTATGACAAAGGTCGTCTGAATAAACTATACTTTCAGACGACCCCTATCTATCACGGAGCTTATTTATGTCCATCCGTCTGACTACACTGTCTCTAATACTTGCCGTCGCAGCCTGCACGCCCACCGTTTCCCCATCGGCAGAAACTTCACCGACCGTCACCAAATCCGCCATCGATACCGCCTACTGGACTGAACAGCCCTATTGCAGCGGTCGCTATCAATTACGCCTGCCGTCCAAACGCCGTCATGGCAGTACGCACCTTGATTACAACGGCTGGAGCGTGATGGTCATGTTTAACGACTGGAAGAGAAACGTTAGGACCATCAATGAGACTAAGCAAAATGGTAGAGATGGAACGGATATTGTCGTCGATACCCGCACCCTGATTCCGGATCGGGCAATGATGCAGGTAACGCGCGGGGGATTTCATTGGGAAAACATTATCGGGAAAGACGGTATGCCCTACGAAGCCGACTTATATTTCAAACTGGATAATGATGACGCCTATATCGTACGCAGTTTTTTCTATATCCCTGCCGACAATAAGAAAGCCCCTGCCAACTGGAAAGCCCAAGAAAAAGAGCTGATAAACGGCATGGAGAAAAAATTCCGCCAAGAAATCCTCAATGGATTGAAAACCAGGCAGGAATTTGAAGTACCGAATCGACACGGTATCTGTCTGATAGGCGGTTTTATCGCCGATGACGGCAAAAAACCGTTTGAAGTTCATAGTACCGTCGAATTTGCCAAACAACACGATATGAGTCTGGAAATCATGCACGGCGATGTGTTGAAAGCGGGCGAAGCGACGTTGCTGCAACGCAAAGTCGACCCAGAAAAAGGTTTATTGATTAAAGCGTTAACCCGCACCATCCGCCAAGGCAAACGCACCATCAACGGTATGTCGGGCGAGGAAAAATTGGTGAAATGGGGCGGCAACAAATATATGTTCTTTTGGGAACGCGACGGTGGCGATCCGCGCATCATGATGCAGTTCGGCGCAGAGAAAAAAGACGGGACGAAGCGCAGCGAAGCTGAAGTCCTTGCCATTTGGGATACGGTTTTGCCGACCTTGAAGCCTGTGAAGCCATAGCGATGAAAAAGGTCGTCTGAAAATGCAGCTTCCATGGTATTAAACCTTGAACATAGCTTTCAGACGACCTTTCCTCACACTTTTCTCTCGATAGCCTCTCATCCTTCCAAACAACACAAGACCGTAAGACAAAATTTTCAGACGACCTCCAAACATAATCATTGTCATTCGGACTGGAAAATATCCAACCCGCCCTTCCCTCGCAAACGGTATCAAAACTATTCCACAAACCGCATGATGCCAAGCAGCCGGCAAACGAAAGGTCGTCTGAAAACCTGAAACAAGATTTTTCAGACGATCTTTTGATTTGGACTTGTTATAGTGGATTAACTTTAAACCAGTACGGCGTTGCCTCGCCTTAGCTCAAAGAGAACGATTCTCTAAGGTGCTGAAGCACCAAGTGAATCGGTTCCGTACTATCTGTACTGTCTGCGGCTTCATTGCCTTGTCCTGATTTAAAGTTAATCCACTATAGAATGTTCTCCCCTATTTAAACTTATCCCAGCAAATTTTTCATATTTTCCAGTCAATCCAAAAAATAAAAAGCACGGTAATCGACCGTGCTTTTTGTAAAGCAAATCTGCTTATTTGTTTTTGTGCGAACGAAGATAATCCAAGGTTTTGAGCTGGGCAATCGCTGCGGCCAAGGCTTTGTGCGCTTCAGCCAGCGATTTATCGTCTTTGGCTTGAGAAATGCCGGTTTCCGCCGCCTTCTTAGCAGCTTCCGCGCGCTCCCGATCCATCTCGGAACTGCGCACGGCAACATCTGCCAACACAGTAAGTTGGTTGGGCTGCACTTCCAGCACTCCGCCGGAAACGGCAACAAGCACTTCTTCGGCTTCGCCCGGCACGGTCAAACGCAATGCACCGGGACGTACCAAACTCATAATCGGCTCGTGTCGCGGATAAATACCGAGCTCACCTTGAACAGTCGGAACCACTACAAAACTGGCTTCGCCTGAATAGATATTCTGCTCGCTACTTACCACTTCAACTCGCATGATGCTCATGCCGACCTCCTTAGTTTAAGGTTTTCGCTTTCTCGACCGCTTCTTCGATACCGCCTACCATGTAGAAAGCTTGTTCAGGCAGATGGTCGTATTCACCGTTCAAAATAGCTTTAAAGCCGGCAATGGTGTCACGCAGCGATACATATTTGCCGGGAGAGCCGGTAAATACTTCGGCAACGTGGAACGGTTGCGACAGGAAGCGTTGAATCTTACGCGCACGCATCACGGTCAGTTTATCTTCGTCTGACAATTCGTCCATACCCAGAATGGCAATAATATCGCGCAATTCTTTGTATTTTTGCAGGGTAGATTGTACGCCGCGGGCTACGTCATAGTGTTCTTGACCCAATACCATCGGATCCAGTTGGCGCGAAGTAGAATCGAGCGGGTCAACTGCGGGGTAAATACCCAAGGAGGCAATATCACGGCTCAATACGACAGTAGCGTCCAAGTGGGCAAATGTTGTTGCAGGAGACGGGTCAGTCAAGTCATCCGCAGGTACATATACGGCTTGGATGGAAGTAATGGAACCTGTTTGGGTAGAGGTAATACGCTCTTGCAGACGACCCATTTCTTCAGCCAATGTCGGTTGGTAACCCACCGCTGAAGGCATACGACCCAACAATGCGGATACTTCGGTACCGGCCAGAGTGTAACGGTAAATGTTGTCCACGAAGAACAATACGTCGCGACCTTTGCCGCTTTCGTCTTTTTCATCACGGAAGTATTCGGCCATCGTCAAACCGGTCAAGGCTACACGCAGACGGTTGCCCGGAGGTTCGTTCATCTGACCGTAAACCATCGCCACTTTGTCCAATACATTGGAATCTTTCATCTCGTGGTAGAAGTCATTACCTTCACGGGTACGCTCACCCACGCCTGCGAACACGGACAAACCGCTATGTGCTTTGGCGATGTTGTTAATCAATTCCATCATATTGACGGTTTTGCCTACACCGGCACCACCGAACAGACCTACTTTACCGCCTTTGGCAAACGGACACAGCAAGTCAATCACTTTAATGCCGGTTTCCAGCAGCTCAGTAGTCGCAGACAGTTCATCAAATTTCGGAGCTGTCTGATGGATGGCACGGTGTTTGTCGGTATCAATCGGACCTGCTTCATCAACAGGCGTACCCAATACATCGACAATACGTCCCAAAGTACCTTTACCTACCGGTACTGTAATCGGCGCACCTGTATTGCTTACAGTCATGCCGCGTTTCAAACCATCCGAACTACCCATTGCAATAGTACGAACTACGCCGTCACCCAGAAGCTGTTGCACTTCCAAAGTCAGGCCGTTTGCATCCAATTTCAGGGCGTCGTAAACACGCGGAATGGCATCACGCGGAAACTCCACGTCAACTACCGCACCAATAATTTGTACGATTTTGCCTTGGCTCATTATCGTATCCTAATTTCCTGTTCAGGTTTCAGACGACATTAAACTGCCGCTGCACCTGCTACAATTTCTGACAATTCCGTGGTAATCGCAGCTTGACGCGATTTGTTATATACCAAACGCAACTCTTTAATGGCATTGCCTGCATTGTCGGTGGCCGCTTTCATTGCCACCATACGCGCAGCTTGCTCAGATGCCATATTGTCACTCAATGCTTGGTAAACCACAGACTCTAAATAGCGGCGAACCAGATATTCCAACACAGCGACAGGACTTGGCTCATAACGGTATTCCCAACTGAATGAAGAATAACTCTCCTCGTCTTCTATCACATTTTCGCCGATAGGCAGCAGAACCTCCAATCGTGGTTCTTGACGCATGGTATTCACAAAACACGAATATACTAAATGTATTTTATCCAACTCATGCTTCTCGTAACGTTGGAAGATTTCAGTCAATGGACCAAGCAGCAATTCCATTTTTGGGGTATCACCCAAATTAATCGCACTGGCAATAACGTTCAAACCGATGTTTTGACAAGCTGCCAAACCTTTACTACCTAAACAGACGACATCAACTTCAATGCCTTGTTCTTGGTATTCTTGGACTTGCGCTAAGAATTTCTTCAAAACATTCGCGTTCAAACCACCGCAAAGACCTTTATCAGAGGTGATTAAAATGAAACCTACCCGACGTGTTTCACGATGAGGTGCCAATAATTTAATACCGTGATCTTCATGGGTTCGCGCCAAATGACTCATAACTGTCCGTACTTTTTCGGCATACGGACGCGCCAAGCGCATCCGCTCCTGAGTCTTCCGCATTTTAGAGGTTGACACCATCTGCATCGCTTTAGTGATCTTTTGAGTATTTTGAACACTACGGATTTTGGTGAGAATCTCTTTTCCGACTGCCATTTCAGACTCCTTTCATCTCAATACTTATGCTTGGTAAGCGTAAGAAGATTTGAAAGATTTCATGGCTTCGGTCAATGCTTTTTCGCTTTCGTCAGACATTGCGCCTGATGCATTAATCGCATCCAGAACCTCAGGATGTTGCGTACGTACGAAACTCAGGAATTCTGCTTCGAAAGCCAAGGCTTTGGATACCGGAACATCTGCGTAAGAACCGTTGTTGATCGCCCACAAAGTCAATGCCATTTCGGCAGTGTTCAATGTGCTGAATTGTTTTTGTTTCATCAATTCAGTAACCACTTCACCGTGTTGCAGCTGTTTGCGTGTTGCTTCGTCCAAATCGGAAGCAAATTGCGAGAACGCCGCCAATTCACGGTACTGTGCCAACGCCAAACGGATACCGCCACCCAGTTTTTTGATGACTTTGGTTTGTGCCGCACCACCTACGCGCGATACGGAAATACCAGCATTGATTGCAGGACGGATACCAGCGTTGAACAAGTCGGTTTCCAAGAAGATTTGGCCGTCTGTAATCGAAATTACGTTGGTTGGTACGAATGCTGATACGTCACCGGCTTGGGTTTCAATAATCGGCAACGCAGTCAGAGAACCGGTTTTGCCTTTTACTTCGCCATTGGTCAGTTTTTCAACTTCGTTTTCGCTGACGCGGGCGGCACGTTCCAACAGACGGGAGTGCAGGTAGAATACGTCGCCAGGATAGGCTTCACGGCCAGGTGGACGGCGCAACAGCAGGGAAATTTGACGGTATGCAACGGCTTGTTTAGACAAGTCATCGTATACGATCAGCGCATCTTCACCGCGGTCACGGAAGAATTCACCCATGGTACAACCGGAGTAAGGAGCGATGTATTGCAGCGCAGCGGCTTCAGAAGCAGTCGCAGCAACCACGATAGTATGTTCCATCGCGCCATGCTCTTCCAATTTGCGCACTACGTTGGCAATAGAAGATGCTTTTTGACCGATAGCCACATAGATACAGATAACGCCTGTACCTTTTTGGTTAACGATGGCATCCAGTGCTACGGCTGTTTTACCGGTTTGACGGTCACCAATGATCAGCTCACGTTGGCCACGACCAACCGGAACCATAGAGTCAATGGCTTTCAGGCCGGTTTGCATGGGTTGGTCAACCGATTTACGCGCAATCACACCCGGTGCGATTTTCTCGATTGGAGCAGTCAAAGTTGTATTGATTGGACCTTTACCGTCGATAGGACGACCCAATGCATCAACTACGCGGCCAACCAATTCGCGACCGATCGGCACTTCCAAAATACGGCCGGTACAGGTAACTGTATCGCCTTCTTTAATGTGTTCGTACTCACCCAACACTACGGCACCGACGGAGTCGCGCTCCAAGTTCATGGCCAGACCGAAAGTGTTACCGGGGAATTCGAGCATCTCACCTTGCATCGCGTCTGACAAGCCATGAATGCGCACAATGCCGTCTGTAACAGAAACAACGGTACCACGGGTACGCACTTCTGTATTGACGGACAGATTTTCGATTTTGGCTTTAATCAAATCGCTAATTTCAGCAGGATTAAGCTGCATGAAAACTCTCCTAATTTGTCATAGTCGCATACAGGGCATTCAATTTACCCCGCACCGACAAATCCAAGACCTGGTCACCCACTTCAACTTTGACACCGCCAATTAATTCAGGCGCAACTTCAGTTGTAATTTGCAACTTACTGTCAAAGCGTTTTTTCAATATTTCAGCCAACTCAGCCAATTGATCTTCAGTCAATGGATAAGCACTGTAAATTACAGCGGACTTAGTATGATTGAATGACAAGGTTAAAGCTTGATATTGAGCATAGACTTCAGGCAATACAGGCAAACGTTTTTGCTCTGCCAGAACAGTAATGAAATTCTTCAATTCATCACTTTTTAATTCAACGAGTTCGGCAAGTACGTTTACCTTTTCAGAAGTATTGATTTCAGGTTGCTCAAGAAAAGAAATTACTTTCTGGTTTTGAACAACCGCGGCTAATTCTTCCAGTCCGCCCAACCAAGACTCAATTTGGTTTTTTTCCTGCGCCAGATTAAACAATGCTTTCGCATAAGGCCTGGCAATCGTTGCGAACTCAGCCATAAGATTACAGCTCCTGTTTTAAAGTACTGAGCAGCTGCGCATGTTTTGAAGTATCTACTTCACTGCGCAAAATAGACTCTGCACCTTTAACCGCCAACGCAGCAACTTGTTCACGCAAAACTTCGCGTGCACGATTCATTTCTTGCTGGGCATCAGCTTTAGCTTGTGCTGTAATCCGCACTGCCTCGACAGTAGCTTGCTCTTTCGCTTCTTCTACGATTTTGGCGGCACGTTTTTCGGCGTTTGCTACCATTTCGGAAACTTGGTTACGCCCTTCAGCCAAGAGTTCTGCAACTTTCTTCTCTGCCTGTTCAAAATCGCTCTTACCGCGCTCGGCAGCAGCCAAGCCTTCGGCAATTTTTGCGGCACGCTCATCCAATGCTTTTGCGATTGGCGGCCACACGAATTTCATGGTAAACAAAACCAAACCGAAAAAGACGATGATTTGAGCGAATAAGGTTGCATTAATATTCACGTTAGTTAACCTTCGTACTAGTGTTAATCAAACAGACCGAAGTCTGTACCTAGACGGATTATGCCGTTTGATTATGCACCAAATGGTTTAACGAAGGCGAACAACAGTGCAATAGCCACACCAATCAGGAATGCAGCATCAATCAGACCAGCAATCAGGAACAATTTAGTTTGCAGCGGACCAATCAATTCAGGTTGACGAGCAGAAGACTCCAGATATTTGGAACCGACCATTGCGATACCGATAGAGGCACCCAATGCACCCAATGCTACGATCAAACCACATGCAATTGCTACCAAACCCATTTTTTACTCCTTGAGAAAACAAAGAAAGTTAATGAAAAACTACCTAATAAATTAATGTGCATCATGAGCTTGTCCGATATAGACAAACGCCAAGGCCATAAAGATAAATGCCTGCAGGGTAATCACCAAGATATGGAAAATCGCCCATGCCAATCCGGCAAGGATGTGGAAACCAAACAGAATCGGATCCAACACTTCAACGCTTCCAGATGTCGCCCAAGCGCCACCCAGCAAAGCAATCAGAAGGAACACCAGCTCGCCGGCATACATGTTACCGAACAACCGCATACCGTGAGAAACTGTTTTAGAAAGGAATTCGACCAGATTCAAAAGGAAGTTGGCGGGAGCAAGCTTGGCGCCGAACGGAGCGCTGAACAAC
The DNA here is from genome assembly GCA_963552075.1 of uncultured Neisseria sp. GTDB lineage: Bacteria > Pseudomonadota > Gammaproteobacteria > Burkholderiales > Neisseriaceae > Neisseria. The sequence continues at coordinate 9,738 of CAUVJL010000015.1, forward strand.
TCATGAATCCAACCACGGATACCTTTGATTTTGATATTGTAATAAATACAAATCACCAAGACGCCGATAGCCAACGCTAATGTGGTATTCAAATCTGCGGTCGGTACAATACGCAACAATGCATGATGGTTACCGGTAATAATGTTTTGCCACAGCCACGGGAACAAATCAACCGGCAGCATATCCATGGCATTCATCAGGAAAATCCATACAAACAGCGTCAAACCTAACGGGGCAATGGCTTTTCGAGATTGCTCGTTGTGAATAATGCTTTTACACATATCATCCACAAACTCAAACAGAATCTCAACGGCAGCCTGAAAACGCCCGGGCACACCCGCCGTCGCCTTTCTAGCCCCACGCAAAAGTAGGAAACTTCCGATTACACCCAACAATACAGAGAAAAATATTGCATCAATATTAATAAAAGAAAAATCAGCAATATTATCCAAGCCTTGTCCTTTAGCGACATCGGAAAGACTGGTCAAACTTTGCAAGTGGTGCGTGATGTAATCAGTAGCAGTAATTTTGTCACCTGCCATAATGCTTCACTCTCAACAATACTAAAAAAACCAAATGGCTGACACCGAGCAATCCGAACAAGAACGGAAAGAATATCAAAGACTGATGCCAAACTGCGAATACGGCAAGCATCATTACCAGCGACAGCACTACTTTTAAAACTTCCCCAATAATGAACGCTTTACCATGATACAAAGGGTTACACTTGGAAAGTTTTAAAAGTAAAACTGCGAAAGCGGAGGGAATAAGATAGGAAAACCCGCCTGCGACAGCAGACCAAAATCCTGCCAAACCTGAAAATGCGGCGCTAATCAGCGAAACCGCTGTCAAAACCAGAATTTGTAAGATGAGAATCTGCTTCATAAAAACGGGAAATCCCGACAGTAATGCGAGGCTAAATATAATCAAGAAGCCTATGAACGTCAAGCAATATGTTAATCTTTGTGAGTTCATATCCGACTTTGCCTTAACGTAAGGCAAAGAGTTCGCATTATATCACGCATTACATACAATTACAGACATTAGATTGCAGAATTTTCAATATTTTCATCTTAAATTTTAAAAGCAGGTCGTCTGAACGTTTCAGACGACCTTCGACATCAGGCTTTATAAGGGTTTCTGTTTTATTTCGTTTAAAATAAAACGATAAAAATCAGGCAAGTCTTTGGCGGATTTTCTTTTCGCAGAATATTCTGTGATTCAGGACATAACTCACATTAATACCATCATCATTCAACAACTGCCCATCCCTCTTTTTTCAGACGACCCCACCTTCAAACGTCGTCTGAAACCCGTTTCCACTCCAATGCCAAATCATACAAGGCTTTTTTGCCTTCGCCGGTAATTTTGGCGGCAAGTTCGGCGGCCTGCTTGGTGGGCAGTTCGGCGGCGAGGATTTTCATAACGTTTTGGGCGGCATCGGGCAAGGTATCGTGTTTTTCACGGGGCGTAGGATGGAGGATGAGCACCATTTCGCCGCGCGCCTGATTGCCGTCGTTTTTCAGGGTCGTCTGAATTTCAGTAACCGTGCCGCTGAGGAAGGTTTCAAAGGTTTTGGTGATTTCTCGGGCGAGGGTCAGGCTGCGTTCGGGGAAGAGGGCTGCCATGTCGGCAAGGGTGGCTTCGATGCGGTGCGGGGTTTCAAACATCACAACGGGGAAATCAGCCTGCGCCCATTTAGCAAGCAGCTTCTGCCGTTCGCCGGATTTTGGCGGCAGAAAGCCGTTGAAGTAGAAATTGGGTTCGATAACGCCTGCGACGCTCAATGCACCCATGACCGCGCTCGCGCCGACAACGGGGACGACCTTGAACCCTGCCTCGCGCACGCGGCGGGCAAGTTTCGCACCCGGATCGCAGACGGCGGGCGTACCTGCGTCGGAAACTTGTGCGACAGTGAGGTCGTCTGAAAGATGGTTGATGATTTTGTCCGCCATTTGCTGTTCGTTATGCTCGCGCACGCTGACGAGTTTGCCCTGTATGCCGTATGCACTCAGAAGCTGTGCGGTAACGCGCGTATCTTCGGCGCAGATAATGTCGGCTTTTTGCAGGACGGCGAGTGCGCGCAGGGTGATATCCGCCAAATTGCCGATGGGCGTGGCGACAACGTATAATGTCCGTTTTTCAATACTGTCGGCGGCTTTTTGAAGATGTTTTTGAAACATGGCTTTATCAGGTCGTCTGAAAACAATATAACGATATTATACGGGGTAAACTTCCATGCGTCTGAACCACAAACAAGGGGTGGCGGGCGAAGATGCCGCGCTGGCGTTTCTTCTTTCGCAAGACTGCAAACTCGTGGCGCGCAACTGGCACTGCGCTTACGGTGAAATCGATTTGATTGTCAAAAACGGTAACATGATTCTGTTTGTTGAAGTAAAATACCGCAAAAATCAGGGTTTCGGCGGTGCCGCATACAGTATTTCGCCGTCTAAGTTATTGAAACTGCAACAGTCTGCGGAGTATTATCTGCAACAAAACGGCATGACGGATAGCGCGTGCCGCATCGATGCGGTGCTGATAGAAGGAAACCGCCCGCCCGAATGGATAAAGAATATTACAGGTTGACGATATGACGACATTACAAGAGCGCGTTGCCGCCCATTTCGCCGAAAGCATCCATGCCAAACAGGAAGCCGAAAAAGTATTGGTCGAGCCGACTGCTCAAGCGGCGGAATTGATGCTGCAATGCCTGATGAACGACGGCAAAATTTTAGCCTGCGGCAACGGCGGTTCGGCTGCCGACGCGCAGCACTTCGCCGCCGAAATGACCGGACGCTTTGAAAAAGAGCGCATGGAACTTGCCGCCGTCGCGCTGACGACGGACACTTCCGCGCTGACCGCCATCGGCAACGACTACGGCTTTGACCATGTGTTCAGCAAACAAGTGCGCGCGCTCGGACGTGCCGGCGACGTTTTGGTCGGCATCTCCACCTCCGGCAACTCCGCCAACGTTATCGAGGCCATCAAAGCGGCACACGAACGCGATATGCACGTCATCGCCATGACCGGCCGCGACGGCGGCAAAATCGCCGCCATGCTCAAAGATACCGACGTACTGCTCAACGTCCCCTACCCGCGCACCGCCCGCATTCAGGAAAACCATATCCTGCTGATACACGCCATGTGCGACTGCATCGACTCCATGTTGCTTGAAGGAATGTAAGCCTTTTTTCAGACGACCTCTTTTAAAGGTCGTCTGAAACATATCCGCCGAACCCATCATCAAGGAAAAAATATGAACATCAAACGTCATACCGCACCCGTTCTGACCGCCCTCCTCCTCAGCTTGACACTCAGCGGCTGTGTCGGCGTACTCCTCGGTGGCGCGGCAGTCGGCACTAAATCCGCCGTCGACCGCCGCACCACAGGCGCGCAAACCGACGACAACGTAATGGCAGTGCGCGTCGAAACCACCGCCCGCTCCTACCTGCGCCAAAACAACCAAGCGCAGGGTTACACCCCCAAACTCAACGTCGTCGGCTACAACCGCCACTTGCTGCTGCTCGGACAAGTCGCCACTGAAGGCGAAAAACAATTCGTCGAACAAATCGCCCGTGCCGAACAAGCCGCCGAAGGCGTGTACAACTACATCACCGTTGCTCCCCAAGGACGCACCTTCGGCGACGTAACCAACGACACATGGGGCACATCCAAAGTCCGCACCGCCCTTTTGGGCCTCAAGCCCACCACACAGGCGCGCGTCAAAATCGTGACCTACGGCAACGTGACCTATGTGATGGGCATCCTGACGCCTGAAGAACAAGAAAAAGTTACCCAACGCGTCAGCACCACCGTGGGCGTACAAAAAGTCGTTACCCTGTATCAAAACTACACCCAACAGCCATAGGATTGCCCCTTGACTGACAGGTCGTCTGAAACCTGATTTTGTTTCAGACGACCTATTACGATACAATCCGCCCGATTGATTTCATTTTTACCGATTTATCATGTCCAAAACCCCTAAATCCTCATTCCAACTCAAACCCAAACATCTAATCGGAGCCTTTTTCGGCGTCTGCATCATTGCTGTTGCCGCCTTGGTCATCGGCGTCATCAGCACCATCAAAAGCCACGACTCCCAAGAACGCGAAGCCATTAAAAACAAACCCGTTCCCAAAGACACCCCTGTCGAAGTCTGGCGCCCCATCGGCGCTCCCGAAGAGGACAGAACCAAGCCTGCCGCCAAAGCCGAGCTTGACGACGACGAAAAAACCGATTCCCGCAATCCCGTCATCCCGCCTAAAAACAAATCAAACGGCAAAAACAGCAACACCACCCCGACTGAGGACGAAGCCTCAGAAGACAAACCCGCCAATAACAAAGCAAACGCCAAACCTGCTGTAACCGAAACGCCTGATACCGAAGAAAAAACGCCGCGCAGCACACCCGCCGCAGCAGGCAACAGACGTACGCCGTCGGAACAGCCGGCCGAATCCAAACCCGCGGCAAAACCTGAACAGCGTCAACCCGAAGCAGCCAAGCCGGCACCTAAGCCGACGCCGAAACCCAAGGCTCCTTCCAAATCCAAAGAAGTCATCGACAATCTATTCTAGTGCGGACTGGCATTCGGCTTTAATTTGAACTTCAGGCATCAGCCCCGAATCAAAAAGTAAAGCCGAAATATCCGCACGCCTCGTTGCAGTGTTCCAAAAATAAGCTGCCGACTCATCCCCTTCCCTTTCAGACGACCTTTGTGCCGCAACAAGGTCGTCTGAAACCATCAAGGAAACAACATGAACGAAATCATCATCAAAACCCCCGAAGAAATCGAGAAAATGCGCGAACTGGGCAAACTCGTCGCCGAGGCCCTCGACTACATCGGACAATTCGTCAAACCCGGCGTAACCACCAACGAAATCGACAAACTCGTTTACGACTACCACGTCAACGTCCAAGGCGGTTATCCGGCCCCCCTCAACTACGGCAACCCGCCCTACCCGAAATCCTGCTGCACCTCCGTCAACCACGTCATCTGCCACGGCATTCCCGATGACAAGCCGCTGAAAGAAGGCGACATCGTCAACATCGACCTAACCATCAAAAAAGACGGCTTCCACGGCGACTCCAGCCGCATGTTTACCGTCGGCAAAGTCTCCCCGATTGCCCAGCGCCTGATCGACGTGACCCACGCCTCCATGATGGCGGGTATCGAAGCGGTCAAACCCGGCGCCACCCTTGGCGATGTCGGCTATGCCTGCCAACAGGTTGCCGAAAATGCCGGCTACTCCGTAGTTCAAGAATTCTGCGGCCACGGCATCGGCCGCGGTTTCCACGAAGCGCCGCAAGTGGTCCACTACGGCCGCAAAGGTCAGGGCCTCGTCCTCAAACCGGGCATGATTTTCACCATCGAGCCGATGATCAACCAAGGCAAACGCCACCTGCGCATCCTAAACGACGGCTGGACGGTCGTGACCAAAGACCGCTCCCTCTCCGCCCAATGGGAACATGAAGTTTTAGTGACAGAAACCGGCTACGAAATCCTGACCATCAGCCCTGCCACCGGCAAACCCTAATCTGTCAAACCATCCCGCTTTCAAAGCAAAAAGGTCGTCTGAAATATAAACAAGGTTGTTGGCGAAACCCACAAACCTCGTTTTCAGACGACCTTTTAAATTGCCTCTATCAAAACCATTCCTGACCACCCAATCCAGATCTAAACATCGGGCTGAGATATAGACAAATCTGCCCATCTCCACTGTACTTTCTTCATAATTTCATGCAAAACAATTATTTATAATAAATAATGTCAAACGCAACATTCCCGAAACGACTGTTTATTTGTGTAAAATATTACCGACACCCAATTACTATCCTATTGTTTTGAATGTTTTTTCTTCTATAAAATATTTAACTTGGAAATATTTAGCCAATTTATGAAGAATTCTACAAAACTTCTTTCGAATATACTGTCTAACAATTCAGTATAGATAGTTTTCTATGTCGCAATTAATGATTTCCCCTGTAAGGAACTTTGCCGTCGAAAACTAATTTGCACTTTCCCAATGTGAAGAAGCAGAATTGCTTATCAACAGACAATACAGAAGAAAAAGGAATTTTCATGAAGTCGTTTGAGAAAATTGACAACATCCGCGATATCCGCAAAAAACTCGGTTTGAACCAAATGGACTTTTGGAGCCGTATCGGCGTAACTCAGTCCGGTGGTTCACGTTACGAATCCGGCCGCAATATGCCCAAACCTGTACGCGAGCTGCTGCGCTTGGTACACATCGAGCGCGTTGACTTGGCAAAAGTAAACCGCGACGACTTGGCGATTGCCTCCCTGCTGAAAAACCGCGACCCTGAGTTGTACGCTTCCTTGAAAAAAGAAGCCAAATCCGACAAAGGCAAATAAGCCCGTTTCGATTTGTTTCAAAAAGGTCGTCTGAAACGATATTCCGTTTCAGACGACCTTTTTGCGCTATAATCCGCAATTATTTTTTAAACAGACGTTTGCCCGCAAACCCTTTTACAGACAGCATTTTTTACCATGTTAGACAAATACAATCCCGCCGAAATCGAATCCAAACACTATCAAAACTGGGAAACCCAAGGTTATTTCCAGCCCGATATGGATTTGACCAAACCGTCTTTTTCCATCCAACTGCCGCCGCCCAACGTAACCGGTACGCTACATATGGGCCATGCCTTCAACCAAACCATTATGGACGGCCTGACCCGCTACTACCGCATGAAAGGCTGCAACACCGCCTGGATTCCCGGCACCGACCACGCGGGCATCGCCACGCAAATCGTGGTCGAGCGTCAGCTTGCCGCGCAAAACGTATCCCGTCATGACTTGGGCCGCGAAAAATTCTTGGAAAAAGTGTGGGAATGGAAAGAAGTTTCCGGCGGTACGATTACCCAACAAATGCGCCGCGTGGGCTGCTCTGCCGACTGGACGCGCGAGTATTTCACGATGGATGACGTGCGCGCCGAAACCGTGACCGAAGTGTTCGTGCGCCTGTATGAGCAAGGCTTGATTTACCGCGGCAAACGCTTGGTGAACTGGGATCCGGTATTGGGTACCGCAGTGTCTGATTTGGAAGTGGAAAGCGTGGAAGAACAAGGCTCTATGTGGCACATCCGCTATCCGCTGGTCAACAATCCCGCCGAAGCCGTTATCGTGGCGACCACCCGTCCCGAAACGCTGCTGGGCGACGTTGCCGTTGCCGTCAATCCCGAAGACGAACGTTACACCCACTTGATCGGCAAAGAATTGATCCTGCCGCTGACCGGCCGCACCATCCCCGTGATTGCCGATGAATACGTTGAAAAAGACTTCGGCACCGGTTGCGTGAAAATCACGCCTGCGCACGACTTCAACGACTACGAAGTCGGCAAACGCCACGACACGCGCCTGATTAATGTGTTCGATTTGGAAGCTAAAGTGCTGGCAAACGCCGAAGTGTTCAACTTCAAAGGCGAAGCGCAACAAGGCTTTGCCCTGCCTGAAAAATACGCAGGCTTGGACCGCTTTGCCGCGCGCAAACAAATGGTTACCGATTTGCAGGAACAAGGTTTCTTGGTCGAAATCAAACCGCACACGCTGATGACGCCGAAAGGCGACCGTACCGGCTCAGTGATTGAGCCGATGCTGACCAGCCAATGGTTTGTCGCCATGTCCGCCACACCAAACGGCGGCGAGCCTGACAGCGAGTTCAAAGGCTTGAGCCTCGCCGACAAAGCCAAAAAAGCCGTCGACAGCGGCGCAGTGCGCTTTATCCCTGAAAACTGGGTCAACACCTACAACCAATGGATGAACAACATCCAAGACTGGTGTATCTCGCGCCAACTGTGGTGGGGCCATCAAATCCCCGCGTGGTACGACAACGAAGGCAATGTGTACGTTGCCAGCAATCAGGAAGAAGCCGAAAAACAAGCTGGCAAAACAGGCTTGACCCGCGAAGAAGACGTATTGGACACATGGTTCTCCTCCGCGCTTGTGCCGTTCTCCACACTGGGCTGGCCGTCTGAAACCGACGAACTCAAAGCCTTCCTGCCGTCCAATGTTTTGGTTACCGGCTACGAAATTATCTTCTTCTGGGTGGCGCGCATGATTATGATGACCACCCACTTTACCGGCAAAGTACCGTTTAAAGACGTGTACATCCACGGCATCGTGCGCGACCACGAAGGCAAAAAAATGTCCAAATCCGAAGGCAACGTCATCGACCCCGTCGATTTGATTGATGGCATCGACTTGGACAAGCTGCTAGTGAAACGCACGACCGGTCTGCGCAAACCCGAAACCGCGCCGAAAGTGGAAGAAGCCACGAAAAAACTCTTCCCCGAAGGCATCCCCAGCATGGGCGCGGACGCCTTGCGCTTCACCATGGCGAGTTACGCCAGCTTGGGCCGCAGCGTGAACTTCGACTTCAAGCGCGCCGAAGGCTACCGCAACTTCTGCAACAAAATCTGGAACGCCACCAATTTTGTGCTGATGAACACCGAAAACCAAGACTGCGGCCAAGACGAAACCCAGCCGCTGGCCTACACCTTCGCCGACCAATGGATTATCGGCCGCCTGCAACAAACCGAAGCCGCCGCTGCCGAAGCATTTGAAACCTACCGCTTCGACTTGGCCGCGCAAACGCTGTACGAATTCGTGTGGAACGACTATTGCGACTGGTATATCGAATTGGCCAAAGTGCAAATCCAAACCGGCTGCCCCACTACCCAGCGCACCACGCGCCGCACCTTGGTTCGCGTGCTGGAAGCCGCATTGCGCCTGCTGCACCCGATTATCCCGTTCATCACCGAAGAGCTGTGGCAGGCCGTCGCCCCGCTGGCCAACGCCAAAACCACCGACAGCATTATGCTGGCCGCCTATCCCAAAGCCGACCCGGAAAAAATCGTGCAGGCTGCTTTTGACCAAATGGCGCAACTGCAAGACCTGATTGGCGCCGTGCGCAACCTGCGTGGCGAAATGGGCATTGCCCCGAACGTGAAAGCGCCGCTGTTTGTGGAAGGCAGTGTGCCTGAAGCGCTGCTGAAATACCTGCCTGCCCTCACGCGCCTGACCGAAGCCAAAACAGTGGACAGGCTGCCCGAAAGCGAAGACGCGCCCGTCGCCGTCTGCAACGGCGCGCGCCTGATGCTGAAAGTCGAAATAGACAAAGCCGCCGAAACCGCCCGCTTGAGTAAAGAAGCCGAGAAGCTGCAAAAAGCCTTGGACAAACTCAATGCCAAACTCTCCAAACCCGGCTACACCGAAAAAGCCCCCGTGCATCTGGTGGAAAAAGACAAAGCCGATTTGGCGGAATTAGAAGACAAAATGGCGAAAGTTCAAAATCAGTTGGCGAAGTTGAAAGACTAAATCAGCCCTGTATTTGAAGAAAAAAGGCTACCTGAAAACCAAAAATGGTTTTTCAGGTAGCCTTTGTCTCGTTTGGATTTACCTACTCTGCCGCAGCCTTCAACTCCATCGCTCGGGTATAAAACGCGTGGGCATCCATTCCCACCTCTGCAAAAGCGGCAATCGGAATAAAATAGGCGATGTTACGGTCGATATAAAACAGCAGGAATGCTTGGTCTTCGATGATACGTTCCACGCCTGCCCAATGATGGAAATGCCTGTTGCGCCCTGCTTCCTCCTGTGTCAAGCCTTCGGCTGAAAGGCTAAGGGAGAAACGCCGCCCTTTCAGAGGATGGGCAGCTCTGCGGGCAAAGCTGCGATATGTCCAACGCTGATCAAAATACATCACCATGGAGGTGGCGTAGATGAGACCCGCCATTATCCATAGGGAGCTGCTGTCGTCTCTGGCTTTATACAGACAGTACTCCAAACTGTCAGTTTGCGAATCGGCAAACAGATAGCAGTTTTGAACATAGGTGTTGTTGATGCCGTTAAACAACCAACAAGCAAAGACGAATAGAATGCCCCACATCAGCAGGAACGCAGCCGAACCAAACCAATATTTGCGCCGCCAATCAGGCTCTATATAACGCAAAAGCCGCTTTCCCGCATAGCGTCTGTCTTGATCAGTAGGAGAGAAGGATATTTGCAGGTGGTCAGTTTGCCGGGGTTCTGTGTACATAGCGCATCCCAAGATTGCTGGTTATTCAGGCAACTCCATTTTATGTGAAATAAGCCGTGTGGTGCGGTTTTATCGATGCAAAACCGACCTTCCCTACGATTTGGAATTTCGTGAAAAGGTCGTCTGAAACGCCGTTTCCGTCTCTTTAATCGTTTTAAGGAGTTTCACACTATGCCTTGTACGGTTTGCCGCATACGCCGCAATCCGGATTTTTGTGGACGCGGAATGTCTGCCATTTGGCGGTGAGGGTGTTGTAGGTCGTCAGTTTGCCGTGTGCCGGTTCGCCTGCGCCGGTGAGGATTTTAAGGGCTTCGGCGGCTTGGGTGGCGCCGATGATGCCGACCAACGGAGAAAATACGCCGAAGAGGGCGCAGGCACCGTCGTCGGCGGTGTCGCCGTCAAACAGGCAGGCATAGCAGGGGCTGTCTGTCAAATCGGGGCGGTACACGGCGATTTGCCCTTCAAAACGCACGGCGGCACCGGAAACCAGCGGGGTACGGGTGGCAACGGCGGCGCGGTTGATGGCTTGGCGGGTGGGATAGTTGTCGGTGCAGTCGAGGACGATGTCGGCAGTGCGCATGAGTTCGGTCAGGCGGTCTTCGTCCAGCTTTTCGGTCAGGGCGGTAATGTCACACGCGCTGTTGACGGCTTTCAGACGACCTGCCATCACTTGCGCTTTGGCTTGCCCGATATCGGCTTCGGTGAAGGCGGTTTGGCGTTGGAGGTTGGTATCGTCTATGGTGTCATGGTCGGCGATGATGAGTTTGCCGACGCCTGATGCGGCAAGATACGGGAGGGCTGCCGCACCCAGTCCGCCGCAGCCGACGACGAGGACGCGGGCGGCAAGGATTTTTTCCTGCCCTTCGATACCGATTTCGTCGAGAAGGATGTGGCGGCTGTAACGGAGCAGTTGGTGGTCGTTCATGATGGGTCGTCTGAATGTTGTATCGCGGATGGAAGGGCAAAACGGAGCGGGTTTCTCGGTATTGTCACGACTGGGCAACCACCTGCTAGAAGCAAGACGGGCAACGCCGTCCCGACGTTTGCCCCCTGTTGTATCTATCCGTATGCCTCATGCCAAAGGTCGTCTGAAACCTCAAACCGGTTTTCAGACGACCTTTTTTTGTTCAATCAGAATTCGATGTTTTCGTAGGCATCGTCGAATACGAACGGGCCGCGTTCGCCGCCGCTTTCGGATTCGAGGTGGATGCGGGTCATCATCATGGACTGGTCGACTTCTTTCATCATGTCGTAAATGGATATGAGGGCGATGTTGACGCCGGTGACGGCTTCGGTCGTGATGCTTTTGCCGACTTCAGAGGAAACGGTTACGGTGGCTTTGACGTAGGCGAGTTCGACATCGACATCGAAATCGACGCGGACGTGTTGCAGGGGGAGTGGCTGGTAAAGCGGAACAAGCAGTCCGACCTGCTTGATGCCTTGGACGGCGGCAATACGGGCGACGTTGAGGATGCCTGCGTTTTGGGTGGCGTTTTCCGCCAAAACTTTGATGGCGGAGGTACTCATGTTGATGGAGCCGCTTGCCACGGCGGTGCGGATGGTGGGTTGGCGTTTGTCGTTTTCGCGTACGGAATTGAAGTTGAACATACTGTGCCTGCGTGAAAATAGGATTTTATGTCGTAGTATAGTGGATTAAATTTAAATCAGGACAAGGCGACGAAGCCGCAGACAGTACAGATAGTACGGAACCGATTCACTTGGTGCTTCAGCACCTTAGAGAATCGTTCTCTTTGAGCTAAGGCGAGGTAACGCCGTACTGGTTTAAAGTTAATCCACTATATTTTACGGGATTTCTACACTTCGGACTATGCTGCGGATACGAACGGCAGAATAATCGGACTGAAATGCACGGACGGCTTTGTTAAGGAATTAACGGCTCGGCTTGCGCGGATGCGGGTTACATCAAGTTTCGGTGTTTTGCAACACCTTTTCCGATGGCGGTTTCAGACGACCTGCTATACAATGTTTTACGTTTGTTTTTAAGATAAATAAAGAGAGAAAATCATGCAACTGCATATCCTGAACAATCCCAAAGACGCGGCTCTAGCGGCAGACGCGGAATTTTTGAAACAGTCTTTGTACAAACTTCTGCACGAAGAAGCCTCGCCTTTGGTAGTGGAAACGGTCAAACTGTTGTCCACTTCGGACGACAGCGCGGCTTTGATTGAGAAGGTTTTGCCGCAACTGGACGAACAACAAACCCACGACCTGACGCTTGCCTGCGGCTTGTTCGCGCAGATTCTGAACATCGCCGAAGACGTACACCACGAACGCCGCCGCCAAATCCACGAAGAGGCGGGACACGGCGGCGCGGAAGGCAGCCTGGCGGAAACGGTACGCAAACTCAAAGCGGCGAAAATCGGCGGCAAGGCGGTTCAAAAACAATTAAATACGACCAATGTTACCGCCGTTCTGACCGCGCACCCGACCGAAGTGCAACGCCAAACCGTGTTGAACTTCAACCGTCGCATCCGCGCCCTCCTGCCCCGCCGCGAACGCTGCACCCATGCCGACGCGCTGGCGGAATTGCGCCGCGAAATCGACACCATCTTGTTGGGCTTGTGGCAAACCAGCGAAACGCGCCACCACAAACTCAGCGTCAACGATGAAATCAACAACGGCGTATCCATCTTCCCGATGAGTTTCTTCGAGGCGCTGCCCAAACTCTACCGCAGCATGGAACGCGAGTTTCAGACGACCTATCCTGATGTGGACGTGCCCGACATCTTAAAAATCGGCGGCTGGATAGGCGGCGACCGCGACGGCAATCCGTTTGTCTCCGCCGAAACCCTGCGCTTCGCTTTCCGCCGCCATGCCGACGCGGTGTTCCGTTTTTACCGCGGCGAACTCGACAAACTCTACCGCGAGCTGCCGCTTTCCGTCCGCCGCGTCAAAGTCAACGACGACGTAATGGCGTTGTCCGACGAATCGCCCGACGAAGAAATCGCCCGCACCGAGGAGCCGTACCGCCGCGCCATCGCCTACATCATGGCGCGCGTGATGGGCAAAGCCCGCTCGCTCGGCTTGGGCATGGGCTGCAAATTCGGCTTCATGATGCCTTACGCCTCCGCGCAAGAGTTTTCAGACGACCTCCACAAGCTGCAACGCTCCCTGCGCGACAACGGCAGCGCGCTTTTGGGCGAAGGCAGGCTCGCCGACCTGATCCGTTCCGTATCCGTGTTCGGCTTCCACATGATGCCGCTCGATTTGCGCCAACACGCGGAAAAACACGCCGATGTCGTTGCCGAACTCTTCAAACACGCCGGTTTGGAAGACTATGGCAGCCTTTCCGAAACGGAAAAACAAACCGTCCTGCTGCGCGAGCTGAAACACCAGCGGCCGCTGTCCAGCCCGTTCATCACTTACAGCGAACACACCCGCCGCGAAATGGCGATTTTCAACGAAGCGCGCAACATCAAAGACGAATTCGGTGAAAACGCCGTTACCCAAAGCATCATCTCCAACTGCGAACAACCCAGCGACCTGCTCGCCCTCGCGCTGCTGCTCAAAGAAAGCGGTCTGTTGACAGTTGAAAACGGCAAACCGCAAAGCCGCATCAACATCGTCCCCCTCTTCGAAACCATCGAAGCCCTCGAAAACGCCTGCCCCGTCATGGAAACCATGTTCAGCAACGAATGGTACCGCGACCTGCTGCAAAGCCGCGACAACATTCAAGAAATCATGCTCGGCTATTCCGATTCCAACAAAGACGGCGGCTACGTTACCAGCTCTTGGTGCCTCTATCAGGCGGAATTGGGCTTGGTCGAACTCTTCAAAAAATACGATGTCCGTATGCGCCTCTTCCACGGCCGCGGCGGCAGCGTCGGTCGCGGCGGCGGCCCGTCTTACCAAGCCATCCTCGCCCAACCGGCGGGCAGCGTGGCCGGACAAATCCGCATCACCGAGCAAGGCGAAGTCATCACCGCCAAATACGCCGACCCCGGCAACGCCGTACGCAACCTCGAAACCCTCGTCGCCGCGACGCTCGAAGCCAGCCTGCTGCCCGATCAAAAAGACCCCGAACCCGCGCTCATGCAGGCATTGTCGGACGTATCGTTCAAATACTACCGCGAGCTGATTACCCACCCCGACTTCATCGACTATTTCCTGCAAACCAGCCCCATACAGGAAATCGCCACCCTCAACCTCGGCAGCCGTCCCGCCAGCCGCAAAACTTTGGCGCGGATACAGGATTTGCGCGCGATACCGTGGGTGTTCTCATGGATGCAAAACCGCCTGATGCTGCCCGCGTGGTACGGCTTCGGCAGCGCAGTGGAAAGCCTGTGCGAAGGCAAACCCGAAACCCTCGCCGCCCTGCGGGAACACGCGCAGCACAACCCCTTCTTCCAAGCCATGCTCTCCAATATGGAACAAGTCATGGCGAAAACCGACATCACCCTCGCCGAAAACTACGCCGGCTTGAGCGAATCGCCCGAAAAAGCCGCCGTCATCTTCGGCATGATTAAGGAAGAATACCAACGCAGCCGCAAAGCCCTGCTCGACCTTTTGCAAACCGACGAACTCTTGCGCGACAACCGCAGCCTCGCCCGTTCGCTCGCCCTGCGGATTCCGTACCTGAACGCGCTCAACGGCCTGCAAGTCGCCATGCTCAAACGCCTGCGCAAAGACCCGCACGACCCGCACACCCTCCTGATGGTGCACCTGACCATCAACGGCGTGGCACAAGGTTTGCGCAATACAGGTTAAGGCAGCACGAAAAAAGGTCGTCTGAAAACCGTTTCAGACGACCTTTAGACCAAGCGTAAACCGTAACGCGGGCTTTATCCGAGAAAACCCATACTGTTCTGCTGCATCACTGTATTTATCGGGGGTATGGCAGTCGCTTCAGCGTTGCGGATGATCGACGTACTGACACACCTTAGCGCGGTACTGCCCCATATCGCCGCACCATAACATTTCAGACGACCCCGAGGTCGTCTGAAACACAAAAACAGCTTACGTCAAGGGAGCCATCATTATGTCTGACATTGTCTTTATATTGTTATTCGGCAGGCTTCAACCCCACAGGACACCCGACTCATCCGACACATCCGTCCCTTTTTGGTATTCGGCGGCAGGCTCGGCTTTGATTTATTTATGCATACGCATAGTGACAATCATCGTTCATGATTCGATTTCCAAAGCCATTGACAGCCTCCCCTTCATCCTGTTTCAAACCATCTGCATGTTCGGCTGCTTGCTTTTGTATTTCAAAATGTTGCGTACCACGTCCGACCCGAAACGCCGCCGGTTTATCTATTGGGGACTGGGCATTCTTTCAGGTATAGCCTTAACCCTACTGTCCGAAAAATTGTTTTATTGGGCGAAATTATTTATTATGCATTGACTGGAGGGGCAACAGGCTGCCCCCTCTTTTTTCAGACGACCCCGAGGTCGTCTGAAAAACAAAAACATCTTACTCACAAGGAAATTATTTTATGATGTTACTCTTTGCATCCATCTTTTTTGACATTGCTTTGATATTGGCATTCGGCAGATTTCAAGCTGTGGGGACGCTGGATTTCCCCGACAGGCTCTATCCCATCTGGAAATGGGCGATAGGCGCGGGCGTGCTTTACACACTGAAACCTGCAATAATCGCCTACGCCTCTTATTCATCTGTCTCCCTCTTCGGCTGTTTACTGACTGCCGCCATCTCATCCGCCACGTTCGCACTCTATTTCAAACTGCTGCGTGCCACCACTGACAAACCTACGCAGCACCGATCTATTTACTGGGGTGTCGGCATCGCTTCTGCATTTTTACTGTCTTTCGGTTTAGGCTATCTTGGCGCATTGATAAACCGCCTTCCGCAATAACCCTTTTCAGACGACCTTTTCCACACTTCCGCATACCATGCCGACCAAACCGCCCGCCTACCACATCACGCACAAAATCCGCCAAACCCGCCGCATTTCGCGTAAAAGCATTGCTTTTCTGTTCCTGCTGGCAGGTTCGGCACTGGTTGCGCTGACAGCCCTCCTGTTTGCCTGGATGGCGGATTTCGCGTTGGAAACGAATGCGGAGCTGGTGCAAAAATATCCTTGGTTTGCCTGGGTCGCCCTCCCCTTCGGGCTACCGCTCATCGTCTGGATCACCCGCCGTTTCGCCCCCTACACCTCCGGCAGCGGCATCCCGCAAGTGCTCGCCAGCCTCGCCCTGCCCTACGGCGCCAACAAAACCCGCCTGATCCGCCTCCGCGAAACCCTCCTCAAAATCCCACTGACCTTCCTCGCCATGTGCGCAGGTGCGTCCGTCGGGCGTGAAGGGCCATCCGTTCAAGTCGGCGCGGCAGTCATGAGCGCGTGGGGCGCATGGTGCAAAAAACACGGCTTCGCCTTTCGCGGCATGCAGGAAAACGACCTCATCGCCGCAGGAGCGGCAGGCGGTCTGGCCGCCGCGTTCAACGCCCCGCTGGCAGGCGTGATTTTCGCCATCGAAGAACTCGGGCGCGAAGTCATGCTGCGTTGGGAACGGCAAATCCTGCTCGGCGTCCTCGCCGCCGGTTTCATCCAAGTCGCCATCCAAGGCAACAATCCCTATTTTTCAGGCTTCAGCGGCGGCGCACTCGACAATATGCTCGGCTGGGTATTGGGCTGCGGACTCGCGTGCGGCATCGCCGGCGGACTGTTCGGGCGCACCCTGTATCTCGGTGCCACCGCCTTCGCCCCCGCCAAATGGCGCGAACACATCCGCCGCCATCCCCTGATTACCGCCGTCCTCATCGGCATCCTGCTCGCCGCCATCGGCACGCTTTACCAAGGCAAAACCTACGGCACAGGCTACCACGAAGCCGCCCAAGCCCTGCGCGGCATCCACGAAGCCCCCGCCGGACTCGCCATCGCCAAATGGTTCTCCACCGTCCTGACCTACTGGACAGGTACGCCCGGCGGCATCTTCACCCCTTCCCTCACCATAGGCGCAGTCTTGGGCGAACACATCGCCATCCTCACCGGACTCACCCAAGGCACCCACGTCCTCGTCCTAATCTGCATGGCAGCCTTCCTCGCCGGTGCCACCCAATCGCCGCTCACCTCCGCCGTCGTCGTGATGGAAATGACCGGCGGACAAAACCTCCTCTTCTGGCTGCTCATCGCCTGCATCTTCGCCTCACAAGTCTCCCGCCAATTCTCCCCCCGCCCCTTCTACCACGCCGCAGGCACACGCTTTAAACGGCAGGTGGAACAAAGCGGACAGAAGTGAAGCCTGATATTGCCGATGCGGGAAGGTGTAGGAAAGGTCGTCTGAAATGTTTAGCGATTCGTGGGCGAAGCCCACGCTACAAAGTTTGTTGGCAACATTTGCGCCATGGTTTCGTAGCGTGGATTTTGTCCACGAAAATGATTAACGCAAAAAGGTCGTCTGAAAACCCACTGTAAGTTTTCAGACGACCTTCTTAAGGTATAGGGATTCACTTATCCCGGCAATCAAGCCAAGAAAAAAACCCTCGGTAGAACCGAGGGTTTGAAAATTTGGTTGCGGGAGCAGGATTCGAACCTACGACCTTCGGGTTATGAGCCCGACGAGCTACCATGCTGCTCCATCCCGCGTCAGAAAATAGAACTATACAGATACTTGAAAAAACTGTCAAGCTATTTGTCGCCCAATTTGAGCAATTCATTAACCATTCAAATTCGCAACTGCAAAATAAATTCCAACAACCTTATGATTTCAAATAGTTTAAACCAAAATTTGACCCATCAGCGTTAATCAAAACCCCATCGTAAACCGTCCAATCTCAAAAAGCCTTCAAACATGGTTGCAACCGGTTTTTGGGCTTTTCACTATTGATAAAAAGATCCTCTCATCACACCTAACGGATTGTAAAACACACTGAAATATAGATTCTCAAAGATATCCTGATCGTTTGAGTTTTGCTGATACTGCCCAAGCCCTATTAAGCCGACAGCCCATATCAGACAAATCATGATTGCCAACCTGACAATCAGGCGCTGTTTGTGCGGCATAAGGCTACATAACCAATCCGCACATAGAAGCATACCTGACATCACCCAAACCACGTACCCCCAACCAAATACACCAGGCAACACAAATATCGACCCCGGTATCATCAGGATTAACATTAAACAGGGTAACCAAGGTAAGGTATCTTTCTCATCATTCAATCTGAAATATAAAACAATAAAAATTACATTAGCAAATGTAGGCCAGCTTGCTGGATGCCAAAAAACAATCAAACCTGTCATCCATATTTCTAAACCTAGCGCTCCTTTTACGGCAGGCAAGCACAAGGATAAGAAGAACAGCATCATCGCCATCCTTCTTAAGGATTTTCTTAAACCTATGTGATAGTCGAGTGGCAGTAGCTTGCCCTGCATATTATTTCCTTACACGATAAACGGCAGCCAATCAAATGTCGTCTGAAACCTAGTTTTAGAGTTTCAGACGACCTTTTGCCTTTGCTTCAATCCAATGTTTTTATTTCTTGGCTCTAAAGCCCAACAGATGTTGCGTGGTGGCAAGCCATGCGCCGAAGACACCTAAGGCGATGACGAAGCCGAATACCAGCGAAACTTCGCTGAAATGGAAGAAACGCCAGCCGATATTGAGTCCGTAGGGTTTGAAGATGGCATCTGACAACGACAGACTCTTGAAAAAACTGTCAAGCACTTTATCGTTACACTTCAGTAAAACATTACCCAATCAAAATCCATACGACAAAATAAGTTATAGCACTATGATGATTTTAAAGAGTTTAAATCAAAAATCGACCCATCAACGTTACTCAAAACCCCATCGTAAACCGTCCAATCTCAAAGAGTCTTTAAAGATGGTTACAACCGGATTTGGCTTTTCACTGTTGATACAAAGCTTATAGATGACCTAACGGATTGTAAAACACACTAAAATGATCTCCAAAGGCACCCTTATCGTTTGAGTTTTGCTGATACTGCCCAAGCCCTATTAAGCCGACAGCCCATATCAGACAAATCATGATTGCCAACCTGACAATCAGGTGCTGTTTGTACGGCATAAGGCTACATAACCAATCTGCACATAAAAGCATACCCGACATCACCCAAACCACATATCCCCAACCAAATACACCAGATAACCCAAATATCGACCCCGGTATCATCAGGGTTAACATTAAACAGGGTAACAAAGGCAAGATCTCTTTCTCATCATTCAATCTGATATATAAAACAATAAAAATTACATTGGCAAATGTAGGCCAACCCAACGGAAGCCACAAGAAAAATAAGCCTGCCGACCAAATTTGCAAACCCATATCTCCATTCACGGCAGGTAAGCACAAGGATAAGATGAACAGTATCTGCGCCATCCTTCTCAAGGATCTGCTCAAACCTAGATCATAGTCGAGTGGCAGTAGATTCCCCTGCATATTATTTCCTTACACGATAAATGGCAGCCAATCAAAGGTCGTCTGAAACTTTGTTTTAGAGTTTCAGACGACCTTTTGCCTTTGCTTTCAATCCAATGATTTTATTTCTTGGCTCTAAAGCCCAGCAGATGTTGCGTGGTGGCAAGCCATGCGCCGAAGACGCCTAGGGCGATGACGAAGCCAAACACCAGCGAAACTTCACTGAAATGGAAGAAACGCCAGCCGATATTAAGGCCGTAGGGTTTGAAGATGGCATCTACCAACGGACGTACGGCGGAGAGCAGCCAGCCGCACAGTCCCAAACTGACAGCGGCGGAGAAGATACTCTGCCACATGGCTTGATAGAGGAAGGGGCGGCGGATAAACGATGCGGGCGCTCCGAGCAGCTTGGTGATTTCGATTTCTTCTTTGCGGCTGAGGATTTGCAGACGGATGGTGTTGTGCGCGACAAGGACGAACGCCATACCCAGCGTCAGTGAAAGAAACCATAAAATTTTGCGGATGAACTCGTTGATTTGATACAGCGTTTGCACCCATTCGGTGTCCATAGTGGCGGATTCGACCATGGGCAATTTGACCATATCCTGATAAATCGTCTGCATTTGTGCGGGCGGCGTAGCGGGATCGGGCGTGACGATAAATGCGTCGGGCAAGGGGTTGCCGTCGAGCATGGAAACGAGGTTTTGATCGAGGTTGGATTGCAGCTCTTCCAAGCCTTCC
The DNA here is from genome assembly GCA_963552075.1 of uncultured Neisseria sp. Classification (GTDB taxonomy): domain Bacteria; phylum Pseudomonadota; class Gammaproteobacteria; order Burkholderiales; family Neisseriaceae; genus Neisseria. The sequence continues at coordinate 29,904 of CAUVJL010000015.1, forward strand.
TGCTTGCTGATGAAACGGATTTTGTTGAGGCGGGCATCGCGTTCCAACAGGTTGCGGACAGTATCGCTGTCGGCTTTGGAAGCGTCGGTTTCCATATAGAGGGTGATTTGCGGCGACTCGTTGAGCTTGCCTAAAACGCTTTGCCCGCTTTGGATGCCCAAATACATGAAAAGCGGCAGGGTCATGGCGACGGCGAGCATCAGGAGGGTGAGCAGCGTGCCGACGGGTTGGCGCAGGAGCTGTTTGAGCGCAGTGCGCGCGGATTCGACGTGCAGCGAGACGTAGTGAATGATGCTCATGCGAGTCGTCCTTTCGAGAGGCGCAGGATGCGGTGGCCGTAGTCTGCCATGAGGGTTTCGTCATGAGCGGCGACGATGACGGTGGTTCCTGCTTCGTGGAAGGTTTTGAACAGTTCCATGATGTCGAGCGCGTAGGCGCGGTCGAGGTTGGCGGAGGGTTCGTCGGCAATCAGGAGGCTGGGCTGGTGGACGACGGCGCGGGCGATACACAAGCGTTGCTGTTCGCCGCCCGACAGGGTCACGGGATCGTCCAATTCGCGGCCTTTCAAGCCGACTTTTTCAATGGCGATGCGGGCGCGTTCTTCGGCTTTGCGCGGCTGATAACCGATAATCCGCAGCGGCAGGATGACGTTTTGCAGGACGTTGCGGTCATAGAGGATTTTATGGTCTTGGAACACGATGCCGATATGCTGGCGCATGAAGCCGATTTGGTTGTCGCTCAATTCGCCCAAGTCTTGGTTGTTGAACCACACTTTGCCTTTGCTGGGTTTGGTAATACCGGAAATCAGCTTGAGGATAGTGGACTTGCCGGAGCCGGAATGGCCGGCGATAAATATCATTTCGCCTTTTTTGATTTGGAAGCTGACGTTTTTCAGGGCTTCAAAACCGCCTGGATAGGTTTTGGAAACTTGTTCGAAACGGATCATAAGGTATTCCTGGAAAGGGGTCAGGACAAACTTATCCACAGTTAATCCACAAAAGGATGCGCTATCGGAGATAGGTCGTCTGAAAAATAGGATATGTGCCGAATTATAAAGATTTCGGCGTTTTTTTGATAGTTTGCTCAGATATGGACGGCGGTAGGCAAAGCGTCGGACTGACGGCTTTACAACACAATATTACAGGCGTGATTGTCGCCACCATTTCATAGTGAATTAACTTTAAACCAGGACGGCGTTGCCTCGCCTTAGCTCAAAGAGAACGATTCT
>CAUVJL010000016.1:0-30008 GCA_963552075.1 uncultured Neisseria sp.
GCGAAAAACGCTCGTAAGGCAGCGTTTCCCAGTCCGGCAGGAACACCGCCGTATCATGCGGACGGAAAAACAGCCAGGCCGTCTGAAGGCGTAGCGCCTGTTCCGCATCTTGGGTCAAGACAACCTTGAGCTGCTTATGCGGCAGATATCGCGCCAAAGCCAGCGGTAGCGAGCCTTGCGAAAGATTGAGCCAACGGGATTTTTCACGGGGTTTGGGGATAGGGTAGTTCATGGCGTAGGGACAATGGCTTGCGGCAGCCGGAAAATTTTTCGGGCCGCCGTGGTAGGTTGTAAAAGCGGGATTTTAGCAGATTAAAAGCGGGTATAAGGGATAGGATGGTTTGGTTGGTTTTCAGACGGCCTTTGTGTGCCAGAGGGTCGTCTGAAAATGCTTGTCCGTAAAAACCGATTGAAATGGATAGACTGAATATTACGGTTTGTCCGGATAAGCCAATAACGGGCTGAAGTCCGCTTTCCAAATATCCAGTTCATGCAGTTGACCGTCGCTGTAAGAATATAGGGTTGCCAAAACCGGAATGCCGTCTTTATCGTGAAACAGGTATTCGGCGATTGGGATGATTTTTAGCGGGCGCGTTTGGTTTGTATCGCTGGAAAACAGAAAACTGCCCATCGCGCCGTCGTCGAGCGTAGTGACGCTGTTGGAAAAACGGGTTTCCAATCGGGCATATTGAGGTTTTTTGTTGGACAGAAGAAGATTCAACAAATTGGTTTCGTCTGCCGTCATCGGGCGTTTGTTCAATGGTTCAACTCCATGTATCTGCTGAAAAAGGGATTGTTCGTTCGGATGTTTTCAGACGACCTTTGGCGGCAGGAAGTTATTCTAACGGATGCAAACCGGCAAAGACAGCGGCTGCTTTTTCAGACGACATGCAAGGGTTTGTGATAAGGTATAAAACGGACCTATTTCTGGGAACGAGGTCGTCTGAAAACGGAGGGGAAGGGTATGCCGCAGCAGAAGTGCAGGCAGCAGGCATTTCAGATTTGCGTTATACTTTTCCCCGTCTGTGTACTTTACTTATGAGAAAGGCAGCAAAATTATGATCTTAGAATTCATTAAAAAACTGTTTGGCGCTACCGGTGGCGCATCGTCTTCGCCAAAACGCGGCGGCTGGAATGAGGAAGAGGGCGTGTATTACGCCAAAGGCAGCTACGATAACGCAGTAGAGTACAACAATGAGTTGATGTGCATTGCCAATTTTATGCTCTACCATATGGAAGACATGAACCAGGCAATGGACAAACGCGATTACGCCCAAGCCGAAAAAGTCCGTGTGCAGTGGATAGCCGCGATTCCCAATTACATCGCACAAGCCGATAAATTGGGTGCATACAAAGGCGATGCTTCCCTGTTGAATGCTTTGAAAAGCCATCTGCGTTTCTTTAGCGATTTGATGGAAGACGGCTATAAAAAGCTGATCCAAATCCGCGCTTCCGGCAAACACGGTTCGGAAGAAGATGAAGAGCAATTGGACGAGAACAACGAGAAAATCTTGGACAGTACCGATAAGTTCAATGAAGTGAGCGATGAGTTTTTGGAAAAATTCGAAGACGAATAAACCGTATAGGCGAATTTTGTAAAACGCTATCCTAAAACCAAAAATCCTCTAAATTCCTTACGACAGAATTTAGAGGATTTTTTTCATAAGCCGTTTTCTATAAAAACATAGAGAACCGCTGATTGTCAAAAAGGTCGTCTGAAAACCGGTATGACAGGTTTCGCTACAAGTTTTCAGACGACCTTGTTCAAACCGCTACGCCCGCCAGTTTGCCGATAAAGCCGGTAACGGCCAACGCCGCCACACCCCACAGGCACACGCGCAAGACGGCGGGGGCGACGGGTGCGCCGCCGAGTTTGGCGGAGGCGTAGCCCAGCGCGGCGAGTCCGAACAAAGTGGTTGCTGCCAGCGTAGGGATAAGGGCGGCGGGAGCGGTCAGCGCGACCAGCAGAGGCAGTATGGCGCCGGCGCAGAACGAACCAGCGGAGGCAAGAGCGGCCTGCATGGGCTTGGCGGCGGAGGTTTCGGTGATGCCGATTTCGTCGCGTGCATGGGCGGAGAGCGCGTCGTGTTCCATCAATGCTTGCGCGACTTCGGCGGCAAGCGCGTCGGACAAGCCGCGGCGGCGGTAGATTTCGGTCAGTTCCGTCAGCTCGGCATCGGGATTGGCTTCCAATTCGTGGCGTTCTTTGTGCAAGTCGGCTTTTTCCGTGTCCGACTGGCTGGATACGGAAACGTATTCCCCCGCCGCCATTGAGACCGCGCCGCCGATTAGGGCGGAAACGCCGGTCAGCAGCAGGGTTTGGAAATCGGGTGCGGCGGCAGCAACGCCCGTCAGCAGCGAAGCGGTGGAAATCAGGCCGTCGTTCGCGCCCAATACGCTTGCGCGCAGCCAGTTGTTGCGGTTGCTGAAATGGCGTTCGCTGTGTTGTGAATACATGGCAGTGTTCCGGTGGCGTTTTGCGCTATGGTAGCACCGTATCGGTTTATCGGGGCGGCGTAATCATGCGTTTGCACGCTGAAAATCCGTCCACACTTGATAATCATTGTCGCTTAAACGGGTTTGTGGTATAAATCCTAGAAATTTAGCTCTAAACTCTAATAACTGCCGATTAACCGAGAATCATGATGACACACACCGAATCAAGCGCGCAGCCGTCAACTATGGACACGGCTGCTTTTTTAAAGCACATCGAATCCGCATTCCGCCGCATTTTTTCAGACGACCTTAACCTCATGCAATACCTACCCGAAGACAAATGGCTTGCCTTGAAGCAGGCGGGTTTGCTGTTGCCCTTCCTCGACAAAAAACACGGCGGCCGCAAGGGCAGCCAGTTTGAAATCCAAGAAGTCCTACGGATTGCGGGGCATTACGGCGTGCCCGTTACCCTGCGTACCGGCATCGAAGGCGCGCTGGTGTTGCAGCCTCTGCAAGAGTTTGGCGACGAAGCGCAAGTCGCGCAAGGTTTGGACATGGTTTTCAAAGGCGAGGGTGGCGGTTTGGGTATTACCGAACCCGAAACCTCCGGCGCGGCGATTGCCCGCGAAATGCAGTCCTACTACGAATACATCGACGAACAAACGATTTACGTCAACGCCGCGAAATATTGGCAGGGCAACTCGCAAAGCGACTTCCTCCTCGTTGCCGCCAAAGAGCGCAAAAACGGCAAACTCTCCAAAGTCATCAACCTGCTGCTCGTTCCCAAACAATACATCCGTTACGAAGCCCTCGCATCCGAAGGCCTGCGCGCCGTCCGTTACGCCGTCAACCGCATTGATGCCCAAATGCCCGCTGCCGCCGTCATGAAACTCTCGCAGAGCGATGCCGCCGGTTTGCGCGCGTTCCAAAACATCTTTATCCGCAGCCGCCTGCAACTGATCGGCATGACGCACGGCATCATGGAATACATCCTTGACAACCTGAACCGATACGTCCGCCACGACATCAAATTTGTCGATTACGAACGCCGCGAAATCCAACGCCGCCATCAGGTTTCCGAGATTCTTTACCGCTACGTCTGCCATTGCGTTTCGCCCGTTGCCCCCGTCGCCCATCAACTGATGGAGGCAAACATCATCAAAACCCTCGCCACGGAATACACTTACGCCGCCGCCCAAATGTTGCAAAAACTCTTGGGCGCGAAGGGTTTTGAACGCGGACACACCGCCAGCAATATCGCTATCGACATCCGCCCATTCACCATCTTCGAAGGTCCGAACGATATGCTTTATGCCGAAATTTACGACCAGTTCGTCCGCGCCACCGCCGAAGAAAAAGAAGCAGGCATTAAATTGGACAAAAACCAAACCCTGCTCGACCGCCTGCAAACCGACGCCCGCTTTGCCGCCGTTGCGCGCGACTACACTTTACCCGAAGACATCCGCAGCTTCCTGCAGGAACGCACCCTGACCGACGCCTGTGCCTTGCAAAAAGTCTTCATCGGCAAAATCATCGCCCGACTCTTCGCCTTCGTACAGGCGGAACACGAAGACACCGCAGCCTTCCTGCTGAACGACATCCGCAAAGACATATTGGACTGCCGATATTGCGGTTGATGGTTTAAGGCAGAGAGGTCGTCTGAAATCGGTTTTCAGACGACCTTGGGCGGATTTTTATGCTTTCGATTCAAAAGCGATTTCATTGCGAAAATCAAATGAATCAAGTGCTTTAGTCATGTTCATTGACTTTCAGACGACCTCAAAGCCCATGACCCTCTCCAAACTTCCTCTTTGGCAGACTCCCGAACAAGTCTGCGACATCTTACTTGCGTTGCCGGAGAAGCAGCGCAATCGTGCGTTGTACGAACTCCCCTCTCTTTTTGATCATGAAAACCCGCAAGGTCGGACGGAAGCAGAAAGTCAGCTTGCCGCCCTGCGCCTGCTGTGGCATGACCCGCGTTTTCAAGCTTTGGAAAACATCAAACATTGGTTACGCGATGTGCTTGGGTTGGACGAGTCAAACGGTTCATGGCTTACGTTGCAGAGCGACATTGAAACGCTGATGGAAATGCTCCATCCCGAAACCTGCCGCACTTACGGAGAATACGGCGGTATGTTCAAAAGCGCGCAAACGCTCGAACCTTTTGTCGCCCGAATGTTTGAGCGCGATACCGAAGCCTCGCGCAGCATGGCTTGGGACTGTCTGTATTGGAACAAAGAGCTCCGCCGTTTACGCACCGATTGGGATGAATGGTTGAAAGAAGAAATCCGAAATCTGCATGATAAATACGGCGAAAACAAATAGCCGCCGCAACTGATTCAGGTTGACTGAAAGGTATTTCTGACTTTGAGCGGCTGAAAATCAAACCCGACTGTTTTTTATAGTGGATCAAATTTAAATCAGGACAAGGCGACGAAGCCGCAGACAGTACGGATAGTACGGAACCGATTCACTTGGTGCTTCAGCACCTTAGAGAATCGTTCTCTTTGAGCTAAGGCGAGGCAACGCCGTACTGGTTTATAGTTAATCCACTATATAATGAAGCCTAAGGTCGTCTGAAAACTGCCGCACATCCTATCCGAAACAATCCAAATCGTTTAAACTAAGCCGCATCTGCGGCAAACGGATTCGGAAACGGAATCCCTATCGACCGCCCTACCGAATTTTCAGACGACCTTTTCAAAACTTTCCGACAGGCATACCGCCGGAGACATCCATGAAACTGATTTACACCATTATCAAAGTCATCATTTTATTATTGTTTTTACTGCTCGCCGTCATCAATACCGACAGCGTCGCCTTCCACTACCTGCCCGGTCAGAAAGCCGATTTACCGCTGATTGTCGTCCTCTTCGGCGCGTTTGTCATCGGCATCGTGTTCGGCATGTTTGCCCTGTTCGGCAGACTTTTGGCGCTGCGCAGCGAAAACAACCGCCTGCGTGCCGAAGTCAAAAAACACGCGCATTTGAGCGAAAAAGACCTTGCCGCCCCCGTACCGCAGCAACCTGCGCCGCAAACGACTGCCCCTGCCAAACAACCCGTACAAACGCCCAAGCCTTAAAGAAGGAATCACATGGACAACGAATTGTGGGTCATCCTCCTGCCCATTACCCTTTTGCCCGTCTTCTTCGCCATGGGCTGGTTTGCCGCCCGTATCGACATGAAAACCGTGTTGAAACAGGCGAAAAGCGTGCCTGCCGGCTTTTACAAAAGTCTGGACGCATTGGTTGACCGCAACAGCGGCCGTGCCGCCCGCGAACTGGCGGAAGTCATCGACCAGCAGCCGCAGTCTTACGACCTCAACCTGACTTTGGGCAAACTCTACCGTCAGCGCGGCGAAAACGACAAAGCCATCAATATGCACCAAGCCCTGCTCGACTCGCCCGATACCGTCAACGAAAAACGCGCGCGGGTATTGTTCGAACTCGCGCAAAACTACCAAAGCGCAGGCTTGGTTGACCGTGCCGAACAAATCTTCATCGGCTTGCAGGAAGGCAACATGGCGCGCGAAGCCCGTCAGCACCTGCTCAGCATCTACCAGCAAGACCGCGACTGGGAAAAAGCCATCGAAACCGCGCAACTCCTCAGCCACGACGAGCAGACCTACCAATTTGAAATTGCACAGTTTTATTGTGAACTTGCCCAAACCGCGCTGTTCAAATCCAATCTTGACGCCGCCCGTTACAACGTCCAAAAAGCCTTGGACGCCAACAAAAAATGCGCCCGCGCCAACATGATTTTGGGCGACATCGAAACCAAACAGGGCAATTTCCCCGCCGCTGTCGAGGCATACGGCGCCATCGAGCAGCAAAACCATGCCTACCTGAGCATGGTCGGCGAAAAACTCTACGAAGCCTACGCCGCCCAAGGCAAACAGGAAGAAGGGTTGAACCGGCTCATCGGCTACATGCAGACTTTCCCCGATTTAGACCTCATCAACGTCATTTACGAAAAAGCCCTGCTGCTCAAAGGCGAAAGCGAAGCCGCCCAACTTGCCATCGACCTCGTGCGTCAAAAACCCGACCTCAACGGCGTATACCGCCTGCTCGGTTTGAAAATCAGCGACATGAATCCCGCATGGAAAGCCGACGCCGACATGATGCGTTCCGTCATCGGCCGCCAACTCCAACGCAGCGTCATGTACCGCTGCCGCAACTGCCACTTCAAATCCCAAGTCTTCTTCTGGCACTGCCCTGCCTGCAACAAATGGGAAACCTTCACGCCCAATAAAATCGAAGTGTGAAGCAAACCAACAAAAAGGTCGTCTGAAAAAAGTTTCAGACGACCTTTTAGCTATTCCCTGCCCTACACCGCCACGGCGGCCTTGATGTGCGGATGCGGGTCGTAGCCTTCCAACTCGAAATCTTCAAACTTGAATGCAAACAAGTCTTTGACTTCCGGATTGATTTTCATCACCGGCAGCGTGCGGGGGGCGCGACTCAATTGCAGTTTTGCCTGTTCGAAATGGTTGCTGTACAGATGCGCATCGCCCAAAGTATGGATAAATTCGCCCGCCTCCAACCCGCAGACTTGGGCGACCATCATGGTCAACAGCGTGTAACTGGCAATGTTGAACGGTACACCGAGGAAAATGTCCGCGCTGCGTTGGTAAAGCTGGCAGGACAATTTGCCGTTGGCAACGTAAAACTGAAACAGCGCATGGCAGGGCGGCAATGCCATTTCATCCACCAGCGCGGGATTCCATGCCGACACAATCAGGCGGCGGGAATCGGGGTTTTTCTTGATTTGCTCCACGACGTTGGCAATTTGGTCGATATGGCGGCCGTCGGGTGCAGGCCAACTGCGCCATTGGTAGCCGTACACAGGCCCCAAGTCGCCGTTTTCGTCCGCCCATTCGTCCCAAATGGAAACATTATTATCTTTCAAATATTTGATGTTGGTATCGCCTTTGAGAAACCAAAGCAGCTCATGGATAATCGAGCGCAAGTGCAGCTTTTTGGTGGTCAGCAGCGGAAAGCCTTGACTCAAATCGAAGCGCATTTGATAGCCGAACACCGAACGAGTGCCTGTACCGGTACGGTCGGATTTATCGGTACCGTTTTCGAGAACATGGCGCATTAAATCGAGGTAGGCTTTCATTGGTGTCCTTTAAGAGTGTGTGTTGTTGGAGATGATTTGGGGCGTATTGTATAGCAATTTGTCGATTAACAGCATAATCAAGGTCGTCTGAAAACTGGAAACGGGGTTCAGACGACCTTGGCATTATCCGTTATGGATTGTCCTGAAACACGTTTTTCTATCTGAAACAAAATTCGTTTTTTTAAGGTGTTATTTTCTTTCTTACCCTGTTTTCCAAGGGTAATTTTCGTAAAATTGTTGACAATATTGACCGTTTTCACATGAAAATTTGTGTCGGATTGAATTTTTTACACTCTTTCATTTCAAATTTCTAGTTAAATTACTTAGAATATATAACCAATTTATTTTAAAATGATGAAATTTTCAAAAATATTTTTGTATTTTATTGGATATATATACCAAATAATAAAATTCTCAAAAAAATAATGTCAACAATTTTCATCAAAACCGCTTGGCAGGCAAAAAAATTAGGTTTATATTGCTTTCCACAAATTCATCATCCTTTCTAATCTAATCCACAGGGAGCATAAAATGACCGATTTGAACGCCTTGTTTGCCAACCTCAAACAACGTAACCCCAATCAAGAGCCGTTTCACCAAGCGGTTGAAGAAGTATTCATGAGCTTGGGCCCGTTTTTGGCAAAAAACCCGAAATACACCCAACAAAACCTGCTTGAACGCATCGTCGAACCTGAGCGCGTCATTATGTTCCGCGTCACTTGGGTGGACGACAAAGGACAAGTCCAAGTCAACCGCGGCTACCGCATTCAAATGAGTTCCGCCATCGGCCCTTACAAAGGCGGCTTGCGTTTCCACCCGACCGTCGATTTGGGCGTATTGAAATTTCTCGCCTTTGAACAAGTGTTCAAAAACGCCCTGACCACCCTGCCTATGGGCGGCGGCAAAGGTGGCTCTGACTTCGACCCCAAAGGCAAATCCGACGCCGAAGTGATGCGTTTCTGCCAAGCCTTTATGAACGAACTCTACCGCCACATCGGCCCGAACACCGACGTACCTGCGGGCGACATCGGCGTAGGCGGCCGCGAAATCGGCTTCCTCTTCGGACAATACAAAAAAATCCGCAACGAATTTGCCTCCGTCCTGACCGGCAAAGGCCTCGAATGGGGCGGCAGCCTTATCCGTCCCGAAGCGACCGGCTACGGTACCGTGTACTTCGCCCAATCCATGCTGCAAACACGCGGCGACTCGATTGAAGGCAAACGCGTGTTGATTTCCGGCTCCGGCAACGTCGCGCAATACGCCGCCGAAAAAGCCATCCAGCTGGGCGCGAAAGTGCTGACCGTTTCCGACTCCAACGGCTTCGTCCTCTTCCCCGACAGCGGCATGACCGAAGACCAACTCGCCGCGCTTATCGAGCTGAAAGAAGTCCGCCGCGAACGTGTTTCTACCTATGCCAAAGAACAAGGTTTGAAATACTTTGAAAACCAAAAACCGTGGGGCGTTGCCGCCGAAGTCGCCCTGCCCTGCGCAACCCAAAACGAATTGGACGAAGAAGCCGCCAAAACCTTGCTGGCAAACGGCTGCTACGTCGTTGCCGAAGGTGCGAACATGCCTTCTACTTTGGGCGCGGTCGAGCAGTTCGTCAAAGCGGGCATCCTGTATGCGCCGGGCAAAGCCTCCAACGCCGGCGGCGTGGCAACTTCAGGCTTGGAAATGAGCCAAAACGCCGTCCGTCTGGCTTGGAGCCGCGAAGAAGTCGACCAACGCTTGTTCGACATCATGCAAAGCATCCACGAATCCTGCCTGAAATACGGCACTGAAAACGGCAAAACCAACTACGTCAACGGCGCGAACATCGCCGGTTTCGTCAAAGTCGCCGATGCGATGCTGGCGCAAGGCATTGTGTAAGTCTCATTGTCCTGACTTTAGGATGTGGAAAGGTCGTCTGAAAACCTTAATTCAAGGTTTTCAGACGACCTTTTTTAATGCTCGGAACTGTTTATAGCAGCTTCAAAGGCAGACACACAATAAAGCGCACCTTAATGTGATTTCAAACCTGCCTCGTTTTTTATAGTGGATTAAATTTAAATCAGGACAAGGCGAGGCAACACCGTACTGGTTTAAAGTTAATCCACTATAAACGGACAAAAGGTCGTCTGAAAAAGCCCAATTCAGCTTTTCAGACGACCTTCTTTCATGCTTTCTAAATCAAACGCCTTTAAAACGCTTCGCCGACTTTCACGCCGCCGACGGTGTCTTTAGGTGTGGCAAGTTGCGCGGTCATGGCTTGGGCGGCTTGGAAATCGGCTGTTTGCATCACGGCTTGGGCGGCTTCTTTGCCCAGTGTGTTCGCCATGTATTGCCAGCGGTTTGCCAAATCAGGATTGGCGGGGATTTGGAAGCCGTCGCGCAGTTCGTCGACGAGGTCGGGACGGTTACAGACGAGGACAATGTCGCAGCCTGCTGTAAAGGAAGCGTTTGCGCGTTCTTTGATGCCGCCCGCTGCGCCTGCGCCTTCCATCGTGAGGTCGTCTGAAAAGATAACGCCTTTAAATCCAATGTCTTGGCGCAGGATTTGTTTGAGCCATTTTTCGGAGAAACCGGCGGGCTTGCCGTCAATTTGCGGATAAACGACGTGGGCGGGCATGACTGCCGCCATGCCTGCATCGCTTAAGGCACGGAACGGAATCATGTCGGCGGCTTCGAGTTCGGCAAGGCTGCGCGTGTCTTCGGGTTGCACCAAATGGCTGTCGCCTTCGACGAATCCGTGTCCGGGGAAATGTTTGCCGCAGGATTTCATGCCGCCCCGGTTCAGACCTTTTTGCAGGGCAAGGGCGAGCTGGGTTACGGTGTCGGCGTTGCGGTGGAAACTGCGGTTGCCGATGACGGGGCATGTTCCCCAATCGAGGTCGAGGACGGGCGTGAAGGAGAGGTCTATGCCGCAGGCGGTCAGTTCCGTCGCCAATACCCAGCCGACCCGCTCAGCTTTTTCTTTGGCGGCGGCTTCGCCTTCGGCGTCCCAAATCTGCCCTAAAGTGTTCATGGCGGGCAGGCGTGTGAAGCCTTCGATAAAGCGTTGTACCCTGCCGCCTTCGTGATCGACGGCGATGATGAGTTCGGGCGTGCGCAGTGCTTTGATTTCTTGAACCAGGGCTTTGAGCTGCCCGACGTTTTCGAAGTTGCGGCGGAACAGGATGACGCCGCCGATAGACGGGTCGAGCAGGCGTTGTTTTTCTTCTTCGGTCAGACAGTAGGCGGCGACGTCTGCCATAACGGGGCCGCGCGGGATGGAATGGGGAGCGTTCATTTTTGGATTCCTTAAAATGTTTTCAGACGACCTTAAAGTATCAAAGGTCGTCTGAAAACGGGAAAACACATTAGGCAGCTTTGCCTTTTTTGTCTTTCAGTATGAAGATGAGGGCGGTCATAACGACGCCGGTGGCGAAAAAGCCCAGCCAAGCCGATTGCGTCATACCCAACACGAGGTAGCCTGCCGCTGCCGCGCCTGCGACGGTCAGGGCGTAAGGCAGTTGCGATGTAACGTGGTCGATGTGGTTGCAATGCGCGCCGGTGGAAGACAGGATGGTGGTGTCGGAAATGGGCGAACAGTGGTCGCCGCACACCGCGCCTGCCATCACGGCGGACATACACGGGATAACCAACGAGGCATCGACTTTAACCGCCATCGCTGCGGCAATCGGCAGCATAATGCCGAACGTGCCCCAGCTTGTGCCTGTGGCGAACGCCATCACGCTGGCAAGCAGGAAGAGGATGACGGGCAGGAAGCCGGGATGGATGTTGTCTGCAACCAGCGTAGAGAGGTAGTCGCCGGTGTGCATTTCGCTGACTACGGTGCTGATGAGCCAGGCAAGAATCAGGATGGTAATCGCGCCGAACATCGAGGATATGCCCTGACGGACGGCTTTGGGATAGTCGGCGGCCTTGATGGTGCCGAGCGTGCAGAGGACGACGGCGAGTACGCCGCAAGTACCGCCGAACACTAACGAAGTATTTACATCGGTATTTTCAAACGCGCCCAAAATAGTGAAAGTTTCGCTTGCCTGCGCGCCTGTGTAAATCATGGCGGAAACGGTGGATGCGATCAACACCAAAACAGGGATAATCAGCGCGAAAACCCTGCCTTTAGGGCCGTCCGAGCCGACGGATTCGTCATGGGTTTCCTGCAATGCCGCTTTTTCAAGGCGCGCCATCGAGCCGATGTCGAAAGAAAACCAAGCGACGACAAACACCATGATCAGGGCGAACAGGGCGTAATAATTCATCAGGCTCATGGCAACAAACACACCCATCGGCGTGTATCCGGTGATGTGGTAGGTAACGAGCAGACCTGCCAGCGTGGCGATAATCGATGCGCCCCAGCTTGAAACCGGCATCAGTACGCACATCGGCGCAGCGGTGGAATCAAGGATATACGCGAGTTTGGCGCGGGAAACTTTGAATTTGTCGGTAACGGGGCGGGCAATCGCACCGACGGCGAGACTATGGAAATAGTCGTCGATAAAGGTAACGAATACGAGGCAGGCAGTCAGCATTTTTGCGCCGCGCCGCCCTTTGATGTGTTGCTTCGCCCAATCGGCAAACGCCTGATTGCTGCCCGAAAAGGTTAAAAGAGAAGTGAAAATACCGAGCAACAATAAGAAAATCAGGATTTTAGGTTTTCCCAGCGACCAATCGCCGTCTGCCCAAGCCAGTCCGACCACCATGTCTTTCAGGTGTGTCAGTCCGTCAATCGGGCTGCCGCCGACCAAAAAGGCAACGCCGACCAAGATACCGATGCCCAAAGACAGCAGCACGCGGCGGGTGATGACGGCAAGCGCCAATGCCAAAAACGGCGGCACGACGGATAAAAACGAATGTGAATAATCAATCAGGTGCATAATATTTTTATTAATAGGAAGTCAATCGGAGCGGAACGTTTTCAGACGACCTTTGAATGCGATTGTTGACAAAGCCAAAAGAGCAAAACCATCAAAAAACAAACAAATCAATCAGTTGCTAAAATTACAAAATACCCGCCACCTTAGGATGGCGGGTATTCTATCATTGAATGGCGCTTGCGTTGCACCTTATTGCAGGGTCAGGGCGAGGAAAAGCGTATTGCCGTCGCGCTGAACCAGCAGCGGCACATTTTTGCCCGCACCTGCCAACGCGCTGCGGAAGCTCGATTCGTCGTTGACGCTGATTTGGCTGACAGCGAGGATTTCGTCGCCGCGTTTGAGTCCAGCACGTTCCGCCGCGCCGCTGACGCGGGAAACAATCAGGCGGCTTTTGCCTGCACCTTCATCGACGCGCAGGGTCAGTCCCGTATTATCGACGGTAAAGCCGTCTGCCGGATTTGCCTGCTGCGGCTGCTCGGTAGCGCGTGAAGACGTTTCGTTCTGCTCCGCCATGCTGCCGAGTTTGACTTTCACATTGATTTTCTCGCCTTTGCGCCATACCTCCAGCGTGACTTCCTTACCCGGCAGCATCGAGCCGACCATGACCGGCAAATCGCTGGACACGCGCACTTCTTCGCCGTTGACGCTGCGGACGATATCGCCCACTTGCAATCCTGCCTGCATGGCAGGGCTGTTCGGCATCACTTTGGCAATCAACGCGCCGCTGGCTTTGTCCAAGCCGAATGATTTCGCCAGATCGTAAGACACTTCCTGAATAATCACGCCCAACTGACCGCGCTGAACCTTACCGCTGGTTTTCAACTGCTCGGCAACATTCATCGCCACATCAATCGGAATCGCGAAGGAAATGCCCATAAATCCGCCGCTTCGGCTGTAAATTTGGGAGTTGATGCCGACTACCTGACCTTTCAGGTTAAACAGCGGACCGCCGGAGTTACCCGGATTGATGGCAACGTCGGTTTGGATGAAAGGCGTGTAGCTTTCGTTCGGCAGGCTGCGTCCTTTGGCGGACACGATGCCCGAAGTAACGCTGTTGTCAAAGCCGAACGGCGCACCGATGGCGGCAACCCACTCGCCCGGTTTCAAATCTTTCGGATTGCCGATTTTGACGACGGGCAACTCTTCCGAAGCGTCAATCTTCAGCAACGCGACATCGGATTGCGTATCCGATCCGATCAGCTTGGCGGTGTATTCGCGTTTGTCGTTGAGCAGGACTTTGATATTGCCCATGCCGGCGACGACGTGGGTATTGGTCAGGATATAGCCGTCTTTACTGATGATGAAGCCGGAGCCGAAGTTCAAATCCTCGTCGGCAGACTGGTCTTCCGGCATATCGGGCATATTCGGGACAAGGCGTTTGAAAAACTCGTAAAACGGGTCGTTGTCAGGGAACTGGCTCAAATCCATGCCCTGCTCTTCAGACTGCCCGCTGCCTGCGGCACGCCCTGCAGGGGAAGCTTGGATATTGACCACCGCCTGACCTTCGTTTTGCACCAATTGTGCGAAATCGGGCAGCAGCATACCGACGCTGCCGTCATCTTTGGAAGGTTCAATTCTTTGTACGAATTCTTCGCTTTTACTGTCGCCGCCGAAGAAGCCGCTGATTTTGTCACAGCCGCCCAAGGCCAGCGCAGAAGCCGTTACCAAAGCAAAGTATCTGTATTTGTTCATTTTTTCGCGCACCGCGTTTCCTTTTTCCGAATAACGGATTGTGTTCTTGCATCTTAAAAACCGGGGTCGTCTGAAACTTTTCTCATTTTCCAACCCGATAAGGTCGAATTTTACCTTTTGCCCATATTTTTTCAAGCATTTCATTTTAAATAAAAAAATGCCGTCAGAAATTTTAACCTGATAGAAAGGTTGTTTTGTTGATTGTTTACAATTTATCAATGTTTACATCAACTTCGCGCCATACTCACACAAATCATTAATGATGCACTTCCCGCATTGCGGCTTCTGCGCCTTGCAGGTGTAGCGTCCGTGCAGAATCAGCCAATGATGCGCATCCATCAAAAACTCTTTCGGCACAAAGCGCATCAGCTTGTCTTCCACCTCGCGCACATCCTTGCCCGGCGCGATTTTGGTACGGTTGGACACCCTGAAGATGTGCGTATCGACCGCCATGACGGGATGGCCGAACGCCGTGTTCAACACCACGTTTGCCGTCTTGCGACCCACGCCCGGCAACGATTCCAAAGCCTCGCGGTCTTCCGGCACTTCGCCGTTGTATTTTTCCAGCAGGATGCGGCAAGTCTGCATGATGTGTTTGGACTTGGTTTTATAAAGCCCGATGGTTTTCGTGTATTCCATCACGCCGTCCAAACCCAAATCCAACATCGCCTGCGGCGTATTGGCAACCGGAAACAGCTTTGCCGTCGCCTTATTCACGCCCACGTCGGTCGCCTGCGCCGACAGCAAAACGGCAATCAAAAGCTCGAAGGGTGAATTGAAATGAAGCTCGGTGGTCGGATGGGGATTGGCAGCGCGGAAACGCTCGAAAATTTCTTGGCGGATCTGTTTGTTCATGGGGGTACGGGTAGGATTTGTGTGTGTCTTTATCGTTTGCCCGATTATAACGCAAAAGGTCGTCTGAAAACCGATGCCGAAGGTTTTCAGACGACCTTTCTATCCCGCCGCTTTACGCGGTTTCTTTCTTGCTCAACGTCAGACCTGTCCAACCGAACAGCAGCGTCAAAATCAGGCTCAAATAGCAGAAGAAGGCGTAAGGCAGGTATTCCCAAACGGGTACGCCGAGGGCGTGGCTGATGAACACGCCGCAGACGCTCCACGGAACGAGCGGATTGATGACCGTACCCGCGTCTTCCAGCGTGCGAGAGAGGTTGCGCGAATGCAGTCCGAGCTTGTCGTACACGGGTTTGAAGGTTTCGCCGGAAAGCAAAATACTCAAATATTGTTCGCCGATGAGGAAATTGACGCCGACCGAAGTGGCGGCAACGCTGAATGTAGCGCGTCCGGCGGTAGTCAGGAACGCGCGGATGGCGTCCAGCAGCGACGGAATCACGCCGAGCGTAAACAATAATCCGCCCAAACTCATGCCGAGAATCACGATGGTTTGCGTGAAGAACATGCTTTCCAAACCGCCGCGCGAAATGAGTTTGGCGATGTCTTGAAACGCTTCGCCTTCAAGTTTGTAGCCGCCGTAAAACCATGTGCCGAGCTGGTTCAAGTCGGGCGTGCTGTGGAAATAAGTTACCGCAAGCGCGGCGAGGATGGTGAAAAGCATAGCGACGACGGCGTTGATACGCAACAACGCCAACACGACCAACAGCGCAAACGGAATCAGCGAATAGCCGTGCACCAAGCCCGTCGCTTCGAGCTGGCTGCGGAAGGATTCGACGCTGTTCAAATCGTGGGCGGCAACATTGGGCAAGAGCCATAGCATCAATGCCGCGCTGATGAGCCACGCGGGAATGGTGGTGTACATCATGTTTTTGATGTGTTCGAACAAATCAATGCCGACGATGGAGGCGGAAATGCCCGTGGTATCGGAGAGCGGGGACATTTTGTCGCCGAAGAACGCGCCGGAAACAATCGCACCCGCCGTCATCGCCAAATCGGCATGAAACGCCGCCGCCATGCCCATAAAGGCAACGCCGACGGTGGCGCAAGTGGTCAAACTGCTGCCGATGGACACGCCGATGACGGAACAGAGTGCAAAGGCGGAGAAATAGAAATAAGTGGGGGAAATCAGCCCGAAACCGTAATACATCAGCGTCGGAATCGCGCCGCTCATCATCAGCGCGCTGACCATCAGCCCGATGAAGAAAAACAGGTAAATCGCGCCCATGCCCTGCCCCACCGCGCCGACCATGCCTTTTTGCATGTCGTTATATTTCAACCCGCGCGCGAGGCCGTAGAGGATGAGGACGGTAATGGCGGCGATGATGGACATATGGGGCAGCCAGCCCAGCGAAATGATGGTATAACCCATCGCTCCGATTAACGCCGCAACGACGGCAAGCGCCTCTTTGCGCGGCATATCGAGCAGTGATTTGAATGCAAACATATTGCTTTGCCTGTTTTGTGTGTATTTAACGAAGTTTAGCACACGGGGTCGTCTGAAAAACCGCTTTTCAGACGACCCCGTGATTTTTTATGAATGTAATAACGGATTTTAGTTGATGCGATATGGTTTTAAATTTGATTTTTTGAAACAAAATATCCTTATTTTCAAAATAAAGACGTATTATTTCTTTTTATCATGATTAAACTGCCCCTTGCGCAAAAATGTTGCGGTCTGCTCGGCAGTAATGTGTTTAAACAGCATACCGCTGTGGCTGACGGGTAAGATAACGTGGTCGCGCATATTCGGGCAGCGGGTTTCGCTGACCAAAACCGTACCGTCGTGTTCGCCGTGCAAACCCAATACGCGCCCCAGCCCGAGCGGCTTGTTGCCGGCAATGCTGCCCAGTTCGATATGTTCGGGCAAATCGGGCGTGCCGCCGTCGAGCGCATCGCGATAAGCGCCGCCGAGTACGGGGGTTTTCAATCCGAGCCGGAACACCCTTTGCGCAGCCCGGCTGCCTTGGTGGGGCGTGCCGAAGGTAACGATGCGTCCGGTGATTTTTTCGGGATGGGCGGCGGCAAAGTGGCGCAATACCAGCCCGCCCAGACTGTGTCCGGCAAAATGCAGAGGCTCGCCCGTATCGTGTTTTTCAACAAATTCCGCCAACGCCTGCGTGTGCTGCGGCATGGTGTGCCAGACGCTGTAATAACCGAACAGGGCAACGTCAAAGCCTTGTTTTTCCAGCATATCCGCTAAAGGTTTCATCACCCAAGAATGCATGTGCAGTCCGTGTAATAAGATGATTTTCGACATGAAGACCTCCTGTATTTTTGCCGCCAGCATTATGCCATAAGTCAGTCAGACCGTATTGCGGACGCCTTTTGTCTTTTGAAAACGGGTTTAAGCTCCGGTTAAAATCTGTTGCCGTATTTTCAGACGACCTCGGTTTGGGCGGGTCAGGTTTAAAAGTCCGCCGCAAAGCAAAAAGGTCGTCTGAAAACCTGATTTCCAAGTTTTCAGACGACCTTATGTTCAAACCATGTTACTCGTCGGCTTTATAACCTTTGAGGGCAAAGAAGACGATGTAGAGGTAGCACACGGCAGGCGCAACATAAGAAATCATCATACCGAAATCATCAGCGATCTTACCTTGCAAGACGGGAATCAGCGCGCCGCCAACGATGGCGGTACAAAGAATACCTGAAGCAGAATTGGTAAATTTGCCGAGGTTTTTGGTCGCCAGCGAGAAGATGGTCGGGAACATGATGGAGTTGAAGAAGCCGATGGCAAGCAGCGCCCACATGGCGATGTCGGCATTGCCTTTACCAACCATGATGGCAATGACGAGCAAGGCAGTGGCAACTGAGGCATTAAAGGCAAGGTAGCGGTTTGGCGCGACTCGAGCCATCACCGCCGAACCGAGGAAGCGTCCGACCATGGCACCACCCCAGTAATACATCAACATATCCGCACCTTCGGCATGGCTCAATCCTTTCAGGAAGCCCAAAATATTGACCATGAAAGAGCCGATGGATACTTCCGCGCCAACGTAGCAGAAAATGCCGACCATACCGAAAACAAGGTGTTTGTATTGCCACACGTTGTGTTTGCCGTCGTGGTTGTGTTCGCTTTCCTCAACGGCAATTTTGCGTGCATCGGGCAGACGGATCATTTTCACAAAGACGGCGAGGAGGATCAACAATCCCGCCAAACCCAAATAAGGGATTTGGACGGAAGCAATTTGCTCGGCTTTGCTGGCTTTCTGAGCCGCATCTGTAAAAATGAGAAGTGCACCGATTTTCGGAGCAATAGTCGTACCCAATGAATTGAATGCCTGCACCAAAGTCAGCGTTGCAGATTCTTTGCCCGGTTTCGCCAGCAGGGTCACATACGGATTACCCGAAACCTGCAACAGGGTTACGCCCGAAGCAAGAATGAAGAGCGCGCCCAAGAAAGTCGGGTAAGATTGGCTGTCTGCAGCAGGATAAAACAACAAGCATCCGACGGCGGTCAGCAAGAAGCCGCCGATGACGCCGTTTTTATAGCCGATTTTACCGACGAGATGCCCCATCGGAATCGACATGATGGCATAGGCGGTAAAGAAGCAGAACTGAACCAGCATCGCCTGAAAATTAGTTAGCGTGAAAATTTTTTGCAGATGCGGAATCAAGATGTCGTTCATGCAGGTAATGAAACCCATCATGAAGAAGAGCGCGGTCAGGACGACCAGCGCGGGATTATGGTTTTGTTGTGATGGCGTAGACATGATTTGCCTTTCGATTTATTGGAATTGACCGTACAAACAGTTAATATCCGTTAATAACGGGCCGAATCATACTGGCTTTTGCCATTCTTGCAAACACTGGAAACACGCCGACTACATAGAGTTTCAGCAAGATTCTGTCCGATAACGCATTTTTGTAGACAGAATCCGTCTGAATTTTACAATTAACCTACCCGCAAACGACTTAAAATCTTATTTCAGACGACCTTTGACCTGACGCAAACTTATCCGCCATGCCCCTCATTTACGCCTATCTCGGACTTGCCGCCTCCGCCTTTACCTCCGCCACCATCCTGCCCGGCACGTCCGAAGCCGCCTTCGCCGCGTTTATCTACACCTATCCAGAACAGGCATACGGCGCGTGGTTGTGCGCCGGACTGGCAAACGGCTTGGGCAGCATGGTTTCCTATTGGATGGGGCGGCTGATTCCGTCCAAGAAAAGGTCGTCTGAAAAGACCCTGCGTCTGCTCCGACGCTGGGGGACCCTGCCCCTTTTGTTTGCCTGGCTGCCCGTCATCGGCGACGCGCTGCCCATTGCCGCAGGCTGGCTCAGGCTCAACCCCTACACCTCCGCACTCATGCTCCTGACCGGAAAAATCCTGCGCTACGGCATCATCCTCGCCGGTATCAAAGGCATGATGTAAACCATTTGCGCAAAACCTGCCGCATTCATTTTCAGAC
The DNA here is from genome assembly GCA_963552075.1 of uncultured Neisseria sp. Classification (GTDB taxonomy): domain Bacteria; phylum Pseudomonadota; class Gammaproteobacteria; order Burkholderiales; family Neisseriaceae; genus Neisseria. Next base: position 19,430 of record CAUVJL010000016.1, read on the forward strand.
GACCTGAAACAGCGTAAAATCCCAAAGGAAATATCCCGTCCCTTCATTTTTGCAAAGCGAGAAATCATGTTCTTCAAGCACATCGAAGCCGCCCCCGCCGACCCCATCTTAGGCTTGGGCGAAGCATTCAAAGCCGAAACCCGTCCCGAAAAAGTCAACCTCGGCATCGGCGTTTATAAAGACGCATCCGGCGCGACACCCATCGTCAAAGCCGTCAAAGAAGCCGAAAAACGCCTGCTCGAGAGCGAAACCACCAAAAACTACCTCACCATCGACGGCGTTGCCGACTACAACGAGCAAACCCAAATCCTCCTCTTTGGCGCAGACCACGAAATCGTCGCCAGCCACCGCGCCAAAACCGCCCAAAGCCTCGGCGGCACAGGCGCATTGCGTATTGCCGCCGAGTTCGCCAAACGCCAGTTGAACGCACAAACCGTCTGGATTTCCAACCCCACATGGCCCAACCACAACGCCATCTTCAAAGCCGTCGGCATCCAAGACAAGCCCTACCGCTACTACGACGCCGCCAAACACGGTCTAGATTGGGACGGCATGATTGAAGACCTCGGCCAAGCGCAAAAAGGCGACATCGTCCTGTTGCACGGCTGCTGCCACAACCCCACCGGTATCGACCCCACGCCCGAACAATGGGAAACCCTCGCCAAACTCTCCGCCGAAAAAGGCTGGCTGCCCCTGTTTGACTTCGCCTACCAAGGCTTCGGCAACGGTCTCGAAGAAGACGCATACGGCTTGCGCACCTTCTTGAAATACAACAAAGAATTGCTCATCGCCAGCTCCTATTCCAAAAACTTCGGCATGTATAACGAACGCGTCGGCGCGTTTACCTTAGTCGCAGAAGACGAAGCCACCGCCGCCCGCGCCCACAGCCAAGTCAAAACCATCATCCGCACCCTCTACTCCAACCCTGCCTCCCACGGCGCGAACACCATCGCCCTCGTGTTGAAAGACGCGGATTTGAAAGCACAATGGATTGCCGAACTCGACGAAATGCGCGGCCGCATCAAAGCCATGCGCCAAAAATTCGTCGAGCTGCTCAAAGCCAAAGGCGCAAATCAAGACTTCGATTTCATCATCGAACAAAACGGCATGTTCTCCTTCAGCGGCCTCACGCCCGAACAAGTCGACCGCCTGAAAAACGAGTTCGCCATCTACGCCGTGCGCTCCGGCCGCATCAACGTCGCCGGCATTACCGATGACAACATCGACTACCTGTGCGAAAGCATCGTAAAAGTGTTGTAATCCGCATCAGGCAATACCAAAAGGTCGTCTGAAAACCCAATATACCGTTTTCAGACGACCTTTCCCCACCTTTTGACACAACAACCCCTTAAAGCATCACATTATGAGACCCACACTAGACGTCATCATCCCCTGCTACAACTCCGCCGCCACCCTTCAAGCGGCTGTCGAGAGCGCCGTTTCCCAACCCGCCGTCGAAAACGTCTGGCTGATTGACGACGCCTCCATCGACGACACACGCCTTATCATGAGCGACCTCGCCGCCATCCATCCCAAAGTCCGCTGCGAATACATGCTCGAAAACGGCGGCGCCGCCAAAGCCCGCAACTGGGGCGCCATGCAAAGCCAAGCCGACTTCATCGCCTTCCTCGACGCCGACGACGTCTATGAAAACAACGTCCTCAATGCCGCCTACCTCGGCTTGGAAGCCTACTCCTACCTCAGCCTGGTCCGCCTCAAATTGCGTCCCGTCGGCTTTCCTGAACACTACCTCAACCACCCGCAATTCCCCACCGCATGGGAACGGCTGCAAATGACCGTCGGCGGCAACACCGTATTCCGCCGCAGCATCTTTCTCGCCTGCGGCGGCTTTCCGCAAGACGAACTCTTCCGAATCTTCGGCGGCGAAGATGCCGCACTCGGCATCGCACTGACCCGCGACAGCGTCGTCGGCTACCTCTTTGAAGAACGCGATCCCGCCGTCAGACACAACTACCGCCCCGGCATCCACGCCGAACGCCTGCTCGATGCCGAACTTTTCGGCAAAACCGTCCCCGGACTGACCATAGACCACCAAAACGAAGCCGAAGCCGTCACCCGCCGCATCAGCCGCCGCCTGCAAGAAGTCAAAGCACACTCGACCTTCGAAGAAGCCGGCACCATGCCGCTCTACCCCGAGTACGAATAAGCGGGCATCAACGCCAAACCCCGCCCGAACGGTTGCATTACATTGCTTGAAGCAAAAAGGTCGTCTGAAATCTTGTTTTCAGACGACCTTTTTGCTGGATTTGATTATTGCAATTGTGGCAGGGAGCAGCCTTCGGGGGCTAAGATTCTACATTCGGTCGCCCCGCCCGCCCTGCAATTTTGCAACGCTGTTTGCTCGGCGGTTCCCTGCGGACCTGATCCATCAATTACAACAAACTTGTTATTAATTTTTCCTTCCGCTGCTGCAATACAGCCGTTTCTCACCCATGCGATGGCTTTGCAAGGCGTATTACGACTGCCTTGCCGACATTTTTTGACTGCTTCTCTTTGGGCTTCGGCTAAAGAGTTCTGATTCAACGAACCGGCAAGATTCCCTGTTTTTTGACTGTATGCCAAAGCACCAAATTTAGAAGGAACTTTCACGTCGTGGTAGATGATTTTCTTTGGAGGCGGAGTGCTGCGACTGCCTGAAGAACAGTTCGGGTTATAACCATAACCACACAATGCCGAATTGTTTTGCAACGCCCCTCTGGTTGCATCATAGGTAGGGTCGGCATTTACATTAAAACTTACCAAGCCCAATGCGATTAAAAACAGTTTTTTCATCAATTTATCCTTTTCCCAGCTCATCTTTAACTTGGTTTAGAAAAGGTCGTCTGAAAATAGTTCTCAGACGACCTTTTAAATAAAATTTGATTATTGCAATTCAGGCAGGGAGCAGCCTTCGGGCATGATGATTTCGCATTCCGTTGCCCCTCTGTTACTGCATTTTTGCAAAGCCTCCTGTTCGACCGTTCCTTGCGGACCTGCTGCATCGGCTAAAATAAACAGGTTGTTTTTCACTTTTCCTTTTGCTGCCGCGAGGCAGCCGTTTCTTACCCATGTGATGGCTTTGCAAGGCGTATTGCGACTGCCTTGCTGGCAATGTTTGACTGCTTCTCTTTTTGCTTCGGCTAAAGAGTTATGATTCAACGAACCGGCAATATGCCCGGCTTTTTGACTGTATGCCAAAGCCCCAAATTTAGAAGGGACTTTCACGTCGTAGTAGATGATTTTTTTAGGAGGCGGGGGGCTGTTGCCTGATTGGGGAGGCGGCACATTGTATAAAATTTGCCGACCGCTTCCGTCTATGATGCGGCAGGTTCCCGTGGCAGCTTGGTATTCTCCGCCACAGCCATTGGCGTAAACATCAAAACTTACCAAGCCCAATGCGATTAAAAACAGCTTTTTCATCAATTTGTCCTTTCAAATTATGTCTCACCACGCCGCGCGTTCCCTCATATCTTCCACCGCTTCCACCAACGCCGCCGCCAATGGCGGATCAAACGACGAGTGTCCCGCCTGAATCACGCGCAGTTCGGCTTCGGGCAGCGCCTGCGACAATTCCCACGCGCTTTGCATGGGGGTGCATAAGTCGTAGCGCCCTTGTACGATGATGGTCGGGATATGGCGGATTTTATCCGTGTTCGCCAAAATCGCTTTGTCGCCTTTCAGCCAGCCTTCGTTGACGAAATAATGGTTTTCCAAACGGGCGATGGCGAGCGATTGGTAGGCGTCTTCATCGACGTCTTGCGGCTCGAAGCGGATCAGGTAGCTTTCCCAGTCCGCCCAGGCTTTGGCGGCTTTCAGACGACCTGCTTCGTCTTCGCCGAACAGCATTTCGTGATACGCCGCAATCAGGCTGCCGCGTTTTTCTTCGGCGACAGGGGCGAGGAATTTCTGCCATTGCGCGGGATAAATCTGACTGACGCCGCCCGCTTCGTCCAGCCACGCCATTTCGGACGGGCGGCACAGGAATATCCCGCGCAAGACGAGTCCGGCAACGCGTTCGGGATGGGTTTCGGCATACGCCAGCGACAAGGTGCTGCCCCACGAACCGCCGAACACCAGCCATTTTTGAATGCCCAGCATTTCGCGGACTTTTTCGATGTCGGCAACCAAGTCCCAAGTCGTGTTGTCATCGGTGCAGGCGTAAGGCAGCGAACGGCCGCAGCCGCGCTGGTCGATGATGACGATGCGGAACACGTCGGGATTGAAAAAGCCGCGGCAGGCAGGCGATGCGCCCGCGCCCGGGCCGCCGTGCAGGAAGATGACGGGCAGGCCGTCGGGGTTGCCGGATTCTTCCCAGTAGATTTGATGGATGTCCGATACTTGCAGCAGGCCGCTGCGGATGGGTTCGCGGATGGGGTGCATGATGTTTCTCCTGTTGTCTGACGTTGGGATTGTACCCATCGGGCAGACAAACGACAAACGGCAAGGGGTCGTCTGAAATCCCCTTGCGCCGCCGCGTTTCCCGACTGCCCGACTATCCGCTATAATTCCCCGATACCCGCGCAACCGAAAGAATGAAATGAACAAAATCCTGATGACCGCCGCCGTGCTGCTTCTGTCCGCCTGCGGCTTCCACCTCAAAGGCATGGGCGGCACCGCACGCACGCTGCCGTATCCCGCTTGGCACATCCAAAACGCCTCCGTGATGCAAAAGGCTTTGGAAAACGCCCTGCGCCGCGTCGACGGCAAACCTGTTTCCGCCGCCGAAGCGCAAATGACCTTGAACATCAAGGGCGTTGAAACCCGTCAGGACATCTACACCATCACCCGCGCCGCGCTGGTCAACGAATACCTGCTGACGCTGCGCGTCGAAGCCCAAGCCATGCGCAACGGCGAGCCTGTGGGCGAACCGATTACCGTCCTCGTCAACCGCACGATGGACTACAACGACAGCGAAGTGTTGGGCAAACAGGAAGAAAGCGAAACCATCTGGGCGGAAATGCGCGCCGACGCCGCCGACCAAATCGTCCGCCGCCTGACGTTCCTGAAAGCGTATTGATGGCAGTCATGAATATCGAACAGGTCAGCGCGGATATGCCGCTTTCGCCGCTGTACATCATTCACGGCGAAGAAGACCTGTTGCGCATCGAAGCCCTCGACACCCTGCGCGCCGCCGCCAAAAAACAAGGCTACCTCAACCGCGAAGTCTTTACGGCGGACAACGGCGCCGACTGGGACGAACTTCTGCAAAGCGCAGGCAGCGCGGGGCTTTTCGCCGACTTGAAACTTTTGGAAATCCACATTCCGAACGGCAAGCCCGGCAAAACCGGCGGCGACGCGCTGCAAACCTTCGCCGAACGCCTGCCCGAAGACACCGTTTCCCTGATTCTGCTGCCCAAGCTCGAAAAAGCCCAAACGCAGGCAAAATGGTTCACCGCGCTCGCCGCCAAAGGCACGGTACTCGAAGCCAAAGCCATTAGCGCGCAAGCCCTGCCGCAGTGGATAAAGGGTCGTCTGAAAAAGGTCGGACTCGACATCGAACCCGACGCGCTCGCCCTGTTTGCCGAACGCGTCGAAGGCAACCTGCTCGCCGCCCGCCAAGAAATCGACAAACTCGCCCTGCTGCACCCGCAAAACCATACCGTCAACATCGCCGATGCCGAAGCCGCCGTCGCCAACGTCGCCCGTTTCGACGTGTTCCAGCTTTCCGGCGCATGGATGAAAGGCGATGCCCTGCGCGTCGCCCGCCTTCTGGACGGACTTGAAGAAGAAGGCGAAGAACCCGTCTTGCTGTTGTGGGCGGTTGCCGAAGACATCCGCACCCTCATCCGCCTGACCGCCGCGCTCAAACAAGGGCAAAGCGTACAATCCGTCCGCAACAGCCTGCGCCTGTGGGGCGACAAACAAACCCTCGCGCCGATTGCCGTCAAACGCATTCCCGCCGTCCGCCTGATCGAAGCGCTCAAAACCTGCGCCAAAATCGACCGCATCATCAAAGGCGCGGAAGACGGCGACGCGTGGACGGAATTCAAGCAGTTGGTGACGGGGCTGGCGGTGTAATTTCATCGGGCATGGATAGGCGCTTTTCGCGGCAAGGGCGCGCCTGTTCAAAAAGCGTGAAAGTTTGTATGCCGCATCGCTTCTGTACGCGCCCAAACGGCAAAAATACTGTAAAATACCGTTAAACATAAAGTTATGATATTTGAGGTCGTCTGAAATCCGTCCACCACTCAATGCAGCGGTTAGACAAGCATTCGGCGCGTTCAGAAATGCGCCGCCGCTTGCCCGTCTGCCGCACACCCTTTTCAGACAACCTTCCACCCTTACAAGGAACTGCAACTTCATGGACAACCAAACCAAACTCCGCATCGGCGGCCTGCTCGTGCTGACCACCGCCGTTTTAAGCCTGATCATCGTCTTAATCGTCGATTCGTGGCCGCTCGCCATCCTGCTTGCCGTCATCATCGTCGCCGCAGCCGCCGGCGGCTTTGTCTGGACTTCGCGCCGCCAGCAGCGCCAGTTTCTCGAACGCCTGAAAAAATTCGACATCGACCCCGAAAAAGGCCGCATCAACGAAGCCAACCTGCGCCGTATGTACCACAGCGGCGGACAACACCAAAAAGACGCGATAACGTTGGTCTGCCTGTCGCAAAAATGTTCGGCTGACGAAGCGCACGCCATGTTCAAAAAACGCCCGACCCGTCAGGAAATGAACCAGATGGCAGCCCAGCAGGCGCGCGGACAAAAACGCCCCCACCGCTGATTCCTCCCACACAAAGGTCGTCTGAAAACGGATGCGGCGGTTTCGCCCGAACCAAGTATTCCGTTTTTCAGACGACCTTTTTACCGAGCAGACCGCCATGACCGCCCTTCCCCCCGCCCCCGTCAAACGCCGCCTTGCCGCCCTGATGTACGAATTGCTGCTGACCGGCGCCGTGACCGCCATCGCCGCCCTCCTTGCCGGCATCGCCGCGATTTTCCTCAACCCCGTCTCCCAGCTCCTTTCCAGCTTGGTTACCTGCGTTATCTTTGTAGGCAGCTGGTGGCTCTACTTCAAAACCAACTGGACGAAAACCGGCCGCACCCTCGCCATGCAGACGTGGAAAATCGGGCTGCACGGCAGAAACGGCACGCTGCCGCCATTGTCGCAACTGCGCATCCGCTTTATTTGGTCGTGTATCTTCGTCGTCTTCATCCCCCTGCTCGCCTACGCCGGCCTGCGCCACCTGCTCGCCATCCCGCCCATACCTGCCTTCGGTGCCGCCCTTATCTGGCTCATCCTGCCGTGGGGCTTTGCCCTGCTGAACCCAGACCGGCAGTTTTTATACGACTTCTTGGCGGGAACACGATTGGTCGATTTGAAACAGGAAACATCCGAAAGCTGAGTGTTCTACTGTTTCGCCACACAGACAAAAGGTCGTCTGAAAACGATGCAAGCCCTTGCCGTTTTCAGACGACCTTTTTATCCGCCGTCGTTCTTGTTTGAAACCCAACCCCTCTTTTACCTTAAGCTATCTTCGGTTCACGCATTACCCTACTGTTTAAACGAAACAAAAATGACAGCAAACCCAATGGCACGTCTTGAAGTCTTGAATCAAACCGGCAACAACAAAAAGGTCGTCTGAAACCCAAATTGGATTTCAGACGACCTTTTTTATTTCAAGCCGGTTGGCTTATTTGTTGAAGAAAACCAGCGTCCACGGCAAGACGTAGGCTTGCAGCAGGGTCAGCAGGCCGACGAAGGTACAGAAAATCAAGCTGTGTTTCACGGTAAAGCGGAACAGGTTGGATTCTTTGCCTTCCAGACCGACTGCCGCGCAGGCGATGGCGATGGATTGCGGCGAAATCATTTTGCCGGTCACGCCGCCGGTGGTGTTGGCTGCGACGGTCAGTTCGGGTACGACGTTGATTTGATGCGCAGTGCTGGCTTGCAGCGAGCCGAAGAGTGCGTTGGCAGAGGTGTCCGAACCGGTCAGGAATACGCCCAGCCAGCCGAGGAACGGCGAGAAGAACGGGAATACAGTGCCGGTGGCGGCGAGGACGAGTGCCAATGTGGACGACAGGCCTGAATAGTTTGCCACGAATGCGAAGCCGAGTACCAAGCCGATAGACAGGATGGACAGGCGCAGTTCTTTGAGCGTTTCAAAGAAAGTGCTGACGGCTTCGGAAGGTTTCATTTTCAGCAAGGCGGCGGAAACGATGGAAGCAAACAGGATTGCCGTACCGACTGCGCCGAGGAGGTCAATTTTGAACACGGCGGCGTATGGTGTCGGTTCGCTGACGATGGGCGCGGCTTTTTGTACCAAGTTGTGCAGCATCGGCCAGTCGAATTTGATGGTGGCAACGCCCAAAGCCTCTTTAACGCCCTTAATCGTCCACACGCTGACGAAAACGGTCAGGATGGCGAAAGGCGACCAGGCTTTGATGATTTGTCCGGCAGTGTATTCGCCCGCTTTGCGCTCGGCCGGTTTTTTCATGCCGTTGAAGGTAAAGATTTCTTTAGGCTGCCATTTTTTCAGGAAGGCAGACAGGCAGACCAGGCTGACCAATGCGGAGGTCACGTCGGGCAATTCCGGGCCGATGAAGTTGGCGGTAATGAACTGGGTAGTGGCGAAAGATACGCCCGCCACCAATACGGCAGGCCAAGTTTGGCGTATGCCGCGCATACCGTCCATCATGGCGACCAACCAGAAAGGAACGATAATCGACAGGATCGGCAGTTGGCGGCCGGCGACCTGACCGATATGGTAAGGGTCGAGGTTGGACACTTGACCGGCAACCAGGATTGGAATACCCATCGCGCCGAAAGCCACGGGCGCGGTATTGGCAATCAAACACAAACCGGCGGCGTAGAGCGGATTAAAGCCCAAGCCCACCAACAACGAGGCGGTAATCGCCACCGGCGCGCCGAAGCCTGCCGCGCCTTCGAGGAATGCGCCGAAGGAGAAGCCGACCAGCAGCATTTGCAGGCGTTGGTCTTCGGTAATCGAAATCACGGAAGCGCGGATGATGTCGAACTGCCCTGTTTTCACGGTAATTTTATACAGGAACACGGCAGTAACGATAATCCATGCAATCGGCCACAAACCGTAAGCAAAGCCGTACAGCGCGGAAGAAACCGCCATGCCCGCAGGCATTCCGAAGCCTAATATGGCAACGCCAAGCGCAATCAGCAGCGTATAAAGCCCCGCCTGATAACCCTTGAGCTTCAGGATGGTCAGTGCGACGAAGAAAAAGATAATGGGCAGGAGGGCAACGGCAGCCGTCAAATATAGGCTGCCGCCCACTGCGGTATAGTTTTGAATCCAAGTATCCATAGGGAAAATCTCCGAATATTTTTCTAATATATTTTCTTAAATTGGTAAAACCAATTTTGAGAACGGAGGACACTTTACGAAACTTTAATATGGCGGTCAATTATTTTTTCAGACGATCCGGCTGCATCGGCGCAAATTTGTTATTTAATTTTAAATAAAACAAAATATTATATGAATTGTAAAAATGTAGCCCAATGTAGTTTTAAAACACATACGGGTAGGACAAGCCATATTGACGGGATACGGGGCGGTTAATTAGAATACGGCGACATTGGTCATGCCAATTTGGTCATGCTAATTTTGACACAGGTTGCCATTTCAGACGACCTGCCGCATCACATTATCGGATTTGAGTCTTCTTCGCAGAAAAAACATGATGGAAAAGAGGGAATTACAATGACAAAACTGGTTCGTCCGCAAAAAATCAGCGACCAAATATTGTCGATATTGGAGGAACGCATCGCGGCGGGCATTTACGAAGAAGGCGGCAAAATCCCGCCCGAGCGCACGCTGGCGGAAGAATTCGGCGTATCGCGCCCGTCGGTCAGGGTCGCGCTGAACATCCTGATTGCGCGGCAGGTTTTGGAAGCGCGTCAGGGCGACGGCTATTACGTTTCCGTCAAACCGCAGCAGGATTTCCTCCAAAGCTGGCAGGAATTGCTCGGCAAACATTCCAACTGGGAAACCGACGTTTTCGATTTCAGCTGCCACATCGAAGGCTGCATGGCGTCGCTGGCTGCCGAACGGCGCACCGATGCCGATTTGAAACGGATTGATTTTTGGCGGCAAAAATTCGAATCCGCCTGCGAAAGCGGCAATCTGGAACATCAAAGCGAAGCTGACGTGAGCTTTCACCAAACCATCGCCGATGCAGCACACAACATCCTCTTCAGCCACCTCTCCGGCGGCCTGCTCAAAATGCTCTACCGCCAGACGCGCAGCAGCATCATCTATTCCAACCAAACCGAAGACCCGCGCCCCAAGCTGATCGCGCAACACCGCGCCATCTACGAAGCCATCTTGGAACGCCGCCCCGCCGATGCCGCCGAAGCCGCCAAAATACACTTAAACTACGTCGCCAACAGCATCTTGCAAAACAGGGCATACCAAAGCCGCAACGAACACGCCGACACGCTGGCGCAGAAAGACTTGAAGCGGGTGCAGGACTGGAAGTAGTTTCCTGCCTGACGGAAATATAGTGGATTAACTTTAAACCAGTACGGCGTTGCCTCGCCTTGCCGTACTATCTGTACTGTCTGCGGCTTCGTCGCCTTGTCCTGATTTAAATTTAATCCACTATAGTA
>CAUVJL010000017.1:0-29874 GCA_963552075.1 uncultured Neisseria sp.
AGAATCGTTCTCTTTGAGCTAAGGCGAGGCAACGCCGTCCTGGTTTAAAGTTAATCCACTATAAGAATGGGACAAGACGGCAAACTTTAAACAGACGGATAATAAAACCGCCCGAATGTTCTGCCAAACAGGACATTCGGGCGGTTTGTTTCCGTTTCTTCAATCAAAAATTAGCTTAGAACTTCCATTCCAGTGATACGGCGTAGTTGCGACCGGGCGCGCGGTAGCGGTCCAAGCCTTTGCCGTCGCGGTCGACCCCGTTGGTGGTGCTGTAACTGTACAAACCGCGCAGGGAATCCCAAGTGGTGTCTTTGCGGTTGAACAGGTTGTACACGCCCGCACGCAGGGTCAGGTTTTTCACCGGTTTGTAGAAGCCGTACATATCGAACACATAAGCCGATTTGTTCAGCCACGGGTAATCCTGCACTTTTTTCTGCAAAGGCGTACCCCAGCCGTTGTTTTCATAAACGGTGTATTGCGCATCTTTCGCCTTTTTCGCGCCCAAATAGGTCAGGCGGGAGAACACGCCCCATTTTTCGCTCGGACTTTCATAGTCGATACCGGCAATCACTTTCAGCGGCTGGGTGGACAGCAGGCTGTTGTCGCCCGACAGCTTGCTTTTCGCGTAACCCACGGAACCAAACAGCTTCCAGCCTTCAGGGACAAAAGAGACTACTTTGTCCAAATTCAGACGACCTGTCAGCTCAAGACCGCGAACCCTTGCCTTGTCGATATTCTGCATCTGCCAATCCAGTTTTTCGGTGTAGGGGGCGCTGCACAGACCGTAGTAATAATCCATCTGGGTGCAGCCGGGTTCGCCGCTGGCGGTCAGTTTCTGCTCTTCAGACAGGAAATTGCGGTAGTTGCTTTGATACAGGTTGGCATCCAGCGTACCTTTTTCGCCGCGTCCTTGCAGGGAGAGGGTGTGGGTGGTGCTGCGCTCAGCTTTCAGGTTGGGATTGGGCAGCCAATTACCCGAACCGTGGTTGTAGGTGAAATACACTTCGGACGCATTGGGGACACGGTAGCCGGAAGTGATGTCGTAACCGACACGCCAAGCCTGATTCAGTTGCGCCGCCAAGCCGGCGAAACCGCTCCAGCCGCTGTAAGTATTGGGTGCGGGCGGTGTTTTGTCGCAGGCATGACAGTCGGCATTCAGTTGCTGCGGCGTCATTTTGGTGTGGTCGTAACGGATGCCCGCGCGGCTTGAAAACACATTGTTCCATTGGATTTGGTCGGACAGCGAGAAACCGTAGTTGGTGGTTTTCACCGGATGCTGGATGGTGCTGGTGGTTCGGACGATGCGGCCGCTGAAGAAATAATCGTCGCGGTTTAAATTTTCAAAATCACGGCGGCTGGCAAAGGCCTTGAACGACAGGCGGTGCTGCCCGCCCAGTTGTAGCGGCTGGCTGTCCAAACGCAGGGTGATGCGTTTGAAGCGGGTGTCCATGCTGCGGTTGTATATTTCGTCCAAATCCTTCTGATTGTAGTTGCGCGTCCAGGTGGAATAATCCATCGGGAACGAGCCTTTGTTGTTAACCGCCGCCACTTTGGTTTTCTGATAATCGAAGTCTGCCTTCAACAACGACAACCAATTTGAATCAGGCGTCCATTCGTAAAACAGGTTGGCATTGCGCCGTTTGTTTACATCGTCGGCTTCGCGCCAGGAAGAATCGGTCAGGTTATAAGACTCTTCAACCGTGTAATTGTGCCCCTGCTGGCCGTTGAGCGATGCGCCGATACGGTGGTTCTCATTAATCTGATAACCGATTTTGGCCAAGAAGCTGTGGTATTTGTGTTTGGACGGATCAGGAATGCCGCGTGCCGAACCGCGGATATTCGTGCCGCTGCCCTTGCCTTCCACCGCATAGCCGCGGTTGCCCGCGCTTTCGGTTTCATGGCCGCGCCGTTGTGAATACAGCAAGGCTGCATCGACGCTGCCGTTATCCATGCCGAAGCCGACTGTGTTCGTCCATTCGCGGTTGCGGCTGCTGTAACCGTTTTTCATCATCACGCCGAACTGTCGCTCCGGCAGCAGCAAATCACGTCCTTGCAGGGTTTGGTAATTCACACCGCCGCCCAAGGCGCCGCTGCCGGTATTGAAAGAGTCCGCCCCTTTCACGATGTCGATGTTGCGCACCAGTTCAGGGTCGATGGACAAGCGCGAACTGTTGAAATTGCCGTAACGGGCATACAGTGAGTTTTCTTCCGAATCAGGCAGGCTCACGCCGTCAATACTGACGCCGACACGGTTGCCTTCCACGCCACGAATGGCAAAGCCTTTTTGATGGCGGCCGCTGTCGCTCAGACCGACATCGGTGGAATAGCGCACCAAGTCTTTGTTGTCGCGTATCATTTCCTGTTGGATACGGCCGAGGTTGACCCGTTCCACGGCGGCGGGCGCGTTGCGATGCCCTTTTACCGTTACCTGTTTCAGTTCGGCTTGCATGGGCTCGGCAGCCGTTGATTGCGCAGCATTATCCGCCGCAAACACGGGATTGCCGAAAATACTGCCGACAAGGGCGGCAATAGGGAGTATGTGTGATGATTTCATGGTTCAAAACCTCAGAAACAATAAAATTGACCAATATTCAGCTTAATTCAACAATGAAAATTTTTGATAATCATTTATATTTCCATTGAAAGCAATGACGAATATAAATCCCTATAACGGATGGCCAATAAATTTTTAAATACGGAAACGGAAACCGGATAAAAGCGGCCTTCCTTGCCCATACCATATGTAAGGGATTGATATTTCAGACTTCAACTGTTTTCCGGCGCAAAATATTGCGCCGGAAAACATATCGCTGGACTATCAATAGCCCTGCATTTAGTGGCGGTGCGGAACAAAGCCTTCCGGAGCTTCCGCGCCTTCAGGCAGGCCGAAGGTTTCGCGCAGAACGACTTTGTAGAACGCAAACGCATCTTTTGCACCTTGAATTGCCTCGGCTTCGGCTTCAGGGCTTAAGCCCAAAGCATTCAAATGCTCGACAAAGGCACGCCAATGTTTGCCGCGTCCGTTCGGATGGGGAGCGAGGTGGCGCGCGCCGTGTTCGCCGTTGTAATCCAGCTTTTGTGCGTGTTTAAACAAAAATGCCGCGCCCAAATTGGAACCTTCGGCGCAATACAGCCAGCCGATGGCTTTGTTGCCGGTTTCATGCGGCAGCGGTTTGCCGTATTCGTAGGGTTTGTCGCCCAAATCCGCTAAATCCTGCGTTACCGCGTCGTAACGCGCCATGTATTCCAGCTCGGGAATGGCTTTGTTCAACTCGGGGTCTTTATAGATATGATCGACCGCTTTGTGGAACACGGATTGCAGTTTCAAGAATTTGATGTAATTCTCTTTGTTGGTAAACGGCTCGACAGACATAACCAAATTGTCCACGCTGTCGTGAATGGTGGCGGTTTGCTCTTTCAGCCGTTTGGCAAAGGTCAGCTCTTGTGTTTCGCTCATGTGAATATCCTTTGATGATCTACAAAATTTAATTGACGGTTTTGACAAAACCCGCACAGCAGGTTTTCAGACGACCTCAAATGAAGGCTGCCCGAATCAATAAAAAATAAGTGATCGAAAATCTGTGTTTGAGAATGGAAATTTATGATTTTTAAGATATTTAGGTACTGAGTCGTTTACGAATGAACAAATGAAATCTGTCATATTACAAAACAATTTAGGAATATATATCATTTCTATTACATCATCAAGAATTTAACTTGCTATTATTTACACAAACCTGTTGTTTCCGCATATTTGCAACAAATATGGCAAGGGGTCGTCTGAAAGCGTTTCAGACGACCCCGAATTGATTGCAAACAATACTATTCACATAGTCATAATTTATTTTCCAGACACTGTCTCCCCCATATGTAAGCAATTTGGGCTATCCCTATGTTTTCCTTTATAATACCTGCCTCTTTGACCTCTTCCCTCCTCCATGAAACCGATTCCTAGCTATACGCGCTGGTGGCGTTATAAATCCTACCTGCCCGACGCATCGCTGCCGGCGCATACGGTGGATTGCCCGGACTGCGGCAACCGCATGGATATTCCGCGCCTGCGGCAGGGGCAGGAGGCGCATTGTCCGGTGTGCAATCATGAAGTGGTTGAGGTGGAAAACAATCCTTATGTTGCGCCGCTGGCTTACGCGACGACTTCGCTGATTTTGATGACGTTTGCGTACAGCATGGTTTATATCCGCGTGGAACTCTTCGGCGTAACATCCGTCCTGTCGCTGCCGGAAATGATGCGGCTTTTGATTTATCAGGATTACGGTTTTCTGGCTGAAGTGATGTTCGTCCTCACTTTCGGCGCGCCGGTATTGTTTTTGCTGCTCTGTTTGTACGTTTATACCGCGTTGGTGCGCGAGCGGGCGTATCCTGCGCTGCGGTTTGCGACGCGGGTTTTGGTCAGGCTGCGCCATGCGATTATGGTGGATGTGTTCTTTATTTCCACTTTGGTGGCGTATATCAAGCTCTCGTCTGTGGCGGAGGTTGAATTCGGCTCGGCGTTTTATTTGATGTTTGCGCTGTCGGTCATGCTGATTCGGACTTCGGTCTCGATTCCGCAGCATTGGGTTTATTATAAAATCCACAGGCTGACGGGCGGGGATGCGGTGCAAACGGCATCCGACGACAAAACCTGTTGCAGCCGCTGCCTGTATTTCCGCGATAAAGACGAGCAGCCTTGCGAGGTCTGCGGTGCGGATTTATACCGCCGCCGCCCGAAAAGCCTGAGCATTTCGCTGGCATTTTTGATTGCGGCGTTTATCCTGTATTTCCCCGCGAATATTCTGCCGATTATGATTTCGTCGAACCCTACCGCGCTGGAAGTCAATACGATTTTCAACGGCATTGTGTATATGTGGAACGACGGTGACAGGCTAATTGCGGTGATTATTTTCAGCGCGAGTATTTTGGTGCCGGTATTGAAGATTATTGCGATGGCGGTTTTGATTGCGTCTGCTTATTTCAAACCGCCGATGAGCGCGCCGAAAATGTCGGTGCTTTACCGGATTACCGAATCCATCGGCCGCTGGTCGATGATTGATATTTTTGTAATTATTATTTTGATGAGTTCGTTCCACACCAACATGGCGCGCGTCGTCCCCGGCGGGGCGGCGGTTTATTTCTGCCTGGTGGTGGTATTGACCATGCTGTCTGCCTATTATTTCGACCCCCGCCTGATTTGGGACAGGCAGCAGCAGCTTTCAGACGACCCCGATTCCGACGATAACCAGAAACAATGAAAAAACACGATTCTTCTCAAACACATCGCGCACCCGCGCGTGTCAAAAAAACCAATGTCTTCACGTCTATCGTGTGGCTGATTCCGCTGATTGCGCTGATTGCGGGCGGCTGGCTGCTGGTGAAAGATATCCGCAACCGAGGTCCGGTCGTCACGCTTTTGATGGACAGCGCGGAAGGCATTGAAGTCAACAATACGGTAATTAAAGTGTTGAACGTCGATGTCGGACACGTTACCCGCATCAAGCTGCGCGATGACCAAAAAGGCGTGGAAGTCACCGCCCAACTCAATGCCGATGCGAAAGACCTCATCCGCAGCGATACGCAGTTTTGGGTGGTGAAACCGCGTATCGACCAAAGCGGCGTAACCGGTTTGAGCACGCTCCTGTCCGGCTCGTATATCGCGTTTACGCCCGGCAAAAGCAATGAAACGAAGGACGTATTTGAAGTGCAGGACATCCCGCCGATTGCCGCCATCGGACAAAGCGGCCTGCGCCTGAAGCTGGTCGGTCAAAACGACAAAATCCTCAATGTCAGCAGCCCCGTGCTTTATGAAAACTTTATGGTCGGACAGGTAGAAAGCGCGCATTTCGAGCCTGCCGACCAAACCGTGCATTACACCATCTTCATCCAAAGCCCGAACGACAAACTGATTAATTCGGAAAGCCGCTTTTGGCTGGAGAGCGGCATCAATATCGAAACCACGGGCAGCGGCGTGAAACTCAATTCCGCCCCTCTGCCCGCCTTGCTGTCCGGTGCGATTTCGTTTGATTCGCCGAAAACCAAAAACAGCAAAAATGTGAAAAGCGAAGACAGTTTCACGCTTTACGACAGCCGCAGTGAAGTGGCAAACCTACCCGACGACCGTTCGCTGTACTACACCGCATTTTTCAAACAGTCCGTGCGCGGTCTGACCGCCGGTTCGCCCGTCGAATATAAAGGACTGAATGTGGGCGTGGTTTCCGACGTTCCCTATTTTGACCGCAACGACAGCCTGCATCTGTTTGAAAACGGCTGGATTCCCGTGCGCATCCGCATCGAGCCGTCGCGCATGGAAATCAATGCCGACGAACAAAGCAAAGAACATTGGAAACAACAATTCCAAGCCGCTTTGGGCAAAGGTCTGACCGCCACCATTTCCAGCAACAACTTGATTACCGGCAGCAAAATGGTCGAACTGACCGACCAACCCTCGTCTTCGCCCAAGCTGCGACCGCACACCGTTTACGCAGGCGATACCGTCATTGCCACACAAGGCGGCGGTTTGGACGATTTGCAGGCGAAAGTGGCGGATTTGCTGGAGAAATTCAACAATCTGCCGTTGGATAAAACCGTTGCCGGGTTGAACGGTTCGCTCGCCGAACTCAAATCCACCCTCAAATCTGCCAATGCCGCCCTAAGCTCTATCGACAAACTGGTCGGCAAACCGCAAACGCAAAACATTCCGAACGAGCTGAACCAAACCCTGAAAGAATTGCGTCAAACCCTGCAAGGCGTATCGCCGCAATCGCCTATCTACGGCGACGTGCAAAATACGCTGCAAAGTTTGGACAAAACCTTAAAAGACGTTCAACCCGTGATTAATACTTTGAAAGAAAAACCCAATGCGCTGATTTTCAACAGCAGCAGCAAAGACCCCATCCCGAAAGGAAGCCGATAATGCGCCTCTTCCCGATTGCCGCCGCCCTGACGCTTGCCGCCTGCGGCACCGCGCAAAGCACACAATATTTCGTCCTGCCAGACAGCCAATACATCCGTCCGGCTGCACAAGGCAACGAAATTGCGGTCAAAGTCAACCTTGCCGAACCGCTTGCCAACGGCGGCCTCGTTTACCAAACCGACACATATCATGTGAATCTGGCGAAGAACCACCTTTGGGCAGCGCCGCTTGATGGCGCGTTGGCAGCGAACTTCAGCAACAAACTCAACCGCCTCAACCCGCGCCATACTTTCGTTCCCGCCTCACGCAGCCAAAGCAGCCAAACCCTGAAAATCTATGTTGAAGCCTTCCAAGGCAGCTATCAGGGTCAGACTACCGTCAGCGGCTACGCCCTGTGGCCGGACGGACGCAACAAACCGTTTGACGTTACCACCCCGCAACAAGGCGACGGCTATACCGCCATGCTGGAATCTTTGGAAAACGGTTTGAACGAAGCGGCAAAAAGCATCGCCTATTGATGAGGTCGTCTGAAAACCCCCGCTGTGGGTTTCGCTAAAACCATTCATCGTGTAAAAGGAAGAAATATGCACAACATCACGCTCTACACCCATCCCTTTTCACGCGGCAGATACGTCGTATGGATGCTCAAAGAATGCGGCGCGGAATACACCGTCGTACCCGTCCAGTTCGGCACACAAATGAAATCCGCCGAATATCTCGCCATCAATCCACAAGGTCAAGTCCCCGCGCTCAAATTTGGTGATGCCGTACTGACCGAATCGACCGCCATCATTACCTTTTTGGCAGAACAATTCCCCGACAAACACCTTATCCCCGCCGCAGGTACGTTGGAGCGCGGCGAATACTACCGCTGGATGTGCATATTGATGCACCTCGAATACGCAGCCTTCAACAAACTGCACAGCCTGCCTGTCGATACGCCCGAATGCCGTCGCCAAATCGGTTACGGCGATTTCGATACCGCATGGAACACATTGCGCGAACACTTGAAAAACCGCGACTACATCGTCGGCAACAGCTTTACCGCGATGGATTTGTACTGCTCCGCGCTGATTCTGCACTTAACGCAAAATTGGAAAGTGTTGCCTGCCGATGAAACCGATGTATTGCAACGCTACGCCGCCAAACATCTCGCCCGCCCCGCTTTCGCCGAAACCACGGCATGGATGCTGGAAACCGCCGCCCAAATGCCGCCTGTGGCATAAATCAAGATTATTAGAACCGAAAGGTCGTCTGAAACCTACTGTACGGGTTTTGCCAAAAACATTCACAACGCAAAAGGAAAAGACATGCAAGACATCACGCTCTACACCCATCCCTTTTCACGCGGCACATACGTCGTATGGATGTTGAAAGAATGCGGCGCGGAATACACCGTCGTCCCCATCCAATTCGGCGCACAGATTCAGTCCGCCGAATATCTTGCCATCAATCCCCAAGCCCAAGTCCCCTCACTCAAATTCGGCGATACCGTATTGACCGAATCACTCGCCATCATTACCTTTTTAGCAGAACAGTTCCCCGACAATCACCTCATCCCTGCCGCAGACACATTGGAACGCGGCGAATACTACCGCTGGATGTGCCTGTCGCTGCACCTCGAATACGCAGCCTTCAACAAACTGCACAACCTGCCTGTCGATACGCCCGAGCGCCGCCGCCAAATCGGTTACGGCGATTTTGATACCGCATGGAACACCTTGCGCGAACACTTGAAAAACCGCGACTACATTATCGGCAACAGCTTTACCGCGCTGGATCTGTACTATTCCGGGCTGATTCTGCTCTTAACGCAAAACTTTAAAGTATTGCCCGCCGATGAAACCGATATATTGCAACGCTACGCCGCCAAACATCTCGCCCGTCCCGCCTTTGCCGAAACCATGGCATGGGCGCAGGAAACCGTTGCCCAAATGCCGCCTGCGGAATAAATTAAGGCTATTAAAACAAAAAGGTCGTCTGAAAACCCGATTGAGAAAGGTTTTCAGACGACCTTTTATCAGACGATTGGAAAATCAGTATTTCACCGAATCATTACCGCTGTTTTTTTGGATAAATTCAATTTTATAACCGTCAG
This sequence comes from uncultured Neisseria sp., assembly GCA_963552075.1. Classification (GTDB taxonomy): domain Bacteria; phylum Pseudomonadota; class Gammaproteobacteria; order Burkholderiales; family Neisseriaceae; genus Neisseria. The sequence goes on from CAUVJL010000017.1 coordinate 9,006, forward strand.
GATCTTCCACAAAAGCAATAACGGTCGTGCCGTGCATCATCGGTCCCGCCTCGCGCACAACTTTGCCGCCTTTTTGTCTGACCCGTTCGCAAGCCTCATACGCATCATCCACTTCCACTGCGATATGACCGTAAGCGTTGCCGATATCGTAGCTTTCCGTATCCCAGTTGTGCGTCAATTCCAATACGGTATTTTCGGCCTCATTACCATAACCGACAAACGCCAAAGTAAACCGTCCTTCGGGATAATCGTGACGGCGCAGCAAAGACATGCCTAAAACATTTTGATAGAAGTCCAAAGATTTTTCGAGGTTGCCAACGCGCAACATCGTATGGAGCAGTCGCATAATGTATTCCTTTTATAGTGGATTAACTTTAAACCAGTACGGCGTTGCCTCGCCTTGCCGTACTATCTGTACTGTCTGCGGCTTCGTCGCCTTGTCCTAGTTTAAAGTTAATCCACTATATATTGTTTTAAAAACAGATTTTATCATAGTTCGCCCTAAGCGCCGATTGTCTGCACGGAACGAAATAGCGACACATTTTATCCATAAGGAACAACTTTTTCATCCGTCAGGCAGCCATCCTCGTTTTTCAGACGACCTTGCTTTATAATTATGCTTTATGTGTTTTTCAGAACTATCATGAAGTTAAGACAAACAGCCGCTCTTTTATGGCTGTCCATCCTCTCTTTGCCGGCATTTGCCATCGATTTCGGCCGCATCCCTCAAGACGAAATTTCCGTGTATGTTCAAGAATTGGACAGCGGAAACGTCTTGGTCGACCACCGTTCGAATGTGCCGGTCAACCCCGCATCAACCATGAAGCTGGTTACAGCGTTTGCCGCATTTAAAGCTTTGGGCGGCGATTACCGCTGGACAACCCAATTCAAAAGCGACGGCACGATTCAAGGCGACACCTTGCAAGGCGATATTTATTGGGTCGGCAGCGGAGATCCTGTTTTCGACCAAGAAGGCTTGGTCGGGATGCAGCAGCAATTGCACGATAAAGGCATACGCAAAATCACCGGCGGCTTGGTACTCGACCGCCATTTATGGGGAGATATTCAAAATCCGAGCGATTTCGAATCCGATGTCGGCTCTCTATTTATGACGCCGCCCGACCCGCATATGCTGGCTTACAAAGTCGTATCGGTCAAACCGGAACGCAATGACATGGGCGGAGTGGATCTTGTGACCAACCCGCCCCTTCCCGACATTAAAATCGACAATAAAATTAACGTCACACCATCAAACGCATCCTGCAAAGCCTTGCAAAACCATATGCGCGCAAACTACAAAGGCGGCGTATTGCATGTTTCCGGCAAAGTTCCGGAATCGTGTTTGGGCAATGAAATGTACGTCAACATGTTGAACATGCGTGAATTTGTACAAAAGAGCTTTATCAACCAATGGCGTAACTCAGGCGGAGAAATTACCGACGGCATCAGGACCGCATCCGTACCGCCTCATGCCAAAACGCTGGCAGTACACCAATCCAAACCCATGTCTGCCATTTTGACGGACATGAACAAATATTCGAATAATCTGATTGCGCGCTCCGTATTCCTGAAATTGGGAGGCGAGCATTCCGGCAACTCCGCCTTGCAGCAAGCCTCTTCAGCCGTAAAGCGTGAATTGGCTACCGCGGGCGTGGATACGGAAAACTTGGTCTTGGAAAACGGTTCGGGCCTATCCCGCCGTGAACGCGTCAGCGCCAATATGTTGGCGCAAATGCTGGAAAAAGCCTATTTCAGCCCGTTCAAACAAGACTTCATCGATACCTTACCCATTGCCGGCAAAGACGGCACGCTGAAATACCGCCTCAAACAGGCAGGCCCTGCCCTGCGCCTGAAAACAGGCACGCTCAAAGATGTACGCGCCCTCGCCGGATATTGGCTGGGAGACAAACCCATGATCGTGGTGGTGGTGATTAACAGTCCGAATGCCACCAACTATCTGAATGATTTGGATAAACTGGTTTCAAAAATCGTACAGCCCGGCGGTGACGCTTGGATTGATGCGAAAATGAAGTGCGCAGAACGAATGGAAGCTTAAAAAGCATCAAAACACTTCAGGCAGCCGGAGAAATGACTTTCCGGCTGCCTGAAGTGTTTTTCAGAGGTCGCAAATCCTACTGTTCCGTTTTACTGCATGAAGCGGGTCACGAATCGGCTTTACCTTTATTTTTCTTGTCCGGGAAAATGAAGGAAGCGGCAATCCCGCAGGTCAGCACAACCAATACAACCAGCAAAGACGTATTGGGCGAAATGTCCCATCCGTGATGGAACATATGATTGCTCGCCGACAATCCCAGCTTGGCAGCGATGAAAAACAGCAACACGACCACTGCCTTTTCCAAATGAACCAAATAGCCCTTCAACGCTTCCAATACGAAATAAAGCGTACGCAAGCCCAAAATGGCGAACATCATGGCACTGTAAACAATCAACGGTTCTTTAGATACGGCAATCACCGCAGGTACGCTGTCAAACGCGAACATCACATCCGACAACTCAATCACTGCCAAACATAAAAACAGCGGCGTCGCGACCAACTGCCCTTTACGCATTTTCTGAGGATGGTTATTTTCAGGATGCTTGAGGTCTTCACCCGCCGGCTCAAGCCGCACCTCGGGATATTGCTCATGCGCTTTTTTCAACTCCTCGCCTTTTAAGAAAAAATGGCTGCCGTAAAGACGGGGAAACACAGGGAAAAAGCGATGGACCGCACGATATGCCAAATGTTCGGAATAATCGGCATCTTCTTCGCCCTCCTCTTCATCCCGACGCAGCATCATAACGGCGGTATAGCCGACAATGACGGCAAAAACCACTTCCACAATCGGCCCCAATGCCAACAGTCCGGCACCGATGGCGACAAAAATCATGCGGAAAATAATCGCGCCGATAATCCCCCAGTACAAAACGCGGTGGCGCAGGCCTTCAGGCACTTTAAACCAAGCAAAAACCGCCATCATTAAAAACAGATTATCTACGGACAATACTTTTTCCAAAGCATAGCCGGTAAAGAACAGGCTGGCGGCTTCACTGCCGTGATGAACCCACAAAAATACGCCGAACAAAATCGATATCAATACCCAAAACAACGACCATATCGCGGCACTTTTCAGCGACATCGGTTTGTTGTCCCTATGGGCGAATAAATCGATGGCAATCGCGCCCACAGACAAAATCACGAAAACGGCGACGGTTTCAATGGGGAAACCCAAATGGTTCATAAAAAGCCTTTGTTATCAAAATAAAGCGTAAGTATAGTGAAACAACGCGGAATAATATAGAGAAATCCAATAAAGATAATGTAATATAGTGGATTAACTTTAAACCAGGGCGGCGTTACCTCGCCTTAGCTCAAAGAGAACGATTCTCTAAGGTGCTGAAGCACCAAGTGAATCGGTTCCGTACTATCTGTACTGTCTGCGGCTTCGTCGCCTTGTCCTGATTTAAATTTAATCCACTATATTTCCGACAACTGGCACAAACCGGATTCCGCTCTTTATCCACGCCCAACAGACCAGTAAGGGGTTGTCTGAAAATTTCAGACGACCCCTTGCCTTGCCTCATCGACTTCCTAAACCCTATCCGATTTATAGTGGATTAACTTGTTGTCTGATTACATTCAATCCGCATCCGTTTCCAAATGCTTCAGAAAGATAGTTTCAAGCCTATTTAAATGCAATATTTTTCAAGATAATTTGTAAACTAATGTTTTTAATATGGTTTGAAAAATATTTCAGTAAAACCGGCAAGCAACGGTCATCATGAGCTTTGCAAGCCTACTGTTTTCAGGTATCCTCAAACGGATTATTTACAACTTAATATGTTTTAATTACATATCTAACTGAATTAATAAATGATTTATTTCTAACAAGCTACAAAAAATAGAAATTTCCGCTGTATTTTAATTAGAAAAATGTTTGGGCGTGGATTGCCTGCAATTTCATCAGCCCGTGATTTTGAAGTTTTAGATGAGGAATAGTACATGAATCCCATGTATATCACTTTTGCAATCTATCTGATTGCCGTTCTCTTGATTGGTCTGGCCGCGTATTTCTCCACGCGCAATTTCGATGATTATATTTTGGGCGGGCGCAGCTTGGGCCCGTTTGTTACGGCGATGTCGGCGGGTGCGTCCGATATGTCGGGCTGGCTTTTGATGGGTCTGCCCGGGGCGATTTATCTGAGCGGCTTGAACGAGGCTTGGATTGCCATCGGCCTGGTGGTCGGCGCGTATTTCAACTGGCTTTTGGTGGCGGGCCGTCTGCGCGTACATACCGAATATGCCAATAATGCGCTGACGCTGCCGGATTATTTCTTCCACCGCTTCGGCGCGGGCGGACATTTGATGAAAGTGGTTTCCGCGCTGATTATTCTGTTTTTCTTCACGATTTATTGCGCTTCGGGCATTGTGGCGGGGGCAACCTTATTCCAAAGTCTGTTTGAAGGCATGACTTATAAACAGGCGATGTGGCTGGGCGCGGGCGCGACCATTGCCTATACCTTCTTGGGCGGCTTTTTGGCGGTAAGCTGGACAGATACGCTGCAAGCTTCTTTGATGATTTTTGCGCTGATTTTGACGCCTGTAATGGTGTATCTGGGTCTGGGCGGTGCGGAACAAATGTCTGCCGCAATTCAAAGCGTTGCCGCTGGTACGGGCAAGGAATATAACAGTCTGCTTGCCGGCACGACCGTTATCGGTATTATTTCCACCGCCGCATGGGGCTTGGGCTATTTCGGTCAGCCGCACATTTTGGCGCGCTTTATGGCAGCTGAAAGCGCGAAATCACTGGTATCCGCACGCCGCATCGGCATGACTTGGATGGTGTTGTGTCTGGCAGGCGCAGTGGCGGTCGGTTATTTCGGCATTGCGTATTTTGGTGCAAACCCCGACCAAACCGCTTCCATGCACGGTAACCACGAACGTATCTTCATCGCGCTTTCTACTTTATTGTTCAACCCTTGGATTGCAGGCATTATTTTGAGCGCGATTTTGGCGGCGGTCATGTCCACTTTGTCTTGCCAGCTTTTGGTTTGCTCCAGCGCGATTACCGAAGACTTCTACAAAGGCTTTTTGCGCAAAAATGCGCCGCAATCAGAATTGGTATGGGTGGGCCGTCTGATGGTATTGGCGATTGCCATTATCTCTATTCTGATTGCGTCCGACCCTAAGAGCAAAGTTTTAGGCTTGGTATCTTATGCGTGGGCAGGTTTCGGCGCGGCGTTTGGTCCGATTGTGATTCTGTCGGTATTGTGGAAACGCATTACGGCATACGGCGCTTTGTCGGGCATGATTGCCGGCGCGCTGACTGTGGTGGCGTGGGTGGAGTGGGTCAAAAAACCTGCTTTGGCTGCACATGAAACCGGTATTTGGACTATGTACGAAATCGTCCCCGGCTTCATCGCCTGCTTGATTATCGCTGTTCTGGTTTCACTGACCGACAAAGAGCCGTCTCGTGAAATCCAAGAACGTTTTGAAAAAGCGGACACAGAATACCGCGAGGCGAAATAAGTGTTTTCAGACGACCTGCCGTTGACCGTAGGTCGTCTGAATTTTTATACGGGAAAGCAGGTTTTGTTTTTATATTGATGCTCATGCGGATAATGCACTCTTTGGGCTTTATCTGCTTTTTATCAAAGCAAAAAATCCTGTTTTTGAGATAAATTGCTTGTCCGACCCTTATAAATTTATTAAGATATTATCTATATGCTTTAAATCTTTTCAGACGACCTCGAAAAGGGATGAGGTCGTCTGAAAATCATCATAAAAACTTTGGAGAACCTTAAAATGTTTGACTTTGCTTTTCCGACACAAACGCCACTGCGCCAAGCGATTACCGATGCTTACCGCCGCGACGAAATCGAAGCCGTTCAGGATATGCTGCAACGCGCCCAGATGAGCGACGAGGAGCGTCGGGCGGCGTCCGAACTCGCGCGCCGTTTGGTTACGCAGGTTCGTGCCAGCCGCACCAAAGCCAGCGGGGTGGATGCGCTGATGCACGAGTTTTCGCTCTCCAGCGAAGAAGGCATTGCGCTGATGTGTCTGGCGGAAGCTTTGCTGCGCATTCCCGACAATGCGACGCGCGACCGCCTGATTGCCGACAAAATTTCCGAAGGCAACTGGAAAAGCCATTTGAACAACAGCCCGTCCCTGTTCGTCAACGCCGCCGCATGGGGCTTGCTGATTACCGGCAAACTGACCGCGCCGAGCGACAAGCAGATGGGTTCGGCTTTGAACCGCCTCGTCAGCAAAGGCGGCGCCCCCCTGATCCGCCAAGGCGTGAACTACGCCATGCGCCTGTTGGGCAAGCAGTTTGTTACCGGACAAACCATTGAAGAAGCGCTGCAAAACGGCAAAGAGCGCGAAAAAATGGGCTACCGCTTCTCCTTCGATATGTTGGGCGAAGCCGCCTACACCCAAGAAGATGCCGACCGCTATTACAACGACTACGTTCAAGCCATTCACGCCATCGGCAAAGATGCCGCCGGACAAGGCGTTTACGAAGGCAACGGCATTTCCGTCAAACTTTCCGCCATCCATCCGCGCTATTCCCGCGCCCAACACGAACGTGTGATGAGCGAACTCTTGCCTCGTCTGAAAGAGCTGTTCCTTTTGGGTAAAAAATACGATATCGGTATCAACATCGATGCCGAAGAAGCCAACCGTTTGGAGCTGTCTTTGGATTTGATGGAGGCACTCGTTTCCGACCCCGATTTGGCGGGTTACAAAGGCATCGGCTTTGTCGTTCAGGCTTATCAAAAACGCTGCCCCTTCGTCATCGACTATCTGATTGACCTTGCCCGCCGCAACAATCAAAAACTGATGATCCGCCTCGTTAAAGGCGCGTACTGGGACAGCGAAATCAAATGGGCGCAAGTGGACGGCCTGGACGGCTATCCGACCTACACCCGCAAAGTCCATACCGACATCTCCTACCTCGCCTGCGCGCGCAAACTGCTGGACGCGCAAGACGCCGTGTTCCCGCAATTCGCCACCCACAACGCCTACACATTGGGCGCGATTTACCAAATGGGCAAAGGCAAAGACTTTGAACACCAATGCCTGCACGGTATGGGCGAAACCTTGTACGACCAAGTGGTCGGCCCGCAAAACTTAGGCCGCCGCGTGCGCGTGTACGCCCCGGTCGGTACGCACGAAACCCTGCTCGCCTACTTGGTGCGCCGCCTGTTGGAAAACGGCGCGAACTCGTCGTTTGTCAACCAAATCGTCGATGAAAACATCAGTATCGATACGCTGATCCGCAGCCCGTTCGACACCATCGCCGAACAAGGCATCCATCTGCACAACGCCTTGCCGCTGCCGCGCGATTTGTACGGCAGGGGTCGTCTGAATTCTCAAGGCGTCGATTTCAGCAACGAAACCGTGTTGCAACAGCTTCAAGAAAAACTCAACCGCGCCGCCGCGCAAGACTTCCATGCCGCATCCATTATCAACGGCAAAGCCCGCGATGTCGGCGAAGCGCAACCGATTAAAAACCCCGCCGACCACGACGACATCGTCGGCACAGTCAGCTTTGCCGATGCCGCGCTTGCCCAAGAAGCGATTGGCGCAGCCGTTGCCGCGTTTCCTGAATGGAGCGCGACGCCAGCCGCCGAGCGCGCTAATTGCTTGCGCCGTTTCGCCGATTTGCTGGAGCAGCACACCCCCGCGCTAATGATGCTTGCCGTGCGCGAAGCAGGTAAAACGCTGAACAACGCCGTCGCCGAAGTGCGCGAAGCCGTCGATTTCTGCCGCTACTACGCAAACGAAGCTGAAAACACCCTGCCCAAAGATGCCAAAGCCGTCGGCGCCATCGTCGCCATCAGCCCGTGGAACTTCCCGCTCGCCATCTTTACCGGCGAAGTCGTTTCCGCATTGGCAGCCGGCAACACCGTTATCGCCAAACCTGCCGAACAAACCAGCCTGATTGCCAGCTACGCCGTTTCCCTGATGCACGAAGCGGGCATCCCGACTTCCGCCTTGCAACTTGTCCTCGGCGCAGGCGATGTCGGCGCAGCGCTGACAGGCGACCCGCGCATTGGCGGCGTGATTTTCACCGGTTCGACCGAAGTGGCGCAACTGATTAACAAAGCCCTTGCCAAACGCGACGACAGCCCCGTATTGATTGCCGAAACCGGCGGTCAAAACGCCATGATTGTCGATTCTACCGCGCTGCCCGAGCAGGTTTGTTTGGACGTGCTCAACTCCGCCTTCGACAGCGCGGGACAACGCTGCTCCGCCCTGCGTATCCTTTGCGTTCAAGAAGATGTTGCCGACAAGATGCTCGCCATCATCAAAGGCGCGATGGACGAATTGGTCGTCGGCAAACCCGTTCAGCTCACCACCGACGTAGGTCCCGTTATTGATGCCGAAGCGCAGCAAAACCTGCAATCGCACATCAACAAAATGAAAGGCGTTGCCAAGTCTTACCACGAAGTCAAAGCCGCTTCCGACGTTGATCCTGCGAAATCCACTTTCGTGCTGCCGATTTTGTTCGAACTCAACAATTTGAACGAACTCACCCGCGAAGTCTTCGGTCCCGTCCTGCACGTTGTCCGCTACCGCGCCGACGAACTTGACCAAATCATCGATCAAATCAACAGCAAAGGCTACGCGCTCACCAGCGGCGTACACAGCCGCATCGAAGGCACGGTCAAACGTATCCGCGAACGCATCGAAGCGGGTAACGTTTACGTCAACCGCAACATCGTCGGTGCTGTCGTCGGCGTACAACCGTTCGGCGGACACGGTATGTCAGGTACCGGTCCGAAAGCAGGCGGTTCGTTCTACCTGCAAAAACTGACCCGCATCCCCGAATGGGTTGCCCCGCCGTTGAGCCGCATCGGACAAGCGGACGAAGCCGCACTCAAACGCCTTGAAGCCCTGATTCACAAGCTGCCGTTTAATGCGGAAGAGAAAAAATCAGCGGCATCGGCATTGGGACACGCCCGCATCCGCACCCTGCGCCAAGCAGAATCCGTCTTAGTCGGCCCGACCGGCGAACGCAACGCCATGAGCTGGCGCGCGCCCAAACGCGTCTGGGTACACGGCGGCAGCCTCCTGCAAGCCTTCTGCGCCCTGACCGAACTTGCCGCCGCAGGCATCGTAACCGTCGTCGAACCCGACAGCCCGCTTGCCTCCTACACCGCCGACCTCGAAGGCCTGCTGCAAGTCAACAGCAAACCTGAAAGCACAGGCGTGCACCACGTCGCCGCCCTAAGCCCGCTGGACAGCAGCCGCAAGCAAGAACTGGCAAACCGCGACGGCGCACTCATCCGCATCCTCCCGTCCGAACAAGGCTTGGACATCCTGCAAGTGTTTGAAGAAATCTCTTGCAGCGTCAACACCACAGCCGCCGGCGGCAACGCCAGCCTGATGGCCGTTTCCGACTAAAAGGATTGAATAAACGCTAGAGCGTTTGAACAAAGGTCGTCTGAAAACGTTAGCAAAACCCGCTAAGTCCGTTTTTCAGACGACCTTTTTATATAGTGGATTAAAATAAAAATGAGACAAGGCGGCAACGCCCGCCGTGTACGGGTAGTACATAAGGGCGTTGGCAACGCTGTATCATTGCAATTTTAATCCACTATACTTTGATGAAAAGTTGGATTCGTTATAGTGGATTAAATTTAAATCAGGACAAGGCGACGAAGCCGCAGACAGTACAGATAGTACGGAACCGATTCACTTGGTGCTTCAGCACCTTAGAGAATCGTTCTCTTTGAGCTAAGGCGAGGCAACGCCGTACTGGTTTAAAGTTAATCCACTATAACTTATGCCTTCAAAAATGAAGCAGAAATTTGAGAGATATCGTGGATAAGATAAGATGAGGAGAAAACTTATTCCGGTTATTTCGACAAATAGGGATAACGGCAGGCAAATACCCTACTTCTATTTCAATTCGCATCAACAAAAAAGGAAGAAACCGAGGTTTCTTCCTTTTGTATTTGAAGCCGAATATTTAACCGCCGAAATCATCCAAGAGGATGTTTTCATCTTCCACGCCCAAGTCTTTGAGCATTTTGATGACGGACTGGTTCATGATTGGCGGGCCGCACATGTAGAATTCGCAGTCTTCCGGTGCTTCATGGTTTTTCAGGTGGTTTTCGTAAACCACGTTGTGGATGAAGCCTGTGTAACCGTCCCAGTTGTCTTCAGGCAATGGGTCGGACAGGGCAACGTGCCATGTGAAGTTCGGGTACTCTGCCGCGAGTTGGTCGAAGTCTTCAACATAGAACATTTCACGTTTAGAACGGGCACCATACCAGAAGGTAATCTTACGTTTGGAGTTCAAACGTTTCAGCTGGTCGAAAATGTGGGAGCGCATCGGTGCCATACCTGCACCGCCGCCGATAAATACCATTTCCGCATCGGTGTCTTTGGCGAAGAATTCGCCGAACGGGCCGGAGATGGTTACTTTGTCGCCGGGTTTGAGCGACCAAATGTAGGACGACATTTGTCCCGGAGGCGCATCGGGTACGCGCGGAGGCGGCGTGGCGATACGCACGTTCAGCATGATGATGCCTTTTTCTTCAGGATATGAAGCCATGGAGTAAGCGCGCAAAATCGGCTCGTCCACTTTGGAAACGTATTGCCACAGATTGTATTTGTCCCAGTCTTCGTGGTATTCCTTAGGAATGTCGAAGTCTTTGTAGGCAACAGTGTGAGGAGGGGCTTCGATTTGGATGTAGCCGCCGGCGCGGAAGGGAACTTCTTCGCCTTCGGGAATGGCAAGTTTGAGTTCTTTAATGAACGTGGCTTTGTTGTCATTGGAGATGACAGTACATTCCCATTTTTTCACGCCGAACACTTCTTCCGGTACTTCGATGTCCATGTCGGTTTTGACGTTGACCTGACAAGACAGACGGCAGCCTTCGCGCGCTTCGCGTTTGCTGATGTGGGACAACTCGGTCGGTAGAATGTCGCCGCCGCCGCTTTTCACGACAACGCGGCATTGTCCGCATGAGCCGCCGCCACCGCAGGCGGAAGGAACGAAAATACCTTGGCTGGCAAGCGCACCCAGCAGTTTGCCGCCGGCAGGCATCGTCAGCTCTTTTTCGTTATTGACTTTGATGGTGATGTCGCCTTCGCTCACCAACTTGGATTTGGCAAACAGAATCATCAGTGCCAAAACCAAGACGATGACGGTAAACATCACGATACCCAAAATAATCTCCATGCCGATTCCTTTCTTATAACTGGATGCCGGAGAACGACATAAACGCCATTGCCATCAGGCCGGCGGCGATAAAGGTAATGCCCAAGCCTTTGAGGCCTTTAGGGACATCCGAATATTTCATTTTTTCGGTAATGCCCGCCAAAGCGACAATAGCCAAAAGCCAGCCCAAGCCTGCACCGAAACCGTATACAACGGACTCGCCGAAGTTGTATTCGCGTTGCGCCATAAACGATACGGCACCGAAAATCGCGCAGTTTACGGTAATCAGGGGCAGGTAGATACCCAATGCGTTGTAGAGGGCAGGGACGAATTTGTCCAAGAACATTTCCAAGATCTGCACCAAAGCGGCAATCACGCCGATGAAGGTGATGAATTTCAGGAAGGTCAAATCCACGCCTTCAACCAGCGCACCGTCTTTCAGCAGCGAATAAACGAGTTGGTTGGCAGGGACGGACAGGCCGAGTACGAAAGTGACGGCAACGCCCAAACCAAATGCAGTGGATACTTTTTTAGATACCGCCAAAAATGTACACATCCCCAAGAAGAAGGACAGTGCCATGTTTTCCAGAAAGACGGATTTTACAAAGAGGCTTAAGTAATGTTCCATGTGTTATTTCTCCGCCTGTTCAGGTTTCCAAGTGCGCAGACCCCATACCAAGAAACCGATGATGAAGAACGCGCTGGGAGCGAGCAGGAACAAGCCGTTGGTTTGATACCAGCCGCCATCTTGTACGGTTTGGAAAATGGTGTAGCCAAAGAGCTTGCCTGAGCCGATCAGTTCGCGGATGGTTGCGATGATGATCAACATCATGCCGTAACCTGCGCCGTTGCCGATACCGTCAACCAAACTCTCCAAAGGAGGCTCTTTCATGGCGAATGCTTCGGCACGGCCCATCACGATACAGTTGGTAATAATCAGGCCGACGAATACGGAGAGCTGTTTGGACAGCTCATAAGCAAAGGCCTGAAGCAGTTGGTCAACCAGCGTTACCAAAGAGGCAACAATCGCCATTTGCACAATAATACGGATGCTGTTGGGGATGTAGTTGCGTACCAATGAGATGAAAAAGCTGGAAAAACCGGTTACCAAACTCACAGAAATACCCATCACGATGGCCGTCTGAAGCTTGGTGGTAACCGCCAAAGCCGAACAAATACCCAAAACCTGCAAGGCAATCGGGTTATTGTCGATAAAGGGTGAAAACATCAAATATTTCAAGCGTTTCATGTCAGCCATTATTGTGCTCCTGCTGATTTCAATTTGTTCAGGTAGGGGATATAGCCGTTTTCGCCGAACCAGTAGGCGAACGAACCTTGCACGCCTTTAGATGTCAGCGATGCGCCGGAGAGGGCATCTACGCCGTGTTCTTTGTCCGAACTTGCGCCTTTGCCGACATGCAGGGCGAGTTTGCCTTGTTCGTCAAACAGTTTTTTGCCGACGAATTTTTGTTGCCACAACGGATTGCCGATTTCGCCGCCCAAGCCCGGGGTTTCGCCTTGGTCGTAGTAGGTGATGCCGTTGATGGTGTTGCCGTCGGGTTGGATGGCGACAAAGCCGTACATAACAGACCACAAACCGTTACCGTGCATAGGCAGGATGATTTGGCTGACTTTGCCGTCATCGCCTTTTACCAAATAAACCTCGGTGTATTTGGCACGGCTTTTGATGCCGGCCAAATCGTCTTCGGGTTTGATTTGGATGCTTTGGGCAGGGTCTTTGCCTGCGATGCGCGCGCTGAAGTCTTTCGGCGCATCTTTCACGTATTCGCCTGTTGCCAAATCGACAACGCGTTGCTCGATACGCTCGGCAAAGGTTTTGCTGATGTCGGTGTTTTTATCCATCAAACCGGCTACGCTCAAGATATAGCCTTGTTTGTCTTGGAGTTTTTGTTTCTCTTGGATGGGTTTCAAGCCGACGACCGCACCGGCAACGATGATGGAACAAATCAGGCTGACAACCAATACCACAATCAGCGTGCCGCTGAAGCTGTCTTTATCGAATTTCTTAGCCATTGCTGCGCGCCTTTCTGCGTTTGATGTTCGCTTGTGCGACGAAATAGTCGAAAATCGGGGCAAACAGGTTGGCAAACAGAATCGCCAACATCATGCCTTCGGGGTAAGCAGGGTTGACCACGCGGATCAATACGCACATCACACCAATCAGCGCGCCGTACCACCATTTGCCGACATTGGTAAAGGAAGCGGAAACAGGGTCGGTCGCCATAAACAGCATACCGATGGCAAAGCCGCCGACAACCAGATGCCAATACCAAGGCATGCTGAACATCGGATTGGTGTCCGAACCGATGAAGTTAAACAGCGAAGACATGGCAATCATACCGATCATCACGCCGGCAATAATGCGCCAAGAAGCGATGCGGGCAAACACGATAAACGCGCCGCCGATTAAAAGCGCCAAAGTGGATACTTCGCCGATAGAGCCGGGCAGATTACCGATAAACGCATCCATCCAAGTGATGGATTTACCGGTAACGGCATTTTGCAGGCCGTCTGCACCGTGTGCCGCCCATTGAGCCAGCGCGGTTGCGCCGGAATAGCCGTCAACCGCCGTCCAAACGGTGTCACCGGTAATATTGGCAGGATAAGCGAAGAACAAGAAGGCACGACCTGCCAGCGCGGGGTTCATAAAGTTTTTACCCGTACCGCCGAATACCTCTTTCGCAACCACCACGCCGAAGGTAATACCCAAGGCGGCCTGCCACAGCGGCAGGGTAGGCGGAACGATTAAGGCGAACAAAATCGAAGTCACGAAGAAACCTTCGTTGATTTCGTGTTTGCGCACGGTGGCGAACAAGACTTCCCAGAAGCCGCCGACGATAAATACGGTTGCGTAAATCGGCAGGAAGTAAATTGCGCCGAACAGCATTTTGCCCAACACGCCCGCTTCAGACGACATATTGATGCCCAAAGCGTTAGCAAGGGCATAATGCCAGTCGTTGGCGATGCTTTGTTGCAGCAAATCGGGTGTTAACGCACCGAATGCCTGCGCGCCGACGTTGTACATACCGTAAAACATGGCGGGGAACAGAGCCAGCCACACCAAAATCATCATGCGTTTGGAGTCGAGCGCGTCGCGGACGTGCGCCGCTTTGCGCGTTACCGCGCCGGATGTGTAGAAAATCGTCGCCGCAGCTTCATAGAGGGCATACCATTTTTCATGTTTGCCGCCCGGCAGGAAGTGCGGTTCGATTTTTTCAAGAAAATGTTTCAAGCCCATAATCAGCCTTCCTTCTCAATGGTTTCCAGCACCTTGCGCAACAGCGGGCCGTATTCGTATTTGCCCGGGCAGACGAAGCTGCACAAAGCGAGGTCTTCTTCGTCCAATTCCAAGCAACCTAAAGCCTGCGCGCTGTCGGTATCGCCGACGATTAAATCGCGCAAGAGCAGGGTAGGCAGGATGTCCAGCGGCATCACGCGCTCGTAAGTGCCAATTGGTACCATAGCGCGGTCGCCGCCGTTGACGGCTGTATTAAACTTGAAGAGTTTGTTTTTCAGGAAATGACCGAGGGTTGTGCGCGTGATGGAGTATTTGTCCGGCTGCGGCGCAACCCAGCCGAACAGCTCTTTGCTGCGGCCTTCTTCGATAACGGAAATCTGATTGTGGTAGCGTCCCAAATAATCATGCGCGCCTTGTGCAATCGCGCCGTTCAATACCGAACCGGAAATCACGCGGTTGTCCGCGTCAACCAATTCGCCGGCGGTAATTTGCGACACCTTCGCACCCAAAACGGTACGCAAGAGGCGCGGTTTGTTGACTTGCGGACCGCCCAAAGCAACTACGCGCTCGGTATTCAGACGACCTGTTACGAATAAACGTCCGATGGCAATCACGTCTTGATAATTGATAGTCCAAACGGTTTTATTCGCGCCGACAGGCTCGATGAAATGAATGTGCGTGCCGCTCAAACCCGCGGGATGAGGGCCGCCGAATTCGTGCGTTTCAATGTTGGCGGCGTTCTCAGACGGCACGTCCGCACCGGCTGCTTTACAAACATGGATTTTGCGTTCGGTCAGACGGCTCAACACCAGCAAACCTTGTCTGAAATCCTCGGCGGCTTCTTTGATCACGACCACAGGGTCTGCCGCCAGCGGATTGGTGTCCATCGCATTGACGAAAATGGCGAACGGCTCGGCATCGACGGCAGGGATTTTGCTGAACGGACGGGTACGCAGCGCAGTCCACAAACCGGACTGAATCAGATTGCGGCGCACTTCTTCGCCGCTTAAGTTTGCCAACGCATCGGGCGCGTAGCGTTCGAACTCGATTTCGTCATCGCCGTCAACGGCAATCACAACCGACTGAAGCACGCGCTTTTCGCCGCGGTGAATCGCAGCGATTTTGCCGGAAGCCGGCGCAGTAAACACCACGCCCGGATTTTTCTTGTCTTCAAATAGAACTTGGCCTTTTTTGACGGCATCGCCTTCCTTGACTTTCATCGAGGGGCGCATACCGGCATATTCTTCGCCAAGCAACGCGACTTCGGTAATGGCCGGACCGTCGTAAACGGCTTGCTCCGGTCTGCCCGCGATGGGCAGGTCTAGGCCTTTTTTGATTTTAATCATAGATTTGCATTACTTGTGATGAGTTAAACAGAATAAAATGTTCCAACTTTTCAGGCGACGTTTGAAATGGCAAAGCATGGGGAAGGTCGTCTGAAAGTAAAGCCTTACTTACGGAAAACAACAATTAAATGAAAACTGTAAAACGTTTGATTTTAGCAGGAACAGCCCGCCTTATGTCAGATTTACGAAGATTTTTTCCAGCTTCCTGCCCCGAATCCCGCGCAAAGCAGCCCTCCAATAAAATTACAAGATATTGATGCCCCAAATTAATCCCTGGCAGAATACAAAAAGGTCGTCTGAAAACCGAATCAATAAGAATCAGGTTTTCAGACGACCTTTTGAAGTTTAGGAATCAGAACAACTGCCAAACGAAGAAAATCAGTGTGTGCAGTATAAACAGTGGAATCAATACCCCCACCGACCACATCATATAACCGAAGAAAGTCGGCATCGGCACGCCGCGCTGCTCGGCAATCGCTTTAACCATGAAGTTCGGCGCATTGCCGATATAAGTGAGCGCGCCCATAAACACCGAACCCATGGATACTGCCAACAGCGAATGGAACAGATGCCCCGTCATCAGCGCCTGAGCATCGCCGCCCGCCATATTGAAGAACACTAGATAAGTCGGCGCATTATCCAAAAATGCGGACAACAAACCGCTCATCCAGAAATACATCGTATTAATCGGATTGCCCGAAGCGTCATGCACCAACGACACCACCGCACCCAGCGCACCCGCCTCGCCTGCCTTCAAAATCGCCAAAACAGGGGAAATCGTAATGAAAATACCCAAAAACAGTTTGCCCACTTCGGCAATCGGGTCGAAATTGAATTCATTGCCCGCCCTGACCTGTTTGGGCGTAATCAGCAACGAAACAACGGTCAGCACCAGCAAAATCACATCGCGCACCAAGTTTTGCAACGCATAGTGGCTGCCTAAAATCTCAAACCCCGGATGATCGGGCTTCCACAAGCCGGACAGCAAAACCGCACCGACCACGCCCGCCAGCAGCAGGAAATTCCATTTGCCGGCAATACGCAAATCTTCATCGGCCTCCTCTTCCTGCCGAATCTGTTCCACATTGGCTTCACGCGCGTGATAACGGCTGTCAATAATGTAAAACACCAGCAACAGCACCACCGTACTGATCAATACGGGCATCAACATGTGTTTCACCGTCCACATGAAATCCACGCCCTTCAAGAAGCCCAAAAACAGCGGAGGATCGCCCAACGGCGTCAGGCCGCCGCCGATATTTGCCACCAAAAAAATAAAGAATATAACGACATGCACCTTATTCTTGCGGTAATGGTTTGCCTTAAGCAGCGGACGAATCATCAGCATTGCCGCACCGGTCGTCCCCATAAAGGAAGCCATCACCGTCCCCGCTGCCAGCAGCCCGGTATTCAGCGCAGGCGTACCATTGAGCTTACCCCAAACCAAAATCCCGCCCGAAATCGTATATAAAGCCAAAAGCAGCAGGATAAACGGGATATATTCCTCAACCAGCGCATGGGCAACCGTATGCACACCCGCCCCGAAACCGAACACAACGGCGAACGGAACCAAAAACAGCAGCGTCCAAAACGCTGTAATCTTGCCGAAATGGTGATGCCAGGTATGCGCGAAAAAGAGCGGACCCAACGCGATAGACAAAAGAATCAACGCGAACGGCGCACCCCAAAACAGACTGAGCGTCGCGCCGTCAAAATCAGCGGCGTGAGACACAGCAGGAAGCAGGATAAGGGATAGAATTGGTAAGCGGCGCATTGTTTTTCCTTGTTTTTCTTAGTTTTTCTTATGGACGAAAAGCCTAAACAAACACATCCGCACAATGCCGTGAAATCAAACAAAAACGTCTGCAACCAACCTTGGCATCAAGCGGCGGAGTGTTGCCATATGTAAACCTTGTTTGATTGTAAGTGAAAACCCTGCCCCAAACCAGTCAAAATAACCGACCGCCCTACCTTGTTTCTCAATATTCAATCCCCTATTCCACCATGTCTGCCGAATCAGATTTTCAAAATCCTTTTGAAAATAAAATGCTAGGTCAAAACAATGTAAACTATCAAAATATAACTTTAGATTTATTTTTCCAAACATTTACACTCAGCCCATTGGACAGGAAATTATCGACCGCCGAAATCCGCTTTCCACCCAAAGCAGCAAACCACAGGCAAGACAAGTCTACTGCGGCAGTGCAACCCAAATGATCAATATAAAGCCGGTCGGCAATAGCAGACACATTATCTTTTTCAGACGACCTTGTAAGCGGAATAATTTATGATACAATACGCCCCTACTCTTGAACGGGTCTGTAGCTCAGGGGTTAGAGCAGGGGACTCATAATCCCTTGGTCGTGGGTTCGAACCCCACCGGACCCACCAATCAAATCAATGCCTTGCGTAAGCAAGGTATTTTTTCATGTCGCAATTGTGTCCAATTTGTGTCTGAAATCGCCCGATTCCGTCCAATACCGCAGCATGCGCCTGCAGATGTTCCGCCGACAAATTCACTAAATCATTCCCTGCCTGATTTGCCTACATCAGGGCAAACCCATGCAGCTCCTAGTGCCAATCCAGTGCAACCTAATCAAAACGTCGTCTGAAAATCGACAATTCGTTTTCAGACGACGTTTTATGAGAAATGCAGCGAATCTCTTTCACCTTCTCCAAAAAACTCAATCCCCTCCCTCGTTCCTTCCTTCTTCTCCCGCCAAGCCGTGCAGCAGCAATCCCAATACGTCCTGCGGCAGCTTTTGCGGCGCAGCGGCATAAAGCGCGGCCAGTTGCGGATGGCGCATCAATATATCCGCCTGACGGATGAACAGGTCGATGAGTTCCACCGGCAAATCGGGCTGGATTAGGCGGCGTTGTTGCAGGGTGTGGAAGAAACCGCGCATAAAGGCGTATTTTTCTTCGTTCAATTCGTGGAAAAACCGCTCCAGCTCCAAATCCGTGTTTTCTTCAATGTCGCGCAGGAAGGCGGCGGAATAAAGTTCTTCAAACGATTGTTTTTGCAGGGCAAACACAGCCTCGGCGGCTTCGCGCAGGCTGCATTGCCGTTCAAGCAGTGCCTCAAATTCGGCACGGACGCGGTTTTTCTGCTCGGTAACAATTTCCTGCAAGAGCGCGTTTTTACCGCTGTAATATTTGTAGAAAGTGACGCGGCTGACGGCGGCCTCGGTGCAGATACTGCCTACGGATACGGCGGAAAAGCCGTGTTCGCGGAACAGGCGGCGGGCGGTATCGGCGATGGTTTGTTTTTTGCTGGCGGTCATGACGGTAGGAAGGTTTTGATTTTGTTCATAAAGGAGATTCATTAAAGTTATCCGCAAGTCGGATACTTATCATATTTCCCCACGGCTGCAATGGCAATATGGCGGCGTTTCAGACGGCCTCTTTCCTTGTCCCTCGCTCCGTCCTACGGATGAGGACTGTCGGATGCTTAGCAGGCCAAATTCATGAAGATTACAGAATTTCCCTCCTCCAACCTTCTCCCCCAAATAGGAGAGGGATTTTTTTGGACGATTCACAAGATAAGAGGGGAAGTAAAGTGAATGATAAACACTTGCATTCCTGTTTCTTATTTCTTATACTTTACATTAATAGTTTGTTTTATGTAAATGTGTAAACACAAATATTTGCATACTGACGGTGCAATTGATTGCCTGATGTTCAATCCGCCCCGACGTATGCCGTCTGAAAGGATAAGGAAATGCAGAAACCTACCCTCCGCCGCCTGCCCCTATTGATTGCCGCCGCCTTTGCCTCCGAATGGATTTATGCCGCCGATGCGGCGCAAAGTGCGGAACAAGTGCAGTTGGAAGAAGTCGTCGTCACCGGCGAACGTGCTAACCGCAGCGGCTTTGAAACCGCCACGTCCAACCGCGTTTTCACTACGCCGAACATTGACCGCAGCGGCCACAACCTTTCCGCAACCGACCTGCTCAAACAGACCGTGAACACAGTGGACTTAGGCAGCGGCAACGATTTGCCGACCGTGCGCGGCGTGGACGGCTCCGGTCCCGCCGTCGGCGCAGTAGCATTTTTCGCGGGCACGCGGCCGCGCCTGAACCTGTCCATAGACGGCCGCTCCGCCACTTACAATGAATTCGCCTTCGGCACGCAGTCGCTGTGGGACATGCAGCAAGTGGAAGTTTTGCGCGGGCCGCAAAGCCATGTGCGCGGGCAGAACGCGGTGGCGGGCGCGGTGGTGATGCGTTCCAAAGACCCAACCGACGAATGGGAAGGCGCGCTGCGCTTGGGTTTGGGCAACCAGAAAACGCGCAATGTTGCCGGCGTAGTGTCCGGCCCGATTGTGAAAAACAACCTTGCCTTCAGATTGAGCGCGGAGCGGCAGCAACGCGAAAGCTACGAGCCGTTCGTGTCCTACGAGCCGACCGGCAACCCGCGCCGCGTGGAAAACACCAACGTGCGCTTCAAACTCCTGCTCACACCCGAAAACCATCCCGATTTTTACAGCCGCCTGACGCTGAACCACATCCGTTCGCGCACGCCGCAAAACGAAATCATGGGCAACACCACCAGCCACCGTTTTTTAAAAGAAAAGCCCGTGTTCGTAACCGGCTCGACATCGAGCATCTGGGACGCATCGTGGCAGCTTAACGACTATCTGAAACTGGAAAACAAACTGGTTTACGGCCGCTACCACAACGAGCGGCTGCATCTACCGATGACCGTCAGCCCGCAAGGCGTGCCCGCCGAACTCAAAGGCCGCGAACTGCAATGGGAGCCGGTATTGCATTTTT
Organism: uncultured Neisseria sp.; assembly: GCA_963552075.1. GTDB lineage: Bacteria > Pseudomonadota > Gammaproteobacteria > Burkholderiales > Neisseriaceae > Neisseria. The sequence goes on from CAUVJL010000017.1 coordinate 29,560, forward strand.
CCAACAAAGGCCGTCTGAAAGGCCTTGCCGGACTGCACTACTTCCGCAGCAAACAAGACGAATGGGTAGATATCCGCAGCGTCGGCGGCCGCAACACCTTTGACGACCGCAACAGCGTGCGCGCCCTGTTTGCCGAAACCACATACAGCCCCAGCGAAAAATGGGACATCACAGCCGCCGCCCGCATTGAAAAAGAAACGCACAAACGAAGCGGCGGCAGCGGCGCGCTGCACCTTGATTTAGACAAAGGCCAGACCGTGTTCCTGCCCAAAATCGACATCGCCTTCAAACCCACCGACCAATGGGTCAGCGGCA
>CAUVJL010000018.1:0-29303 GCA_963552075.1 uncultured Neisseria sp.
AACGATTCTCTAAGGTGCTGAAGCACCAAGTGAATCGGTTCCGTACTATCTGTATTGTCTGCGGCTTCGTCGCCTTGTCCTGATTTAAATTTAATCCACTATATCTTTTAGGATGGCGAACGGCTGCAAAAAAACGCACCTTGTTTAAAGGTGCGTTTTTGATGGGATATATGGCGTTTTTTGAACAAATCAGAATTTGGCGCCTGATTGGTTTGCCATGTAGTCGACCGCTGCTTTGACTTCATCGTCGCTCAGACCGGCGTTGCCGCCTTTTGCAGGCATGGCGTTGAAGCCTTCGAGAGCGTGTTTGTGCAGGGTTTCTTTACCTTGTTTGATGCGTGAAGCCCATTCGTCTTTTTTACCTATGCCGGGAATGCCGGGGACTGCGCCGCCGTGACATGCCTGACAGGTTGCTTCGAAAACTTTTTTACCGTCTGCGCCGGAGGCTGCAGGAGCGGCTGCGCCTTTGTCTTCGGCTTTAGGTGCATCGGCTGCGGGGGCAGAGCCGGCAGCGGCCGGTGCGGAGGCGGCTGCATTGCCTGAAGCGGCTTGATCGGCAGGCGCTGCGGCATCCGGATCAGGGAAGGTACCGCCGCTCTTGTTCGCCATGTAAGTGATGACGCGTTTGAGTTCTTGGTCGGTCAAATCGGCTGCGCCGCCTTTTGCAGGCATGGCGTTAAAGCCGTTCAGAGCGTGTTGGAAAAGGGTATCGAAGCCTTGCGCGATACGGGGAGCCCATTCGCCGTTGTTTTCGATTTTTGGCGCGTTGGGTACAGATTTGTCTGCGCCATGACACTGGATACAGATTTTGTTGAAAATCTGATCGCCTTTGCGTTCGCCTACCGGGATGCCGTCTCCCAAGGTAAGCTGTCCTACGGGCTGGATGCGGGTTTGGGTAGCAGTTTCGGAAGATTGGGCAACGTCTGCATACGAGCCGCTGCCCGCCAATTTGATGAGGAAGTAAATGACTGCAATGGCAATAACGATACCGCTCACAAGGGTAAACAATGCAGAGCCTTGGGCTTTGGAGTCGCGGAGTTGTTTCATTTGGTAGGCCTCGCCGTTAGGTTAGGTTGTGCTTTGAGTTATAGTTTGGTGTGTTAAACGCAGTTAACAATATTTTGCTGGATTATACTGAATTCACAAGGGCTTTCCAATCGCTCTTGTGGAAAATATACGCAAAGGCGGCGGTTTTTTGCTGCCTGTTAAGGGGTGGGTTGTGTATGTTGTTGATTATTTTATGGGATTTTTCTTTAAATTTGTCTTGTTTGCGCCATCCTGCATAATAGGCTTTGCCAACAGGCGGGATTTGCGTTAATCTTACGCCTTCCCCGCACCCATAGCTCAGTTGGAAGAGTGTCAGTTTCCGAAGCTGGAGGTCACAGGTTCGATCCCTGTTGGGTGCGCCAATTATAGAGAGGCCGTCTGAAAGATGAAAATTTTTCGGGCGGCCTTTTGACTTACTTCAAATAAAACTACATCGGGTTTCAGACGACCTTTTACTTTTTGCGCTTTATTTCAACACTTCGGCAAACGCATCGGCAACATAGGCGATATTCGATGCGTTCAGCCCGGCGACGCACATCCTGCCTGAATCCAGCAGGTAAACGGCAAATTCGTCGCGCAACCTATGGACTTGTTCCACGCTCAATCCCGTGTAGCTGAACATGCCGCGCTGTTTCATGAAATAAGTGAAATCGCGGTCAGGGATTTGGACGGTCAATACGTCGTAAAGTTTCTGCCGCATGGCGCGGATGCGGTCGCGCATGACATAGACTTCGTTTTGCCACAAGGCGTAAAGTTCGGGATTGTTCATCACATCGGCGGCGATATAGGCGCCATGTGCGGGCGGGCTGGAGTAGATGCGGCGGACGGTGAATTTGAGCTGTCCGAACACCAATTCCGCTTCTTCTTTATTCGGGCAAACCACGCTCAAGCCGCCGACGCGCTCGCCGTAGAGCGACAGGTTTTTCGAGAAGGAATTGCTGACGAACAGCGGCAATTCCATTTCCACCGCTTTGCGGATGGCGTAGGCATCGTTGTCCAAATCGCCACCGAAGCCTTGGTAGGCGATGTCCATAAATGGAATCAGTTTGCGCGTTTTGATGATTTGCAACACTTCGTCCCATTGCTGTTCCGACATATCCACGCCGGTCGGGTTGTGGCAGCAGGGGTGCAGGATTAGGACGCTGTGTTCGGGCAGGGTGTTGAAAAACGCGGTCATTTCGTCGAATTTGACGCCGACGGTGGCGGGGTCGTAATAAGGATAAGTGCCGACCTCGAAACCTGCGCCTTCAAAAATGCCGCGATGGTTGTCCCAAGTCGGGTCGCTGACATAGGCGCGCGCTGCGGGGAACCATCGGTGCAGGAAATCCGCCCCGACTTTGAGCGCGCCCGAACCGCCCAAGGTTTGTACGGTAACGATGCGTCCTTGCGCGAGCGCGGGGTTGTCTTTGCCGAACAACAAATGCTGCACCGCGCTGCGGTAAGTGTTCAAACCTTCCATCGGCAGGTAGGGCGACGGCGAAGGCGTGGCGGCACGGGCGGTTTCGGCACGGTTCACGGATTCCAATACGGGCATTTTGCCTTCATCGTCGAAATAAATGCCTATGCTCAAATTGACTTTTTCAGGGCGCGGGTCGTTTTTGAAGGTTTCGACCAAACTTAAAATCGGGTCGCCGGGGTAATATTCGACGTGTCGGTACATGGCTGTTTCCTTTGTCAGGCGGATTAGGACGGTAAACCTGATTTTGGCATTAAACGGCAGGATTTGTAAAACGGGGTCGTCTGAAAGCTGCATGATGTTTTCAGACGACCTATAATTTCGTCTTCATTATTTTACGGAACACCATCATGACCACGCGTATCTGGCAGGCAGGCAGGTTTGAAATCGGTTTGGACAAGCCGAAAATCATGGGTATCGTCAACTTGACGCCCGATTCTTTTTCCGACGGCGGCGTGTATTCGCAAAATGCCCAAACAGCCTTGGCACACGCTGAACGGCTTTTAAAAGAGGGCGCGGACATTCTCGACATCGGCGGCGAATCGACGCGGCCGGGTGCGGATTATGTTTCGCCTGAAGAAGAATGGGCGCGGGTTGCGCCTGTTTTGGCGGAAGTGGTGGGGTGGGGCGTTCCCGTCAGTTTGGACACGCGCCGCACAGTAATTATGGAAAAAGCGTTGGCGCTCGGCGGCGTCGATATTATTAATGATATAGCGGCGTTGACCGACGAGGGCGCGGTCGAATTGCTGGCGCGTCAGGCGGACACGGGCATTTGCCTGATGCACATGCAGGGTTTGCCCGAAAACATGCAGATTAATCCGAAATATCAAGATGTTGTCGGCGAAGTGGCGCGGTATTTGAAAGAGAGGGCGGCGGAATGTATCGCGGCAGGCATCGCTCCGCAACGCATCACGCTTGATCCGGGTTTCGGTTTCGGCAAAAACCTGCAACACAATATCGCGCTGATGCGGCACTTGCCCGAATTGATGGCGGAAACGGGTTTTCCGCTGCTGATCGGCATGTCGCGCAAACGCATGATAGGCGAGCTGACCGGCGAGGCGGACGTGGCGGAACGCGTACACGGCAGCGTGGCGGCGGCGCTGGCTTCCGTGGCACGCGGCGCGCAAATCGTGCGCGTGCATGATGTGAAGGCGACGGCGGATGCGTTGAAGGTGTGGGATGCCTTAGGTATTACCGGCATTTAATAGCTTCCGCGTCTTTTTATTCTCCAAGTGGAATCTTCCGCTTTGGAAGCAAAAAACCACTTGGAAAATGAAATGTCGGTAGCCCCTGAAGTGGTGATAAAGAGGTCGTCTGAAAACGAGTTTGGCGGTTTCAGACGACCTGTTTGTTTAATCCGGTTAACTTGTTTCGGATTTTGATAAGATAAGAAACTATACCGCTCAGGCTTAATCTAATAACGCTAAACATAAATCCCAACAGGTTTGCATAAAATCCCCTATACTGCCCGTTATGACATTTACGGGTAACCCCATTCTAAAAACATCCTCACGGAGCAAATTTATGGCAAAAAAATATTTCGGCACGGACGGCGTGCGCGGCGAAGTCGGTCAATTCCCGATTACCCCCGATTTCGTATTGAAACTCGGTTATGCGGCGGGGCAGGTGTTGGTGCAGCATGACGGCGGGCAGAAGCCGACTGTCCTTATCGGCAAAGATACGCGTATTTCCGGCTACATGCTTGAAGCCGCGCTGGTGGCTGGTTTTACCGCCGCGGGTGTCAACGTCATTCAAACCGGCCCGCTGCCTACGCCGGGTGTGGCTTATCTGACCCGTGCGCTGCGTTTGTCCGCCGGTGTGATGATTTCCGCGTCGCACAATGTATATTCCGACAACGGCATCAAATTCTTCGCTGAAGGCGGCGTGAAACTGAGCGATGAAATCGAGTTGGAAATCGAAGCCAAAATTGATGAGGAAATGAAAACCCAGCCGTCCGCCCGTCTCGGACGCGCCCGCCGCATCAACGGCGCGGACGACCGCTACATCGAATTCTGCAAATCCACCTTCCCCAGCCATTTGGATTTGCGCGGCCTGAAATTGGTGGTCGATACCGCGCATGGCGCAGGCTATGACGTTGCGCCCAAAGTGTTCCACGAACTCGGCGCGCAAGTCGTCAGCATCGGCGACGAACCGAACGGCTACAACATCAACGAAAAATGCGGCGCGACCCATCCTAAAGCCTTGCAGGCCGCCGTATTGCAAAACGAAGCCGACTACGGTATCGCGTTGGACGGCGACGGCGACCGCCTGATGATGGTCGACCGCAACGGCAAAGTGTACGACGGCGACAGCCTGATTTACGTCATTGCCAAAGCCCGCGCCCGCGAAGGCATCAACATCGGCGGCGTGGTCGGTACGGTCATGACCAATATGGCGATGGAAATTGCCCTGAAAGAGCAGGGCGTCGATTTCTGCCGAGCCAAAGTCGGCGACCGCTATGTGTTGGAACAACTGAACCAACGCGGCTGGCTCATCGGCGGCGAAGCCAGCGGCCATATTTTGTGTATGGACAAACACAACACCGGCGACGGTATCATCTCCGCGCTGCAAGTTTTGGCGGCGCTGCAAATCCTGAACCAAGATCTTGCCACCGTTTGCGCCGACTGGCAGCCGTATCCGCAAACCATGATTAACGTGCGCATCCAAAAAGGTCAGAAATGGCAGGAAGCCTCGAAAGACGTGTTGGCAGAAGTGGAAAAAGAACTCGAAGGCAAAGGCCGCGTCGTGTTGCGCGCATCGGGTACCGAGCCGGTCGTGCGCGTCATGGTCGAAGCGCGTCAGGCGGACTGGGCGAAAAAAGGTGCGGAACGCATCGCAGCAGCTATTACCGGCAAGCAGTAATGCTGTCGGACAATAAATCGGGTTTTTAACAAACCTTGAAACTGCCGTCATTTCCGTGCAAATGGGAACGGCGGTACAGTGGATTGATTTTGAACCAGGGCAAGGCGGGTGAACGCCATGCCGGTTTAAGGTTAATCCACTGTGTTTTTTAGGATTCGAGGTCGTCTGAAACACATTAATCCATATCGTTCACGCCTATTTTCATAACCTGCCTTGTTATTTCTTTCAGACGACCCTATCTTTGGTAAAATACAACATTCAGTTCAAATGAATTTCCCCTCCACATTACAACCGATGGATACGCCATGTTTGCCTTTTTAGAAGACTTTTTTGTCCAATACGGCTACGCAGCCGTGTTTTTCGTTTTGGTCATTTGCGGCTTTGGCGTGCCGATTCCCGAAGATTTGACGCTGGTGACAGGCGGCGTGATTTCCGGCTTGGGTTATACCAGGTCTCACTGGATGGTTGTCGTCGGTATGCTCGGCGTGTTGGCGGGCGACGGATTTATGTTTGTCGCCGGACGCTTGTGGGGGCAGAAAATCCTCAAGTTTAAACCCATCGCCCGCGTGATGACGCCTAAGCGTTACGCGCAGGTGCAGGAGAAATTCGACAAATACGGCAACTGGGTATTGTTCGTCGCCCGCTTCCTGCCCGGCCTGCGAACCGCCGTTTTCGTAACCGCGGGCATCAGCCGCAAAGTTTCCTATACCCGCTTCATCCTGATGGACGGGCTTGCTGCGTTGGTTTCCGTGCCGGTTTGGATTTATTTGGGCGAATACGGCGCGCACAACATCGATTGGCTGATGGCAAAAATGCACAGCCTGCAATCCGGCATCTTTACTGTTTTGGGTATATTGGCAGTGGTGTTGGCTTGGTTTTGGTGGAAAAAACGTCAGCGCCTCCAGTTCTACCGTACCAAATTGAGCGAAAAGCGGGCGGAGCGCAAAGCCGCCAAGGCAGCCAAAAAAGCCGCGCAAAGCGAACAATAAAATCAAGCATCCTGACAAGGCTGCCGATATTCAATAGTTTCCGTGTTTTTTATCCCCAAAGCGGTATCTTCTGCGTTGGCAATCCTCACCAAGCGTCCAAGCTTGTGAGGATTTCTGCCTTGAATCTCCCGCTTCGTAAATAAAAATCCACTTGGAAAATCAAATATCGACAGCCTCGGGGTGCTTTTTCATTTCAGGGTCGTCTGAAAACCGTCTGCGCCGCCAAATTGCCAGCCTCTCCGAAATATAGTTAAATAAGCCGCATCATTATTTTCAGACGACCCGATGATGTCCATGAAACAAAAAATCTTCGTCCTCTACACAGGCGGCACCATAGGCATGACCCAAAGCAGCGAAGGCCTGCGCCCCGATACCGCGCTTGTCAGCCAAGCCCTTTCCCCCTTTTCAGACGACCTCGACTTCGAGTGGCACGTCTGCAATCCGTTGATTGATTCCTCCTCCGTCACCCTGCAACACTGGCGCGACTGGCTGGACATCATCGCCGCCAAACTGCCTTCCTGCGACGGCATCCTGATACTGCACGGCACAGACAGCATGGCGTACACCGCCAACCTCCTCGCACTCGCCCTGCAAGGTTTGGGCAAACCCATCGTCCTGACCGGCTCCCAATGGCCTTACGCCGCCGAAAACAGCGATGCCCCGCGCAACCTCTCCACCGCCGTCGCCGCCTTCAGCCTCAAGCTCAAACAAACCGTCATCGCCTTTGACGGTAAACTTTATCCCGCCGTCGGCAGCAGCAAAGTCAGTACCGAAACCGCCGCAGGCTTCGACAATCCGCATTTCGGCGCCATCGCCGAATGGGACGAAACCCAAGGCTGGCATCATATCCGCGTCCCGTCCCAAGATGCGGCGGATGTTTCAGACGACCTCAAAATCCGCTATCCCGACCCGCAGGCAAAAATCGCCGTCCGCACGCTTATCCCCGGCTTTGCCGTCCAAGAACTTGCGGACGAACTTGGACAGCTTCCCGCCCAAGCCCTTATCCTGCAAAGCTACGGACACGGCAACACCCCAGCAGACGAAGGCTTCATCCGCGCCGTCCGAGACTTTACGCAGCAAGGAAAACTGCTGCTCAACATCAGCCAAGTCCGACAAGGCAGAACCGCCGCCGTTTACGCGCAAGGCAATGCGTTCCGCAACTCGGGCATCATCAACGGCGGAAAATGCAACCTCGAAACCGCCACCGCGCTCATGACCCTCGCTGTATCGCAAGGCTGGGGCGCGGAAGATGTTCACAAAGAATTGGTAAGACTAAAATTAGTGTGAAATCGATGAACCTCACCGACACCCATTGTCATCTCGCCGATCCCGCCTTGCGCGAAAACCTGCCGCACGTTTTGACCGCCGCGCGGGAGGTAGGAGTAGGGCGGTTTATCGTTCCTGCGACTCGGCCGCAGGATTGGCAGGTCGTGGCGGATTTGATGGAAAGGTCGTCTGAAAACCCGATTTTCCGTAATATCCATATCGCGCTCGGCATCCATCCCTGGTTTTCAGACGACGTTTCCGAACCGGATTTCCAGCTTTTGGAACAAGCATTACAAGCGCGTCCGACGGCATGGGTCGGCGAAATCGGTTTGGATTTTTACGACAAAACCCAAACGCCGCCGCAGCGCGAACGGCAAATCCAAGTCTTCAGCCGCCAGCTTGTCATCGCGCAAACCCTGCGCCGCCGCGTGATTATCCATAATCTCAAAGCTACCGCCGACATCGCCGCCGCCGTCAAGCAGACAGGCTTTGCCCAAGGCGGGATTGTCCATGCTTTCTCCGGCAGCGCGGAAGAAGCGCGCGTGTTGACGAAACTGGGTTTCAAAATCGGCATCGGTTCGTTGTTGCTCAACCCGAACGCCCGCAAAATACGCGAAACCCTCAAAACCCTGAATGACACCGATTTTGTCTTGGAAACCGACAGCCCGTTTATGCTGAAAAACGAAATCAACACACCCGCCAACATCCGCCAAATTGCCGCCATTGCCGCTGAAATTCACGGAGTTGCCGTTGAAGAGATAGCCGAAGCGACCGAGCGGAATGTGGAAATGTTGCTGGCAGCAGAAAAGGTCGTCTGAAAACATTCCATCTTATCGGAATCCTGTTTTCAGACGACCTTGGGTTGTATGGGAAGCCATAGCAGTTTTGCGCACTGCTGTGGCTTTTTATTTTGCCTTGCCCTCCAAATATTCCGACAATCCGCGCTCGCGCAACACGCAGCTTGGGCATTCGTGGCAGCCGCCGACGATGCCGTTGTAGCAGGTGTGGGTCTGCTCGCGGATGTAGTCGAGCGCGCCCAGTTCGTCCGCCAGCGCCCAAGTTTGCGCTTTGGTCAGGTACATCAGCGGGGTGTGGATTTGGAAGGCGTAGTCCATCGCCAGATTGAGGGTAACGTTCATGGATTTGACGAACACGTCGCGGCAGTCGGGGTAGCCGGAGAAGTCGGTTTCGCACACGCCCGCGATGATGTGCCTGATGCCCTGTCCTTTGGCGTAGATGGCGGCGTAGAGCAGGAACAGGGCGTTGCGTCCGTCCACGAAGGTATTGGGCAGGCCGTCTGAAGCGGTTTCGATGGCGGCGGTGTCGTCCATCAGGGCGTTGTGCGTAATCTGCTGCATCAGGCTCAAGTCGAGTACGGTTTGTTTGACGCCCAAATCCTGCGCGATCCAGCGGGCGCGTTCCAGCTCGACGGCGTGGCGTTGCCCGTATTGGAAGGTGATGGCTTGGACGTTTTCGCGCCCGTAGGTTTGAAGCGCCTGAATCAGGCAGGTGGTGGAATCCTGTCCGCCGGAGAAGATGACCAAGGCTTGTTGGTTTTGCATGGTGAATCCTAGTTTTGGTAACGCGGGAGGTTTGCGAACCGCGTGGTGGGAAAGTTGACGGATTATAACGGATTTCGTCTATAATCGCGGCACTTCGTTTATTTTCAGACGGCATAATCATGAGCATCTACGCCCTTAAACCCAAATTCCAAAACCTGCTGCGCCCGCTGGTGCGCCGGCTTTATCAGAAGGGGGTAACCGCCAATCAGGTTACGCTGGCGGCTTGCGCGGTGTCGGTCGCGGTCGGACTGCTGCTGTCGCTCGGCGCGCAGGTTCCTGCCTTGTTTTGGCTGTTGCCCGTGTGGCTGTTTGTCCGCATGGCGTTGAACGCGGTGGACGGGATGCTGGCGCGCGAGTTCGGTCAGCAGTCGGCATTGGGCGGTTATCTGAACGAAATCACCGATGTCGCCGCCGATGCCGCGCTGTATCTGCCTTTCGCCTTTATCACCCCGTTTGACGGCGCACAAATCGGCCTGTTTGTCTGGCTGGCGGCAATGACGGAATTTTGCGGCGTGTTGGGGCAGGTGCACGGCAACAGTCGGCGTTATGACGGGCCCTTCGGCAAGAGTGACCGCGCGTTCTTTATCGGCGTACTGGCGGTGTGGTATGTGGTGGCGGGCAGCTTCCATGCGGTTTTCTACGTCGTCATGTGGTTGGCTTGCGCGGCATTGGTTTACACCTGCTATAAGCGCGTCGTCAACGGCTTAAAGGTCGTCTGAAACCCATTTCCCCATCTTCTACTCACTTAACAAAAAGAAAATATCATGCAAAAAACTTCGCACACCATTCCTTTGCTGCTCGCGGTTTTTATTGCCGCACTCATCGTCTGGTCGGGCATCAACCCGTCCGACCGCGCCGTTTGGTACGCCGAAATCATCCCCGTTTCCACTGTATTTGTCGCGCTCGTTGCCACTTACCGCCTCTTCCGTTTCAGCAATTTGGCTTATGTATTTATGAGCTTCTGGCTGATTATGCACACCATCGGCGCACACTACACCTTCGCCGATGTGCCCTTCGACTGGGCAAACCGCCTGCTTGCGCCGTTTTTAGGCGAAGGGCGCAACCACTTTGACCGCGTCGGACACTACATTATCGGTTTCTACGCCTACCCGATGGCGGAATGGCTGTTGCGCCGCAAACTCTGCCGACCCGCGCTTGCCCTGTTTTTCTCCTTGTTCTTCATCATGAGCGTGGCGGCGGCTTACGAAATCATCGAATGGCAGTATGCGGTGATCGACGGCGGCGAAGCGGGGCTGGAAGTGCTCGGTTCGCAAGGTGATATTTGGGACGCGCAAAAAGACATGCTCGCCGACACGCTGGGCGCGCTGACTTCGCTGGCAGTGTTTATGTTTACACGGCCGGACAAGCGTTTGAAAGCAAGCTGATAGACCTTGGGCAATAGTGAAAAGGTCGTCTGAAACCATGAGATTCGGTTTCAGACGACCTTTCTTTTGTCGCTGCTTTCCAGTCCGCGGCTTTCGATTTGTCCTTTCGCGGAAGGATATATAGTGGATTAACTTTAAACCAGTACGGCGTTGCCTCGCCTTGCCGTACTATCTGTACTGTCTGCGGCTTCGTCGTCTTGTCCTGATTTAAATTTAATCCACTATAAATCAAAACGAGGCAATACCGTATCGGTTTGGATGAAACAGTCATTCGTCGGCAAAAAGGTCGTCTGAAACCTTAACCCTCAGTTTCAGACAACCTTTAATCAGCTTTAAAACTACTGTTTACCAAGCTGGCTGTAATCCACCAACATATACTTGGCAGTAATTTTCTGCGAAGCGTTGCCTTCGTCGCCCATCAGAATCATCTGCGGCTTGCCGTTGACGGTAATCGAATCGACGGCTTCGACGTTGGTGATGTGTTGCAGGTTAGGCAGCGAGATTTTTTGCGGCTCGTCGGTCGGGTTGCCGCTCCAAGTCCACAGTTGCGAGAATTTCTGTCCGTTTTCGTCCTTCACTTCGTTGGCGATAACGTAATTTTTCAACACGGGATCGTAATTGAGCGAACGGATGCCGCCGCCGTCGATGTCGAGGATGGCCACTTCGTCAAATTCGGGTTGGGCGTTGCGTTCGAATACGTCTTTCGGGTTGCTGATAAACGCCACCAAGGCCATATTGTTGAACTCGGGATCGCGGAAGCCCAAGACGAGGCGTTTCTTCACGGGATCGAACGCCATGCCTTCGATATTGATTTCTTCAAAGGAAACTTCGGCCTTGGTGCGTTCGCGGATGAGGTTGTGCAGCTTGTGGTCGGTTTCCAAAACCTGCGTCAGATTGTCGTAGCTGGTCAATCCCAACACATTGCCGTCTTGAATTTTAAAGCGCATCAGGTGTTCGCGGTCGGGCGAACGGTTGCCTTTACGGGTGCGCGAGTGGGAAGTGAGCGCGTAGATAAAGCCTTCATCGTCGCGTGCCAAGGCCTCCAAGTCGCTCAGGCGGCGTTTGAAGCCGGTAATCACGCGCGTATCCAAGGCTTCATCTTCTATAAACCTGCCTGTTTTATCGATGCTGATAATGCTGAACGCGTGGTTCGGTTCGTCTTCGGCAATCAGCAGTTTGCCGTCGGGAAGCTGCTGCACGGCGGAAGGCTCGTACACGCCGTTGAACATATTAATCCCCAAGGCGCGTAGTTCGGCCGTATTGCTGGCGGGCGAAGTCAAAAGCGAAGGCAAGGTTTTCACGCCGATAAACGCCGCCAGCGAAGCCAAAAGCCCCCAGCGGAACACGGCGTAAGACAAATTGATGTATTTGAACTGCTTGTCTGCCAGCAGTCCCAGCCAATAAAGATGGTCGCTCATTTTGTGGTACACCTGTTTGCGGTCGCCCATAATCTCCTGCATCATTTCCCAATACCGTTCTTTCTGAACCTTCACGCGATCTTCGTAAATCAGGATATTGGGCTGGCTGCCGCTGAAAAAGCGCGTTTGGGTGCTGCTGAGGCGGGTTCTCAAATCACGCAGTTTGGCGCGCCCGCGGAAGAAATCCTTGACCCAAGCGCGCGCCGCCTGCATTTTGCCGATACGTTCGGGCGAAGCGGACAGCAGCGCGAACACGATGGACGCGGCGGCGGTAATCATAAACGTACTCGCCGGAATCAGAAATTCGGGCGACGATGAGAAAATAAATGCGCCCGAAATCATCAGCGCAGACACGATAAAACCGTTGAGCGAAATCATAATGTTCGCCTTGGTCGCCGCCAGCGCGAGCAGCTCCATCTCTGAGCGAACGGCATTGCGGAACATGGTTTCCACGCCTTTGTTCGTACCCAAAAGATCGGAGGGCGGCACATCGGCGGCTTGTTTTTTCTTCTTCGCCTTGTCTTTTTTGTCTTTCTTTTTCTTTTTGGGCTTTTCAGACGACGTCTCAATGCCTTCAAGGATGATGTTATCCGTCACGGCCTCTTCGGCATTGCTGTCTTGTTGATGGTCTGCCGTTTCAGGCTCCGCAGCTTCTTCAACTTTTAAAGTTTCTTCAGCTTTCACGGCTTCTTCAATGTTTACAGCTTCTTCAGTTTTTAATGTTTCTTCACCCTTATCAAACGCTTCTTCTGAGTCTTCCCAAACTTCGGAAACAGGCTGCGGCGCATCGGGATCGGGTCGTTCGAAAGGTTTCTCCCAGTCAGAAACCGTATTTTGCGGCTCTTGCCCTTTTTTATTTTTATCGTGGAAATCCATGTTTATCCTCCGTTTGAGTGAATCAATTTAAATGGAAAGGAAAAAGCGTTTTTTAGTTCCTCTGATTCGGGGAATTTACACAACGTCATACATTATCGATAAAAACATTACACTTCTTGGGATAATCATGTTTGTAATGATTAAGTCGGCAATCCAAGTTCCCCCTTCAACAAAAACTGCCGCCAAACGGGCAGTTTGCGGCAGCTGTAACGCATCGTTTATCAGTAGTCGATACGCTCTTTGATGATTCTCAAGTCGGGGTAAGACAATTTGATGTCGTATTCGCGTCCGTCTTTGTAGGCTTCTACGTCCAATACAGGTCTGCCGCGATAGTCGTCGGCGTCGATGTCGTGAACGCGATAGCCGCGTTGCTCAAGCATTCTGATGGCTTTGGCACGGTTTTGTTCAAAATTTTTGTCGCTGTAAATTTGGTGTTCGATGTAATCGTTGGCACCTGCGACAGCAGCGGACAAAGCGACGATGGCGGTCAATAATAATTTTTTCATGTTCGACTTCCTTTCAAAATGTGTCGTTGGGGTTTTGATGGGTGTATTTAAACACGGCAAAATTAGCAGTCATTTAGCACTTCGTTAAACGTAGTAAAGGTCGTCTGAAACGTTTCAGACGACCTTTTGTTGCTTCTTTCCGTCATCTCGTTTATCCGTTTATCAGATAACGATTGCATAAATTCAGCGTGTCATGATACCGTTCAAAAATATGACTATCAGGAGTTTTTCATGTCCGAGCAACAAAAATACTTTTCTACCCAAGACGGCACTTCGCTTTTCTACCGCTACCGCCCCGCTGCCGACGGCTCTTCCGATAAAGCCATCGTGCTGTTCCACCGCGGCCACGAGCATTCCGGCCGGATGATGTTTGTTGCCGACGAACTCGGTTTCGACGATTTTGCCTATTTCGCATGGGACGCGCGCGGTCATGGCCACAGCCCCGGCGAACGCGGCGACAGCCCCAGTATCGGTACTTCCGTTGCCGATGTGGACGACTTTATCCGCCACATCCAAAACGAATACGGCATCAAGCCTGAAAACATCTGCGTGATCGCGCAAAGTGTCGGCGCAGTATTGGTGTCCACTTGGCTGCACGACTACGCACCGAAAATCCGCTGCGCCGTATTGGCATCACCCGCATTCAAAGTCAAACTCTACGTCCCTTTTGCCCGCACCGGTCTGAAAATCATGCAGAAATGGCGCGGCAATTTCTTTGTCAACAGCTACGTCAAAGCCCATTACCTGACGCACAACCAAGAACGCCAAACCAGCTACGACAACGATTCGCTGATTACCCGCGCCATTTCCGTGCGCATCCTGCTCGGTTTGTATGAAGCCGCCGAACGCGTCGTCGCCGACGCGCAGGCCATTACCACGCCCTTGCAGCTTTTGATTTCCGGCAGCGACTGGGTTGTTCACCACAAACCGCAACACGATTTCTACAACCGTTTGGGCAGCCGCATCAAAGAACGCCATATCCTGCCCGGCTTCTATCACGACACATTGGGCGAACAAAACCGCGAAATTGCGTTTGTCGAAATGCGCCGCTTTATCCGCGAACGTTTCAATCAGCCTTTATATCAAGTCGATTTGACCCAAGCCCACTTGCACGGCGAAAGCCGTCGCGAAGCCGACGAACTGGCAACGCCTTTGTCTATTTATTCGCCGCGCGGTGCATTTTGGGCGGTTTACCGCGCTTCCCTCGATCTTGGCGCGCGCTGGAGTGAGGGTTTGAAAATCGGCAAGGAAACCGGCTATGACTCCGGCAGCACGCTGGATTATGTGTACCGCAACCAGCCGCAGGGCAGCAACGCCTTTGGTGTGGCGGTGGACAAACACTATCTCAACGCCATCGGCTGGCGCGGTATCCGCCAACGTAAAATCAATATCGGCAAAGCGATTCAGACGGCCTCTGCCAAGCTGCGCGAAGCGGGCAAACCGGTACACGTTCTCGATATTGCCTCGGGGCACGGCCGCTATGTACTCGATGCGCTGACTGCCGAAACGCTGCCCGATTCCGTGCGCCTGCGCGATTACAGCCCGATTAACGTCGAAGCCGGACGCAAGCTGATTGCCGAACGCGGTCTGCAAGACACGGTTACCTTCGATGAAGTCAATGCCTACGACCGCGCCAACTATCAGGATTTGCAGCCCCGTCCTACGCTGGGCATCGTTTCCGGCCTGCACGAATTGTTTGCCGACAACGATTTGATTTTGAACTCGCTCTACGGCTTCGGCGATGCGATTGAAACGGGCGGCTACCTGATTTACACCGGCCAGCCGTGGCATCCGCAGCTTGAAATGATTGCCCGCGCGCTGACCAGCCACAAAGCGGGCAGCCCGAACTGGGTGATGCGCCGCCGCAGCCAGCAGGAAATGGATCAACTTGTAGAAAAAGCCGGTTTTGAAAAAATCCATCAGTGGATAGACGAAGACGGCATCTTTACCGTAAGTCTGGCTGTGAAGAAATAAAAAGAGGAGTTGATGAATCACTACCGTTTCTCGCGTAGCGAAACATTTTTAGGTTGATATAGTGGATTAAATTTAAATCAGGACAAGGCGACGAAGCCGCAGACAGTACAGATAGTACGGAACCGATTCACTTGGTGCTTCAGCACCTTAGAGAATTGTTCTCTTTGAGCTAAGGCGAGGTAACGCCGTCCTGGTTTAAAGTTAATCCACTATACGTGCGAGGAACGGCAGTTGTGCAGATGTGCAACAGTTTCAAAATTTGCCTGGAAACAGATAAAACGAAAGGTCGTCTGAAACCTTGTTTCGGTTTTCAGACGACCTCGAAGAAACTTAAATCGTTGCTTTAAATTAACGATCGATGTTGACAGGTTCGCAGTTTTTCACGATGAAGCGGTTTTGTGCATCGCTGACGCCCACGACTTCGGAAGTAGTGTGGGTGTTGCGGTCGATGTAACCGGCAGACATAGAGAAGCCGCGTTTGTTGGTGAAGGTAGTGCCGGTGCTGTCAGAGCGGCGTTTGTCAACGCGCAGGCTGATTTGTTTGCCGGCTGCATTTGCAGAAGCGCCTACTGCATTGCCTTTACGGTCGAATTCATAAACGACATTCAGTTTTTTACCGTTGTCGCATTTGTAAGGAACATAGCCTGCAGGAGCGGCGGCGGCAGTCATGGAAACACCGGCGGTCAGAACGGCTACAACAGCGGCAGATAAGAGTTTCATCTGGTATTACTCCATAAAGTAAAAAAGAGTGATGTGTGGCGTGGACTATCCGGCGCCATCCTTGCTTTGTTTTGAAAGCAGGACATATTTTATCCGTTCCCAAGAAATATACAATATGCCCATATGCAAAGCTATACAAAGAAATTTTCGGGAAAAGTTATTACGCTTGTACAAATTTTAATAAGGTGAAGTTTCATAATGAAAAAATTACTTACATTACTAATTCTTTCCGCATTTTCATCCGCCTGCTATGCCGCTGCGGCTGACTGGACGCCGTTGTTGGAATCTATGAAGAAAGGCTGCACTGTTGATTTCGATGCCTTGCCTGATGAAAAGTCCGATATCGGCAAACTGCCTGCCCAATACCGCGCCTTCGTTGCCCGCAGCCGGAGCAGGCAGACAGAGTCGGATGGTGAAGCATTAACTATTGAATTGAAAAATTCTGTTGCTTTTGGACAGCCCTTGTCCGCCTTAATCATCGAATCCGGTGAAGGATATGGCCATGTCAAAATGAAGTTTGCCCGAAATGCCGATGTGTCTAAGCTTATTCCCTTATTTACCACACCAACCGATAAACGGCACGGTATGTTGGCAGCGGGTAGGGCGCAGAATTTTTGTGTCAAAGGCGCAAACAGAACGTTGAAGCAATATCAGTCTTCACAACATCACTGGCGCGCCGTTTCGTCTGAGGGGCCGTGGCAGGAATTCCGCTACCATCCGAGAGAAAACGCTTTATCCTGCCTGAGTTCCGACCATTATGGCGATGAAGTGGAATGCACTAGATAAAACATGAAACCTACGCTGAAAACTTCTCTACTCAAACTTGCTTTGGTCGGCATACTTTTTTATGCCAGCTACAGTTTGTCCAACCATTACGCGGCATCGCTGGCCTATGTGCCGGAAATCGCTTTTGCGTGGGAGCGCGGCATTCCGTTTTGGGAATGGACGATTTTGCCTTATTGGTCGCTGAACCTGATGTATGCGGCGGCGTTTTTCCTTTGCCGAGATACGCGTGAACAAAACCGCTATGTCGCACGGCTGGTATCGGCGCAAATTGTCGCCACTACTTGCTTTATGCTGTTCCCGCTGCATTTCGGCTGGCCGAAGCCGCCTACCGACGGGCTGTGGGGCGTGATGTTTGATTCATTGGTCGCATTTGATTTGCCGTACAACCAATCGCCGTCGCTGCATATCGCGCTGTCTATCATTGTCGGCGCGTTTTATTGGACGCGGTTTTCCAAAATCCGTTTGCCGATTTTGTTGTGGCAAAGCCTGATTGCCTTGTCGGTGCTGACGACTTACCAACACCATTTTATCGACGTGCCAACTGGTGCGCTGTTGGGCTGGCTGGTGTTGTGGGGCATACCGCAACACGGTGTATCGCCTTTCAGACGACCTTTTGGTACTCAAGGCCGTCTGAAAACGAGCGAAGCGAGTTTCTGCGAAGCCAAAACTTCTCCTGCAACACGTTCCCGCGAAATCAAAATCGCCATGCTGTATCTGGCGGGCGCGGTATTGTCGGCACTGCCGTCCTTGTTCGGCGGCGCGTGGTTGTGGATGTTGTGGGTCAGCGTGTCGCTGTCAGTGGTCGCTTTCGCCTATCTGACCGGCAATGCGGCGGTGTTCCAAAAACAGGCAGACGGCAGGCTGTCGGCGGCGGCAACGGTTTTACTGCTGCCTTATCTGGTGGGCGTGCGGCTGAACATGGCTTATTGGCTGAGCGGCAAGGCGAAGACGGTGCGGGTTCGTGATGATGTGTGGATTGGCAGTATCTCAGGGGTTGCGGAGATTCAGCATTGTGGCGGAGTTTTTTGGAAAAAAACGGCATCTGCTGCGTTAAAAATGCTCGCAAGGTGTTCAACCTTGCTGCGCTTTTTGCCTTGCATCTACCATTTTTTGCCACAAAAATCCGCTTCACAAGCAAAATCTCCGCAACCCCTGGCAATTTCAGACGACCTCCCCGCCGTATTGGACGTATGCGCTGAATATCCCCGCCACCATTATCGCGGCTCATACCGAACTCTGCCGCTGCTGGACATGGTTGCGCCGTCTGAAAACGATTTGGTGCAAGCGGCTTCGCTACTGGAATCATTGCGCCGGCAACACGGCAAGGTTCTGACCTGTTGCGCGCTGGGCTACGGACGCAGCGCGGCGGTGGTGCTTACTTGGCTGCTGGTTTACGGCGGCTGTCGGGATTTGGCACAGGCAACAGCAGAATTGAAACAGGCTCGCTCGCAGATGGTGCTGCCGCTGGAAACGGCAAAGGCGGTAGAAGCGGCGGCAGGTCGTCTGAAAACGAGCGAAGCGAGTTTCTGCGAAGCTAAAACAAACGAAGCGATTTTTTGCGACGCTAATCGAGATAGCTAAGACAAGTAGATGAAAAACCAAACTGAGCAAATCATTCTCTTTGAGCTTGTGCAAGGCAATGCAGTCCTAGTTTAAAGTAAATTCATGATACGATGACTCATCTGTGCCGAACCAGAGTAAGGAGGGAAACTTATGACTAAAAGCTACCGTCCTGTTACGTTTTATACTTTATCCCTGCTGATTCCGTGGACATTGTGGTTTGCTGCCGCCTACATCAGCCACCGCCCTGATGCTGTTGAGTACCAGTGGGCCCAGGCCGCGTTAGGACTCGCCGGGCTGTTCGCCCCCATGATCGTGGCAGCGTTTCTGTTGCACAAACAGCCCAAATTATGGACGGACGCGAAACACCGCTTGTTCCGCCTGACAGGTTTTCCCAAGCGATACCTGCTCGCTGCCGCACTGCTCGGTCCAGTTACCTTGGTGCTGGCGCAACTCATTTCCATCGCTTTCGGACACAGTTGGGCGCAGTTTCACATTTCGGGACATCCGTCATTTACGTCCGCCTTGCTGTCGCCATGGTTCATGCTCCTCATTTCGCCTGTTGCCGAAGAATTGGCGTGGCACAGCTATGGCACCGACGCGCTCACGGCACGCAGAAGCCTGTTTGTCGCATCCTTGCTATTTGCCGTGTATTGGGCGTTTTGGCACATGCCGCTTGCCTTCGTCAAAGGCTATTACCACAGCCAAATCGTTTCCGAAGGCGCACTCTACACGGTTAATTTCGTGGTCAGCATGTTTGTCTTCGTACTATTGATGAACTGGTTGTACGCCAAAAGCGGGCGCAGCATTACCGTGGCGACGATATTCCACCTGTGCGCCAATCTGGGTAACGAGATTTTCGCCACCCACCCCGACAGCAAGGTTATTCAGACGGCCATTTTGTCTGCAGTAGCCATTTATATTTTGATTGCAGAAAAGAATTTGTTTTTAGGTAAGCCTGTGCCATCCCGATAACAAATTCAGACGACCCTTGGACATGATATGCCCCGAATGACGGTTTCCATACCCAAAAGGAAGGTGAATGGACAATTCCACTGACAGCCTGATTACCGCCCGCCTGCTTGCCACCGCCCGCTATACCGCCGTGTTCAATGCCTTGCTATTCGTTTTGTCCGCGCAACGCGGCGGCGCGTGGTCGGCGGTGCAGCTTGTCTTGGCGGCGGTACTGTTGTACTACCACATCCGCATCGAATTCGACCGCCGAGTGTTCCAAGATTTTGCCGACGGCCGCTATACGCCCGAAACCTTCGACCAAACCCTGCGGCAAACCGGCTTGCGCCGTGTTTCAGACGACCCCTCCATGCCGCAGCGTGTGGCGGGCGCGATTGCCTTGTGGCGCAAAAGCCTTTACCTGACTGCGGCACAATCAGCAGTTTTCCTTATCCAAATCCTCTGATGTCATGAAAAATTTTCTTAAAAAACAACTTGCATGGCTGACCGACCAAGCATTGTGCCTGTCGGTATCCTTCCTCACCGGCGTCCGCCCCAAAAGCCCGCGCGAGCTGGCGTTCAATCCGCAGCAGAAAGTGTATTACGCCAATCACGGCAGCCACGGCGATTTTTTGCTGGTGTGGATTTCCCTGCCGCGCCGCTGGCGGCTTTCCACGCGCCCCGTTGCCGGCTCGGATTACTGGCTGACCAACAAACTCAAACGCTTCATCATTCAAAACGTCTTCAACGCGCTCTTGATTCCGCGCCACAGTGATAATCCGCAGTCGATTACCGAACAGATGAACCACGCGCTCCAAGCGGGCGATTCGCTGATTATTTTCCCCGAAGGCACACGCAATACGGACGAAAATGAAATTCTGCTTCCATTCAAATCAGGCATTTACCACCTAGCCAAAAGCAAACCGGATACTGAATTTGTGCCGATATGGATAGACAACATCAACCGCGTCCTGCCCAAAGGCAAAGTGCTGCCCGTACCTCTGTTGTGCGAAGTCCACATCGGCGAACCGCTGACCCTGCGCGAAGATGAAGACAAAGACACTTTCCTGACGCGCACCCGCGAAGCTTTGCTGGCATTGAGGTCGTCTGAAAACGAGTGCAACGAGTTTCGCCAAAACGAGTGCAACGAGTCTCACCAAAACAAAGGAGCTGCATCGTGAGCTTTGTTAACACGTCCGGCCAAATCATTACCGAACAAGCCGCCGCCCATCTGACCCCGCAGGCAGGCTATATCTTTACCGGCGTATTTGCCATATTGATTTTCGCCAGCGTCGTCGGGCAATGGCTGAAACGCAAAAACGGCGCAGACAATGCCACCATCTCCAATCTCAATGCCCGCATCTACGCTTGGTGGCTGATGACGCTGGTGCTGCTGGTCGCATTTTGGTTTGGCAAAACCGGCACGGTGGTGTTGTTTTTCCTGATTTCGTTTGCCGCCCTGCGCGAATTCATGACCCTCGTCTATCGCCGCCGCAGCGATTATTACAGCATGGTGGTGTGTTTCTACCTGCTGCTGCCGGTGCAATATTATTTCGTCTATGACGGCTGGTACGGCATGTTCAGCATTTTCATCCCCGTGTACGGATTTTTGGTGTTGCCGATTATTGCCAGCCTGAGCGGTCAAACCGCCCATTTCCTCGAACGCGCCGCCAAAACGCAGTGGATGTCGATGATCTGCATCTTCTGCCTTTCACACGTTCCCGCCCTGATGTTCCTGAACTTGGACGATTTTGACAGCAGCGGCAATATCCTGCTGCTGATGTTCCTGATTTTCGTGGTGCAGGCTTCGGACGTGTTGCAATACGTTTGGGGCAAACTGGTCGGCGGTGCCAAAATCATGCCCTCGCTTTCCCCGTCTAAAACCATATCCGGCACGGTGGGCGGCATTTTGTCCGCCACCGCGCTTGCCGCATTGATGTCGCCGATTACCCCGTTTAGCCACGGCCAGGCCGCCGCTATCGGTTTCGTCATCTGCCTGATGGGTTTCTTCGGCGGGCTGGTGATGTCCGCCATCAAACGCGACTACGGCGTCAAAGACTGGGGCAACATGATACGCGGCCACGGCGGTATGCTTGATCGCGTGGATTCCATCTGCTTCGCCGCACCCGTGTTCTTCCACATTGTCCGGTATTATTGGAACGGTTGAATCTGCTGTTGATTGTTCTGCTTGAGGCCATGCGAAAAGGTCGTCTGAAAACCGTTTTCAGACGACCTTTTGTCTTTGTTACACACTATTTCACAATATCCGACAGCGGCCAGCGCGGTTTGACGTTGAACGCGCCTACGGGCTGCCGCTCCTGCAACCTCATCGCGCCGGCGAAGGCAATCATCGCGCCGTTGTCGGTGCAGTATTCCATAGGCGGAAAACAGACTTTGATTTTTTCTTCCACAGGCTTAGGCTTGCCTTTTTCAGACGGCTTTTTGACGCTCAGGCGGGAAAATTCGTCGCGCAGCTTCCAGTTCGCACCGACGCCGCCCGCGACGACCAAAGTTCTGAAACCGGTATCCAACAAGGCTTTTTTGGCTTTGGCGGCGAGGACGTCGATCACCGCGTCTTGAAACGCGCGGCAGATGTCGTTGCGCGTTTGCTCGGGGATTTCGCCGCCGTTTTCGGCACGGACTTTTTCGACGGCGGTCAGCACGGCAGTTTTCAAACCGGAAAAGCTCATCTGCAAATCGTGCGAATGGAGCATGGGGCGCGGGAACGCAAAGGCGTCGGGGTTGCCCAGCTTTGCCAGTTCGGACAACTTCGCGCCGCCGGGATACGGCAAACCTAAGAGTTTGGCGGTTTTGTCGAACGCCTCGCCCGCCGCGTCGTCGACGCTTTCGCCCATCAGCGTGTAATCGCCGATGCCGCGCACCGCCATAAACTGTGTATGCCCGCCCGAAACCAGCAGGGCGACGAACGGAAATTCGGGTTTGTCGTCCGCCAAAAGCGGGGAGAGCAAATGGCCTTCGAGATGGTGGATGGGAATGACGGGTTTGTTCAAGGCAAACGCCAAAGCATTGGCGTAGCCCGAACCCGCCAGAAGCGCGCCGCCCAAACCCGGCCCTTGGGTGTAGGCGACGGCATCGATGTCTTCATAGGAAACGCCCGCTTCCTGCAAACAGCCCTGCGTCAGCGGCACGACGCGGCGGATATGGTCGCGGCTGGCAAGTTCGGGAACAACGCCGCCGTATTCGGCGTGCATCGCCATTTGGGTGTGAAGATGGTGCGCCAACAGGCCGCGTTCGGTGTCGTAAAGCGCAACGCCCGTTTCATCGCAGGATGATTCGATTCCGAGTACCAACATGGTTTGAGGTCGTCTGAAAATAAGGATGCGGTATTTTAACGGATTTCGGGCAGTGTTCGCAGTCCATTGCTTGTTCTCCATAACGAAAAGGTCGTCTGAAACCCAAAAATCAGGTTTCAGACGACCTTTTGTCAACGTTTCTATCAGAAGCGGTAATTCACGCCCAAGGCGAACTCGCGGCCGCGCTCGTAGAAAGGGGTACGACCGTTGCCGTCGGGGAAGCGTTGGCTGTGCGAACGGTATTGCTTGTTGCCGATGTTGTTGACGGCGAAGTTGACGTTCAGGTTGTCTTTTTTCAGCAGCTGCCAGTTGGCGTAGATGTCGTGTACGCCGTAGCCTGATTTCTTGCCGTGTATCGTGCCTTGTCCGCGGGCGACGTCGGTGTATTTCACGCTTTGGGCGTAGCGGCCGCGCCAGCCGATTTCGAGTTTGGGGTTTTCAAACTGATAAGACAGGCCGGTCAGCCATTGGCGGCCGATGTTCCAGAAGGTGAACGAGCTTTCGTGGTCTTCTGCTTGAATCGGGCTTTCTCCGTAGTACATTTCGCCGTTCAGGCGGGGTTTGACGTAGGACACGCCGGCGCGCGCGGTCAGGCCGCCCCAGCGGTAGGATGCGTCAAGTTCGTAGCCGTAGGTTTTGAGCGTGCCGCCGTTGTAAATCTTGCCGCGTTCGGTGATGGAGGCGGTGTTGTTGTTGATTTTTGCCCAACGATAGACGATGAGGTCTTTGATGCGTTGGTGGAACACGCTGCCGCTGACATTGAAATTGTCGTTGCGCCATTTGAAGCCGAGTTCGGCACGGCGGGCGGTTTCGGCTTTGAGGTTGCTGTCCAAATCGGCGGCGGCGCCTGCGCGTTCGTTAGCCAACAGGGCTTCGTTCAGGCGGGGCGCACGGCTTGCCTGATTGAGGTTTGCCAAGAGGGAGAAATTGTCGTTGATGTCCCAAATCGCGCCGATGCTGGGGTTGAGCTGGCCGTGCGACGCACTTTGTCTGCTGGCGGCGTTGTATTTGAAATGGTCGTAACGCAGGCCGGTGGTCAGGGTAACGGGGTGCAGGTTCCAGATGCCTTCCGCGTACACGCCGTATTCGGATTTCTTCTCTTTGTCGCGGTCATACAGGCCGAGAATCTTCAGCCATGCACCTTTGTCGGACGGCTCGGAGGTTTCGTGGCGGTAGTTGACGCCGTATTTGACCATGTGTCCGTCGCCGAAGGAGCTGGCGAGGTTCAGGTTAGCGCCGGTCGCTTTGATTTTGCTTAACTCAAGCTGGCCGATGGGAACGCCGCCTTGCGCCGTGCCGGAGGCGTGGGCTTTCGGGGAAGGCGCACCTTTAGGCGGCTTGGTGTCGTCGGTGTTGATTTGGAAGACGTTGGCGTCGATTTTGTCGAGGAAGCCGACATTGCGGCCGCGGTATTCCAGATTGTAGGATTGCTCTTTTTGATAAGTGCCGTCCACGCCGACGTAGCTGTCAACGTTTTGGAACTCGGCTTTGTCGGTGCGGTTGCCTTTTTGGTATTCCTGACGGTAGGTCAGGCGGATGCCGTGGTCATCGTTGAAGTCGTAGCCGAGTTTGGCGAGGTAGCTGTGCTGTTTCAGACGGCTGCCGCGGTTGACATCGCCGTTGCCGTCTTTGTAGTCGCGGTTATTGAGGAAGTTGCCCGCAAACAGGGCATCGAAGCCGTTTTGATAGCCGTAAACCGCCGCGTTGCCGGTTGAGCCTTTATTGCTGCTCAAGCCCGCGCCGAGTTTGAAGCCGAAAGGTTTGCCATCGGTCAGCAGGTCTTTCGCGTCAACCGTCGTCACGCGGATGGTACCGCCGACCGCACCTAAGCCCGCACTCGCCGCGCCCGTGCCTTTTTCGACATTGATGCTTTTCACCAAAGCGGGGTCAAGCTGGAAGCGGCTTTGGTGGTGGAAAATTTTGGTAGATTGGCTGGTGCCGTCCACTTCCAGATTAATCTTGTCTTCGCCGACACCGCGGATGCTGTAAAACTGCGCCACGCCGTTGCCGCCGCCGACATCCATGCCGATTTGGTCTTTCATGACTTGTTTCAAATCGGTCGAAGTTTCGCGGTCAAGCTGATTGCGCGTAACGCGGGTCGGTACGGCAGTACCGGTAACGACGACTTCTTTCAATTCGGCTGTTGCTTCGGGTTTGATATTTTCAGCATGGGCAAAGCCTGAAGACAGTGCCAGCACCATGATGCTGAAACGGAAGGCGGGGGAATGGGGGGATTTCATAATTCTTCCTCTAGATGGGTGATTAAGGGGTGTTGCGTTAAAGCAAGAGTGTATATTCTAATATTTTTTGATAATGATTTGCAAACAATATACATTACCCCGAGAATATTAATCATATTTTCAGAGACCTACATTTATTGATGCTCTTTAACCGAATGTGGCGGAAGCCGGATTTTCAGAAGGGTTGGCGATATTTTTGCTGCGACGTCGCGTTGTTTGATGGCTGCGGCAAGGACGGCGGGGATGGGAAACCTGTGTTTTAGGAAGAGGGGGCTTGTTGTGATGCGGATATTTGGATGGAGGGATGGAACATAGAAAAAGGTCGTCTGAAAACGGATTTCAGACGACCTTTTGTGTGCTTAGTCTGCTTTGAGCAGCCTTTTATCCAATTGCGCCTGTATCAGCAGGCCGTGGGCGAAGTTGCGGCTGTCGGCGAGGATGAGTTTGCCGCCGTAGCGTTTGGCGATGGCGTCGGCGATGGAGAGTCCGAGTCCGGTGCCTTGTTGTTCCGTGCCGAGTATGCGGTAGAAGGCGTCGGTTACGCGGCTGCGTTCGGCGGCGGGGATGCCGGGGCCATCGTCTTCCACCCAGATGGTGAGGGTGGTCGGGGTCTCGCTGAAACCTATGTCGATGCGGCCGCCTGCCGGGGTGTAGCGGATGGCGTTGTCGGTGAAGGTTTTGATGAGGGTGTAGATTTCGGTGTCGTCGGCACGGATGCGGATGTCGTTTTCGACGGCGACGCCGATGTCTTGCTGTTTGTCGAGGGCGAGGGGCATGAGTTCTTGCAGCACGCGGCGGAACTGGGCTTGCAGGCTGATGTCGGTCAGGTTGCGTTGGGTTTCGGAGCCTTGGGCGCGGGCGTGGGTCAGGAGCTGCTCGAGCAGGTGGCGGTTGCGCTGTATGCTTTGGAGGATGAGTCCAGTCTGTTCGCGGGCTTCGTCCGATTGGGGCAGTTTGGTGAGCCGTTCTGCCTGAAGGGAGAGGGCGGTCAGTGGGCTGCGCAGTTCGTGGGCGGCATCGGCGATGAAGCGTTGCTGGCGGCGGATGTTTTCGCCTGTGCGTTGCAGCAATTGGTTGATGGCGGTAACGAAGCCTTGTATTTCGCTGGGTACGGCTTCTCCGTCCAGCGGCGAGAGGTCGTCTGAACGGCGTTTGCCGAGTGAGGCGGAAAGGGTTTTGACGGGGCGCATGGCGCGGTAGGTGATCCATACGGTCAGCAGGATCATGAGGGGCAGGGCGATGAGCAGCGGGAGGACGCTTTGGTAGGCGGCGGTGGCTGCGAGGTCGTCGCGGTATTCGGTTTCTTGGAGTACGGCGATTTTGCCTTGCGGGGTTTGGCGGATGTAGGCGCGGTATTCGTCGTCATCATCGTCATCGTCGTCGTCATCAACGCTGCCTTTGATGGTGTGGAATCCTTCGCCGAGTGTGTCGGACAAAGGGACGGTGTCTTCTTGTCCGAAGGTTTGGATGAGGATGTGGTTTTCGCTGCCTATTTTTGTGTAGTCGGTGGTTTTGGGGTTGATGTAGGCGGCGGTTTGGCGCAACAGGTCGTCCTGAAGCTCTTCGGCTTCATGGTAGGTTTGGTAATAGGAGAATGCGCCTGCGATGATGGACAAAGGCAGGAACATCAGTATCAGGGCGATGCTGATACGGACTTGCAGGGATTGTTTGAGGGTCTGGATAAAGTGATGCATAGTGTGTTTGGCGAGGCTGTTTTAGGTTTTGTTATGGATTATGGCATGGGCGGGCATGGATGCGCAGTTTGAGGTTTCAGACGACCTCTTTGGCGACCAGCCAGCCTACGCCGCGTACATTTTGGATGTGTTCTTTGCCAAGCTTTTTGCGTAGGGCGTGGATGAGGAAATCGACGGCGTTGCTCTCGACTTCTTCGCCCCAGCCGTAGATTTTGTCTTCAAGGTCGCTGCGGGAGAGGATGATGCCAGGACGCATCATCAGGGCTTGGAGAACGGCAAATTCTTTGTTGCTCAGGAGGACGGGTTTGTCTTGTCCTTTTACTTCGACTTGGTAGGTGGCGGGGTTGAGGGTGAGCGCGCCGTTGGTCAGCAGGGTTTGACTGTGGCCGCTGTGGCGGCGCAGGACGGCGCGCATACGGGCTTGCAGCTCCGCCATGTCGAAGGGTTTGACAATGTAGTCGTCGGCACCGCCGTCCAGTCCGTTGAGGCGGCTGTGGAGGTCGTCGCGGGCGGTAACGATGAGGACGGGGGTTTTGCTGCCTTCGTGTCGGATTTGGGTGAGGACGTCCAACCCGTCTTTGCCGGGCAGGCCGAGGTCGAGCAGCAGCAAGTCGTAGTTCTGCGCCTGAAGGGCGGTGGAAACTTGGCTGCCGTTTTTGACCCAATCGACGGCATAGCCGCTGTCTTTGAGGTTGGCGGCTACGGCTTGGGCAATCATATTGTCGTCTTCTGCAAGCAATACGCGCATGGTGTTCTCCTTAATCAGCGGGAAGGATAGCAGGGGAAAATTAGGAGGGGTTTAGCGGCAGGTCGTCTGAAAGGGGCGGCTGGTTTTCAGACGACCTTTTGTTGCTTTTCCGTACTTGATTGGGTTTCCTTCGGCGTGGGTTCTGCCGGGTATGGTGGACATTTTCTTCTAAAGGAATATTGCACTTGAATGGTCTGCCGATTTTGCCAAAAGGTCGTCTGAAAACCCCGATTCCGTTTTCAGACGACCTTTTGTCTTTACAGCAACACAATATCGTATTGTTCCTGCGTGTAAGCGGTTTCGACTGCCAGCGAAATCGGTTTGCCGATAAAGTCGATGAGCATTGCCAGCGATTGCGATTCTTCGTCGAGGAAGAGGTCGATGACGTTGGGCGCGGCGAGGATGCGGAAGGACTGCACGTCGTAACGGCGGGCTTCGCGGACGATTTCGCGCTGGATTTCGTAGCAGATGGTCTGCGGTGTTTTCAGACGACCCCTGCCTTGGCAGGACGGGCAGGGTTCGCAGAGGATTTGGCTGAGGTTTTCGCGCGAACGTTTGCGCGTCAGCTCGACTAAACCTAAGCTGGTGAAGCCGTTGAGGGTGACGCGGGTGCGGTCGAAGGCGAGGGCTTTGGCAAGTTCTTGCAACACGGCTTCGCGGTGCGCTTCCTGCGCCATGTCGATGAAGTCGATGATGATGATGCCGCCGAGGTTGCGCAGCCTTAATTCGCGGGCGATGGTGTGGCAGGCTTCGAGGTTGGTACGGAAGATGGTTTCGTCGAAGTTGCGCGCGCCGACAAAGCCGCCGGTGTTCACGTCTATCGTGGTCATGGCTTCGGTGGACTCGATAATCAGGTAGCTGCCGAAGTTGAGGTTGACGCGCGGTTGCAGGGCGCGGCTGATTTCCTGCTCGACGTTGTGGGTTTCAAACAGCGGGCGTTCGCCTTTGAACAGCTCTATCTTGCCCAATGCGCCGTGGACGTATTGCTCAGCGAAACGGGTCATGCGGCGGTGGTTTTCGGTTGAATCGACCAGGATTTTCTGCGTGTCGAGGCTGAACATATCGCGCAACACGCGCAGGCTCAAGGGCAAATCCTGATACAGCAGGGTTTCCGGCGGCTGGGTTTTTGCCTGTTCTTGAATGTGTTCCCACACTTTGGTCAGGTAGTGGATGTCGGACAAAAGCTGCTCGTCGGTGGCGTTTTCGGCGTTGGTGCGGATGATGTAGCCGTGGCACGCGTCTTCGGGCAATAGATTAGTCAGGCGTTCGCGCAGGCTGTTGCGTTCGGCATCGTCTTCGATGCGCTGGGAAATGCCGATGTGGTCTTCCTGCGGAAGGTGGACGAGGAAGCGCCCGGCCAAGGAGATTTGGGTGGAAAGGCGCGCGCCTTTGGTGTTAATCGGGTCTTTGATGACCTGCACCAAAACAGACTGCCCTTCAAACAGCATATGCTCGATGCGTTGGGTTTCTTCGGGATTGCGGCGTTGTTCGAGGACATCGACGATGTGCAGAAACGCGGCGCGTTCCAAACCGATGTCGATAAACGCGCTCTGCATCCCTGGCAACACGCGGCGCACCACGCCCAGATAAATATTGCCGACCAGACTGTGGCCGCTGTTGCGTTCGATGTGCAGCTCGCAGATATTGTTTTCTTCCAACACTGCCACGCGCGTTTCCTGCGGCGTAATGTTGACGAGCACGGTTTCGGGCGGACGGACGGCGTCCTTCGGGATGGGGATTCCTGAAAGCATGGTTTTAGTTCCTGATTTTTAATAAGAAATATAGTAGATTAAATTTAAACCAGACTGATGTTGCCCAAACCCGGAAATAATCGGCTGATTGTGTTGCTGTTCTGACTCAAATTTAATCTACCACCCGCTTGCCGTCGGTTTCGTGGAAAATATAGTGGATTAACTTTAAACCAGTACGGCGTTGCCTCGCCTTAGCTC
>CAUVJL010000019.1:0-29282 GCA_963552075.1 uncultured Neisseria sp.
GAGAACGATTCTCTAAGGTGCTGAAGCACCAAGTGAATCGGTTCCGTACTATCTATACTGTCTGCGGCTTCGTCGCCTTGTCCTGATTTAGTTAATCCACTATATAAAAGGTCGTCTGAAAACCTGATGGATAAGGTTTTCAGACGACCTTTTTGATGGGAAGGGATTATTTGAAGATGTAGGAATCGGGCATTTCATCGAAGCTGACGACGCGGCCGCCTTTTTCTTTGGCAAATTTTTCTGCTTGGGCTTTGTCGGCGAAGGGGAGGGCGTCTTCTGCACCCATGCCGCCGATAAAGCCGCTTTCGATGACGTAGTAGGCTTTCTTGCCGTCTATCCATGCGGTGTCGGCATTGGGTTTGCTCCAGTCTTTGACTTTGCCCATGTCGGTAACGTAGATGACGTGGATGCCTTTAGGCTCTTCGGGCAGCTTGGTGTAGCCGAACATCTGTTTGATGGTCGAGAACCAGACGGGGCGGTCGGGTTTGCCGTTGAGGTAGATTTGGGCTTTGGGGCCGTTGTGTTCGGTCAGGTTCATGCTGCAATAGTGCCCCACGGCGCGGTCGCTGATTTGCTGAGGCTCAGGCGGCGGGGTGTCATCCTCTTTGGGACAGGCACTCAGGAGCAGGGCGGCGAGGAGCGCAGGTAAAATCTTTTTCATATTTGTCGCTTTCCAAAAATTCTTGCTGCCAAGATAAGGGGAATAATAACCCATAATATCTGCGCGGTCAGCAATACGGGCATGGTCAGGCTGATTTGTTCGCTCAAACCTGCCATGCCTGCGTACATGGCGGTGTTTTCGTAACCGGTCAGGTTGAGCAGGCGGTAGATGTCGGTAGGGTTGAAAAGGAGGACGGTTTCGACGACAGGTGCGGTAATTGTTTGCTGGGTATCGGCGACGAGGATGCCTAAAAGCGCCATGTCGAAGATGACGACGAAAAACAGCCAAACGCCGATGGCGATACCGGCGGCGGTGCCGCGTTCTTTCACTTTCGCGCTGATGAGGTAGCCCATGGACAGGAATGCGGCGCCCAAAATGACGCTGGCGGCAATCAGCAGGGCAAAGGGTTTCCACGCGGCGATGTCGAAGCTGCCGTTGGCGAGTTGGAGCGTGATGCCCGCGATTCCGTAGCCTGCGGTGGTGGCAAGGGCGAGGATGATGAGGTGTCCGATGAATTTTCCGGCAAGGATTTGGTTGCGGGAAACGGGGTAGCTCAACAGCAGCGCCATGGTGCCGCGTTCGATTTCGCCGATGAGGGAATCGTAGGAGAGGAGCATGGCGATGAGCGGGATCAGGAAGATGGACAGGCTGGAGAGGCTGACGACGGTTACAGTCAGCGGATCGACTTTAACCGAGCCTGTGGGCGAGCTGCCGAGGAAGCCCAATGAGAGGGCGAGGGCGGCGAGCAGGACGGAGGCGGCGAGTACCCAGCGGTTGCGCAGGCTGTCGCGGACTTCTTTTCCGGTGATAATCCAAACGGGGTTCATACGTCCTCCCTTTTTAAGAATTGTGCGTACATGTCGTCGAGTGTGGGTGTGTGGATGTCGAGGTAGGCGAGGTCGGACAGGTTGCCCAGTTCGCTGAGTAATGCCATGCGTTCTTCAGCCTGACATTGCGCCTGATAGCTGAGGTCGTCTGAAAGCGGCTGCCAGCGTCCGCTTAACGGACGCGGGGCTTTGAGTCGGATGTTGACGGTGAGGGGAAGTCCGCTTTGGACGTGCAGCTCGTCCATGCTGCCGTCGGCGACTTTGACGCCGTTTTTCATGACGACGATGCGGTCGGCGTGGCCGTCGAGTTCGGCGAGGGCGTGGGTGCTGAGGAGGACGGTGGCGCCGCGTCCGTTGAGTTCGCGCACGACTTCGTAAAACATTTGGCGCGAGGCGGGGTCGAGGCCTGTGGTGGGTTCGTCAAACAGCAATACTTTGGGTTCGCCGAGCAGCGCTTGGGCGAGGGCGAGGCGTTGGCGCATGCCTTTGGAGTAGGTGCCGACGCGGCGGCGGGCGGCTTGGGAAATGCCGACGCGCTCGAGGAGTTCGTGGTTTTTGGTGAGCGGCTGTTTTTTGAGTTTGGCGTAGAAATTGAGGGTTTCGATGCCGCTGAGGGAAGGGTGCAGGGCGACGGTTTCGGGCAGGTAGCCGATTTGGCTGCGCAACTGTGCGCCGGCTTTGCTGCCTGTGCGCTCGCCCAGCAGCATGACTTCGCCTTCGGTGGGGGTAATCAGCCCGAGTATCAATTTGATGAGCGTGGACTTGCCTGCGCCGTTGTGTCCGGCAAGACCGACACTTTCGCCCGCCTTCAAGACTAAATCGACTTGGTTGACGGCTTTTTGTGCGCCGAAGCGTTTGGTTACGTTTCTCAATTCGACATGGTGTGCGCTCATGAGTGCTTCCTTGTGTGGATGGGTTTCAGGCGACGTTGAGGGTCGTCTGAAAAGGGCGTTCTTTGTATGGGGTCGTCTGAAAAAGGGAGAAGGGTTTCAGACGACGTTTGTTATGGGGCGGCGTTTTCGACTGTTGCCTGCGTTGCGGGTTGCACCGTATTTGCGGCGGATGCCCGTTGGTACGGCAATGAGGGGCAAAACCTTGCTGCGGCGGGGTTTCAAGGTCGTCTGAAAACTTTTCAGACGACCTTGCGGGACGTGTTTGCCGGTTCCGCTTAGTTCAATGAGCCGTTTTCGGCATCGCTCCATTCGGACTGATGGGTTTTGGCTTCTTGCAACAGTTGTTCTTTCATGGCTTCGTATTTGGTGGTGGTTTTGTTGCTGCCTGCCTTCATCAGCGGTTTGCTGTCGATCACGCCGCCGGGGAGGATGGCGGGGAACTGCGATTGCGCCCATTTGACGATGCTGATGGCGGGGCTGTTCATTAGGAGGCGGGAAACGGGCGCGCGCCAGATGATTTGGTCGATGATGCCGTTGGGGCGGTACGCGCTGTCGCCGAAGCCGTCGCCGTCGAGGTCGAACGCGCTGTTGTCGCTCCAGTAGTTGCCGCGTCCGCCTTCGCCCCAGTCAAGAAAACGTGTGCTGACGTATTTGACTTGGCTTTCGTTGCTGAGAAAGGCATTGTCGGAAAGGGTGGTGCCTTCGATGGCGGCGGTGAAGTGGATGCCGATTTGGCAGTTTTCAAAATGGTTGGCGACGATTTTGTTGTAGTTGGCGTTGTAGGCGAAAACGCATTTGCCGGCTTTGTTGATGATGTTGTCGTGGATGTCGGAATAGTTGACGTAGTTGAGCATGATGCCTTGGTCGCGACTGCCGACGGCGATGTTGCCGTACACGTTGAGGCGGTCGGAAAACATCAAAACGTAGCCCATGTTGTTGCCGACGGAAATGTTGCCGCTGACTTCGCTGTCGTTGGTGTACATATAGTGGACGGCGAAACGCAGGTCGCTGAAGCGGTTGTTTTTATAGGTGTTGTTTTTGCTGGTGTTGGAGAAAATGCCGTCGCGGCCTTTGGAAATGTCGTTACTGACGACTTGCGCGCCGGGGGCGTTCCAGACGGTTACACCGTTGCCGCGTTCGTTGACGCGCAGGGTGGAGTCGCCGACGATTTTGTTCTCGCGCACCATGGATTCGGCAGAACCGTGGATATACACGCCGACGGAGTTGTCGAGGATGTTGTTGTGTTCGATTAAAGCGCGGGGGGCGGTTTCTTCGAGGTAGATGCCGGCATCCATGGCGGGCAGGCTCATGCCGGAACGGGTGACGGTGAGGTTGCGCAGGGTAACGTCGGGGGCGATGACGGCAATGGTGCGGCCGGTGCGGTCGCCTTCGATTTTGGCGGAGCGGTCGGCAGGGCCTTCGATGGTGATGGGTTTGTCGATAAGCAGTTTGGTTTTGTAAGTGCCGGAGGCGAGCTTGAGCGTATCGCCTGCCTGCGCGCGCGCGATGACTTCGGGGAGGTTGTCGGTCGGGGAAACGTCGATGGTGGCTGCAAAGGTCGTCTGAATCATGCCGCCGAACATAAATGTCAGGACAGCGCGTCGCCATGTTTTGAATTGGGGTGTGTGCATGGAGTTCCTCTGATTCGTGCGGTGTGCATCGGCACGGTGATGCCTGCCTGTGAGGGCCGTGTTTTTGTTTTATAGCGGAACAGTCTGTTGCGTCCAAACGGTTCTGCTATAAAAGGTCGTCTGAAAACGAGGGCAGCGGGTTTCGCTAAGACCTGAAAGTTTTTTCAGACGACCTTTCCGTTAAGTCAGTGATAAACCGTCAAACCCGATTATCGGGGTTTAACGATCATTTGACCGGACATTTCCATGTGCAGGGCGTGGCAGAACCATTGGCAGTAGTACCAGTGTACGCCCGGACGGACGGCTTTGAAGGTTACCGATTGGGTAGCTTGCGGGCCGATTTCCATGGCGATGCCGTAGCCTTCCAAAGTGAAGCCGTGGGTCAAGTCTTCGATGGTTTCAACGTTGGTCACATATACGGTTACTTCGTCGCCTTGGTTGACTTCGAATTGCGGGATGCTGTACGCAGGCGCAACGGCAGTCATGTATACGCGGACTTTGTTGCCCTCGCGGATGACTTTGGCGGCTTTTTCCAGCTCGACACCGTCTTTTTTCGCCTGTTCCACAGCGTCTTGCCAGAACCATGGGTCTTTGCGGTCCCAGGTTTTTTTCGGGTTGACTTTGGAAGCGGCAACCAGACACAGGTCATGCGGTTCGGCAAAGGTCGGGTTGTCGTGTACCAGGCGCATTTCGTCGCCGGAGATGTCGATCAACTGGTCGCATTCCGGTTTCAGCGGGCCGGCGTTGAGGAAGCGGTCTTTGGAGAATTTGTTCAAAGACACCAGCCATTTGCCGTCGGCTTCCTTGGTTTCGCCCATGGTCGTATGGTTGTGGCCGGGTTGGTAGTGGACGTCGAGTTTCTGTTTGATCGGATCCACTTTTTCGCCTTTGTAGGCTTTGATGGCGTCGTCGATGTTCCATTTGACCATTTGGCTGTCGATAAACAGCGTGGTGTAGGCGTTGCCGCGACCGTCAAACGCGGTGTGTAAAGGACCGAGACCCAGTTGGGGTTCGGCGACAACCACGTCGCGCTCTTTGATTTTGCCGGCGAACAAATCGTCCAGTTTGCTGACGTCCAATACGGTAACGGTCGGAGACAGTTTGCCGTTGAGCATGATGTATTTGCCGTCAGGGGAAGCGTTACAGCCGTGCGGAGAGTTCGGCACGGGGATGTAGCGGGTGTAAGGGGAATTGGCTTCTGCGCGGCCGTCCAGCATTTTCACGCCGTTGACTTCTTTGAAGTCGCCTTTTTTGATGCCTTCTTCGATGGCGGCAAGATTGAAGACTACGCACCAGTCTTGCTCGTTGGAAGAAGCACCTTGTACGGTCAGGGCGCGTTCGGAGTTGTAGCAGGTGGAGAAGGAGTATTTGCCTTGGTAGTCGGCATCGCCGTTGTCCAAGTTGCCGTCCACCAATACTTGCCATGCGATGTCCATGGTTTCGCCGTCAATGGCGGTATAAACGGCATTCCAAGTTTTGGCGTCGTTCCAAGTACCCACGCCACTTACCGGTACGATGTGTTCGCCGTTGGCAAAGACATAGCCGGTTTTCGGATAACGTTGCGGACGCAGACCGTGTACACCGGAAACGTTAGGGATTTCGGTGATTTTGTCGGTTTTCATGAAGTCCAGGCGGACGCGGCAAACGCGGTTGTTTGCTTTGTCGTTGGCATACGCGTAGCGACCGTCGTAAGTTTGGTCGGTAAACGACAAGTGAGGGTGGTGCAAGTCGCCGTTAGGGTAGCAGCGCAGGCCGCTGTCTTTCAGGAACTGGTTGGTTTCTGGCGTATTTTTTTCATTCAAAATACGCAGGCTCTCGTTGGTACGGCCCCAACCGGTCGCGCTGTCCATGTTGAACACGGGGATACGCATCAGTTCGCGCATGGAAGGTACGCCGATCAAGCGCATTTCGCCCGATTGGCCGCCGGAGAGGAAGCCGTAGTATTGGTCGAGTTCGCCCGGACCGACTTCGGAAGTCTGTTTGCCCGGTTCGGCAGAGGCATGAGACTCGGTTTTGGCGGCAGGCGCAGCACCTGAAGCGGCAGCTTTATCGCCACCCTCTTTGGAACAGCCCGCCAAACCCAACAGACCGGCGCCGGCAATACCTGCGCCTGAAACGGCGGCAGTACCTAAGAATGAACGACGGCTTAAGCCGTTTTGTTCTAATTTTTCGTCTGACATACAACACTCCTTGGATAAAATTCGGCAGCCGGCGTTTTCAGACGACCTGCCGATTGAAAAAACGTATTTATGTTTATAAGTGTGGGTACGGTTGACCCAGTATTTCTTTAGGGTTTCAGATTATTCGCCGGCTTTAGGGGCGGTTTCTTTTTTCACAAACTGCACAACCTGCTCCCCAGGCTGCTGTTTTGCAGATGCGGTTTCGGGGTCGGCTTTTGCCGCCGCCTGTTTTTGTTTTTTCTTGTTGGTTGCCACAACTTGCGGGCAACGTGTGTCATGGTGATACATGACTTGGCAGTGCAGGCACTGGATACATTCGTTCGGATGGATGTCGCCTTCCGGTGCAATCGCCTGAACGGGGCATTCGTGAGTACAGATTTGGCAAGGGTTGCCGCACATTTTGTAGCGGCGAAGCCAGTCGAATACGCGGAAGCGGCCGGGTAGGGCGATGCCCGCGCCCAATGGGCACAGATAGCGGCAGAAGAAGCGTTCGATGAACAGGCCGGCAACCAAAAGGGTAACGGCAAACGCGACAAACCACCATTCGCGGACGAATTTCAAAATAATCGCCGTTTTAAAAGGTTCTACTTCTGCGAATTTTTCCGCCGTGCCCAAATCGTACAGGGAAATTGCCAACAGTGCGAAGAAAATGACGTATTTAATCGCAGTCAGGCGCGTGTGCAGCAGGTGCGGCACGGTAATCTGTTTCACGCCCAATTTTTTGGCGATACGGTTGGTCAGCTCTTGCAGCGAACCGAAGGGGCAGAGCCAGCCGCAGAATGTACCGCGGTTCCACAGCAGCATGGTTGCAGCGGTAAACAGCCACAGGATGAACACAATCGGATCCATCAGGAAGAAGTCCCAACGGAATTCGGTCAGGATGGCGGAGAACAGCGTCAGCGTATTGACGACCGACAGTTGCGCCTGAGCGTACCAGCCGATATAGAACAGGGTAAATGTCAGGAATACCAGGCGGAAGCGGTCGTACCATTTCTCATAGCGGACAATCCAGTCTTGGAACAGGAAGACCAAAAGCAGGATGGTCAAGGCGATGCCGACTACGGCGATTTGTCCCTGTTTCGCTTTCCACACCTGTTTCCAGAGTTGGTTGGATGCGCCGTCGTTTGAAGAGGCTTCTTCGGCTATGCCTTTGGTGTCTGAGGCTTGTTCGGCGGCAGGAGCGGCTGCCGGTTCGACAGGTGCGCTGATTTCGACGGGCGGTGCTTTCGGATCATCGACATAGTAACCCTGAGGCAGTTCGTAATCCAAATCGGCGGTTACGAACGCTTTGTCGTTTACGCTCAGTACGCGTTGAACCATCAACTGCAAACGCCAAGGTTCGGCAGCATCGAATTCCACACCTTCGGGAATCGTAAACCAAGATACTTCTTTAAAGTGGGGCGCGCCTTCGGCTGCCAAATCAACCAAACGCTCGTGTTGCGCGTCGGTGAAGCGGAAGCTGTTTTCGCCTTGAATCATCTCGATACGGTCGAAAATACCGCCGCGGACATAGCCCGAACCTTTCCAAGAATAACGGCCTTCACCGGCAACCAAGACAGCTTGTTGACCCGGTTGCAGACGGTTTTGCAGGTTTTTCCAACCTTCCTCGCCCAGCAGGCTTTTGCCGATGGAAGGCTGGCTGACTACGGCTGTGTACAAATCGATAAAGGTATCGTCGCCTGCGCCTTGTTCGGCGTGTTCGGCAACACCTGCTTTGCCGCCTTTTTCAAACAGCTTGTTAATTTCATCAACAGTAATGTGCAGATGGCCGATGGCTTTTTGTTCCAGCAGCGCATTCCAAGATTGGATGTCCTGTTTGTCAGGGTTGACAGCGCGGCGAGGTCGGGTTTGAGCCGCAGGGGCAGCAGCCTGTTGCGTATCCGCAGCATTGGCGGAGGTCGTCTGAACGGCTTTGTCAGTGCCCAAACCATATTTGCCGGCAACAACTTTGAACGAACGCTGGATACTGTCGTTAATCACCATCAGCGTAACGGTCGCGCCGCTGATGATGTCCCCGGGGGCAACGCCCGGAGTAGGTGGATTTTTAATAAAATTCAAACCGATATACTTATTGATGAATTTATCCACACGCGATTGCGGGATACCAATAAGCATAATCGGCTCATGGTGATCGACCAGCTTCGCACCGGCGATCGTTCCGTCGTTGGCCAAAGCCATCATCGTATCAATCGGTTTGCTCGAATAGCCGCGTGTATTGACCACGTCCGTCGTGATATACACCAAACCCAACTGCTCGTCGCCCTTATAAACACGGGCAACCATAGGTTTGCCTTCCGGTTTGCCATAACGGTCTGCACCCGGAAAAATTTCCGAAGGCTGGACTTTTGACAAAAAGTCAGGCAAACGCTCGGCGTAAGCGGGCAGTGTCGAAAACAATAGGACAAATACGGCAAACATCGCCAGCATCGTATTCAAGATGCCTGATGTGTGTTTCGTTTTTAGGCAGGACATGGCTGTTCCCGATTATTCGATACTCTAAACATTAACATTATATGAATCCATTATTTGCAATAATTTGACCTATGTCAAATTTACAAATCTTAAAACCTGGTTTTAACGGTAAGTAATACTTTGTGATTATATGGGGATGGCTCTATTTTTGTTGCTAATGGAATAGAAAACTGGGTGATTAAATAATTTTGGGTTTTGTGGTGTATTAATATGTTTTCGATATAGGATGGCAATCGCAATCTGTACATGGCGCAGCTAATGCGGCACTGATTTGTTTTTCAAGTTGCGGTTTATTGAATAAACTTTAAATTTGTTCGATAGCAGTAGAAAAGGTCGTCTGAAAACCAAATTTGATTTTCAGACGACCTTATATTTCCAACGCATCAAACGGCTATTTGCCTGCTTTCAACGATTGCCACAAGCGGACGCTCAGGCGGCTTGCATCTGTTGATTTGGGAGATACGATGAAACTTTTATCCATCAATTCCTTGGTCGGGAAGATAGACGCGTCGCCGGTATATTTTGCGTCCATCAATGCGCGGGCAGGGCGGCTGGCGGGGGCGTAGGTAACGAAATTGCCGTTTTGTGCCGCGACTTCGGGATCGAGCGTGTGGTTGATGTATTTGTGCGCATTGGCGGTGTTTTGGGCATCGCGCGGAATCATCAGGGAATCCACCCAGATGCCGACGCCGCTTTTGGGTGCTAACACTTCGATTTCGACGCCGTTCTTCGCTTCTTGTGCGCGTGTTTTGGCGATATTCAAATCGCCGCCGTAACCGACTGAAACGCAAAGATTGCCCGCCGCCATATCGTCAATATAGCCTGACGAAGTGAAGCGTTTGATGTCGGGACGCACTTTTTTCATCATGTTGACGGCGGCTTTGATGTCGTCGGGGTTTTCGGTATTCGGATCTTTGCCTAAATAATGCAGCGCGAGCGGAATTTGTTCGATGGCGCTGTCAAAATAGCTGATGCCGCAGGATTTCAGCTTTTTGGTGTATTCGGGATTGAACACCAAATCCCATTCGTTTTCGGGCAATTGCTCCGTCCCTAAGGCTTTTTGAACCAGTTTTTTGTTGATAGCAAGCGTGTTGATGCCCCAGAAATAAGGGACGGCGTATTGGTTGCCCGGATCGACTTTTGCCATCATGGCAAGCAGGTCGGCATCGATGTTGGCGTAGTTCGGGATTTGGCTTTTGTCGATTTTTTGGTACGCGCCAGCTTTGATTTGGCGTCCGACGTTGGCAATGGACGGGGCAACGAGGTCGTAACCGGATTTGCCGGTCAAAAGCTTGGCTTCGAGGGCTTCGTTGCTGTCGTAGTAGTCGTAGCGGACGTTGATATGCGTATTTTTTTCGAACGCTTCAAGCGTGGCGGGATCGACGTAGTCCGACCAGTTGTAGATATTGAGTTTGTCGGACGAAGTATGCGAAGAGTGGGCGGAAGATTCTGCGGCGGTTTGTTGTCCGCCGCTACATGCAGTCAAGACGAGGCCGATGAGTGCCGCCGCCATTGAAATTTTTTTCATGGGTACAGTCCTTTTGTGGAAGGGGGAATTGTTGCAGCGGCGGCAGTCAGTCAAGCGCAGACTGTCCGCATACAAAAGGTTAACTGTGGGGGCGGCCGGCATATGCCTCGGGCCCTTGATTCAGCAGGTTCGCATTAAACGGCAAAATCCCTGTCGGCGCAATAGGTTAGACGGGAAAATTTCTTCGTTTTTTCATTGCTTTCCGCTATGGTTTTCTTCATAAACAAAAAAATATTCAGACGACCCGAAAAGGTCGTCTGAAAAAAGTTGCACTTGCCTTATTTTCAATCTTGAGGCAAGGGAAAAATAGGGATTGTGCCAACAAAATTGCAGAAAGGATGAATATTAAAGATTCCTACGATATCGTGTTGTTGAAATGCAAATTATATTTGAAATAAATAATAATTTTTCTCAAGATAAAAAGAGTTGTCTAATAATCCATAAATCATTATGATTGAGTTTGGTATTTTTACTCAATTTTAAAATTCGAGGAGGACTCATGAAGAAAATATTGATTACTTTAACCGCAGCAGCCCTACCTTTTGCAGCATCCGCCGAAGTTGTCCTGTACGGACAAGTCAAAAGCACCATCACCTCCGGACAGGTGAAAATCAAAGGTAACGAAGGTACGGAAAAAAGCGCGACTGCAACCCGCATCAACGACAATACCTCGCGCATCGGCTTCAAAGGCAGCGAAAAACTCTCAGACGACCTCAAAGCCATCTGGCAGGTGGAACAGCGCACTTCCATTTTGGGCGAATCCAACAGCCAGCGTTTCGGCAACCGCGATTCCTTCATCGGCTTGGAAGGCAAGTTCGGTAAGGTACGCGTCGGCAATATGAACAATATGCTCAACGAGATGGATACCATCGACCCGTGGTTGTACAAAACCAACGCGATGGGTTTGGGCATCAACACCCGAACCGGTGTGCGTACCACATCCGTACGATACGACAGCCCTTCGTTCGGCGGGTTCAAGTTCAATGCGTCCTACGCGCCACGCGACAACCGCAATCCGGACGACAAATATAAGCACGAACAACCCAGCAAGGAGCAATATACCGCCGGTTTGACTTATGAAAACAGCGGTTTCACCACCAATCTTGCCTACGGCCATTACAAAGGCGCGTACACCGACAAGAACGGTAAAACCAAAGCCGCGCAAATCGCTAAAATCGAGAGTTACTACGACAAAAACAACCTGTTTGTCGGCGTAGGTGCGCAATATACCAAAGGCCATGAAAGCGCAAATAAATATCTGGGTTACTTTACCGATGATTTCAATACGTACAAAGGCACTGACATTACTGCCGATGCCGGTAAAAATGAAGCCGTCAAAGTTACCGATGCAGCCGTTACCGTGGGTTATACCTTCGGCAACCTGACCCCTCGCCTCACTTACGCCCACGGCTGGGCGGCAAAAGGCGTGAACAGCGGTGAGAAACTGGTCGATAAATTCGACCAAGTTGTAGTTGGTACCTCCTACAAATTCAGCAAACGCACTTCGATGCTTGCTCATGCCGGCTATATGAAACTGGGCAGCAAAACCCGCCTGACGCCGACTCAAACAGGTTCTGTTGAACAAAAAGCCGTTTCTTTGGGCATGGTTCATAAGTTCTAATGAAGCGGTACGGATAGTCAGAAAATAGAAGAGGTCGTCTGAAAACCTTTATTTTGAAGTTTTCAGACGACCTTATTTATTTTGGTCTTGGTTTCCCTGCATTCCGTTTCCCGATAAAATACACGCTTTCGATTTTGACTCTATCCGCTATGCCGACCGACCTTCAAGCCATCAACCGCCTGCTGCCGCAAACTCAGTGCCGAGAATGCGGCTATCAAGGCTGCCTGCCTTATGCACAAGCTTTGTTGCACGAGGATGCGCCTGTTAATCTGTGCGCACCCGGAGGAGAGGCGGTGATGGTCGATATTGCCGCCTTATTAGGCAAGCCGCGCGTTGCGCCGGTCAAAACGCAGCCCAAAGCCGTCGCCTTGATAGACGAAGCCGCCTGTATCGGCTGTACTGCCTGCATCCGCGCTTGCCCTGTCGATGCGATTATGGGCGCCAGCAAGTTTATGCACACCGTCATCAGCGACGAATGCACAGGCTGCGGACTCTGCCTCCCGCCTTGTCCGGTGGACTGTATCGACATGATACCTTCCGAACAGGAATACCTCCCCGCCGCGCGCAGCCTGAGCCGTTCTTCCGAAGCGCGTTTCGCCGCCGCCGAACACGCGCAAAGCCGCTTTGATTGGCACACGGAGCGCAAAGCACGCGACGAGGCGGAACGCAAAGCCATGCTTTCCGAGCGCGAAGCCGCCGTTAAAGCCAAGCAGGCGCAAATTCAAGCCGAAACCCAAGCTGCCGCCAAACCTGCCTTCAATCCCATGGATTTGATTGCCAAAGCCATGGCGAAAGCCCAATCCCAACAAGACAAGCTGGTTGCATCCGACAACCGCGAAGCATTCAAAAACCGGCAAATTGAAGAAGCTAAAGAGCGCGCCGAATTGCGCCGCGCCCAACGCGATGTCAAATATGGCAACGAAGAAGAAAAAGCCGCCGCGCTTGCCTATCTGCGCCGTTACAAAGCGGAGCAAGAGGCAGCCAAAGAAATACGGTGATGTCGGTGGAGAGACTTTGAAGGTCGTCTGAAATGGGTTTTCAGACGACCTTTAAGCTAAATCAAGTATAGTGGATTAAATTTAAATCAGGACAAGGCGACGAAGCCGCAGACAGTACAGATAGTACGGCAAGGCGAGGCAACGCCGTACTGGTTTAAAGTTAATCCACTATATAAGATTGATGGGGCGTTGAGGAATAACAAGCAACACCTTTGCCGAGACTACCCCAGTTGCTTGAGATGCTTCTTAAACATGTTATTTCCCGTATACAAAATCCCATTTGCGCCAAAGTCAGGGGCTGTCCGGTATGAAAACAGGCTGCACAAAATTGTTTTGTATGGTAAAGTCTGCTTTTAATAACTCGGCGGTTTAAAGCCGTCATTCAGGGGCTGTTTGAATTTAAAATCAGATTTGTTGGAAACGCTGCATCGTTTGCGCGGCGTATTTCGAGAAGCGGGCTGTGTGTCCGTCTGGTTTTAAATTCAAGCAGCCCTTTGCGTTTACAAAAACAGATAGAAGGTAGATTCCCATGCAATCTTGGCAGCTTCCCGAACATGTTGCCGATGTGTTGCCGACCAACGCCCGACAGTTGGAAAGCGCGCGAGAGCAGTTGTTGACTTTGTTCCGAGTGCACGGTTACGAGCTGGTACAGCCTCCGCTGATGGAATACAGCCATTCCCTGCTGACGCACATTGACGCGGGTTTGTCTTTGAAAACCATTTTGGTGGTCGATCAGCTGAGCGGTCGGCAGTTGGGCATCCGTGCCGACATTACGCCGCAAGTGGCGCGTATCGATGCACATCTTTTGTCCGCCAATCAAGGGATTAACCGCTTGTGCTACGCAGGTCCTGTGTTACATGCGCGGCCGGAAGGTTTGCTCAATATGCGCGAACCTTTGCAGGCGGGGGCGGAGATGTATGGTTTCACCGACATCCGGGCAGATATCGAGCTGATTGACCTGATGCTCAAAAGCATGAAGA
The DNA here is from genome assembly GCA_963552075.1 of uncultured Neisseria sp. Lineage (GTDB taxonomy): Bacteria > Pseudomonadota > Gammaproteobacteria > Burkholderiales > Neisseriaceae > Neisseria. Next base: position 13,792 of record CAUVJL010000019.1, read on the forward strand.
TTGCCGATATGGGCGAGGTTTTGCTGTCGCTGGGCCATATCGGCGTATTCCGCGCTTTGTCCGATGCGGCGCATTTGGATGCGGAGCAATCCGCAACGTTGCTTGCGTTGATGCAGGATAAAGATACCGAAGCGGTCGAAGCGCAGGTTAAGGCTTGGAAGCTGGATGGTATGTGGGCAAAAGCATTTTCGCTGCTACCGCGTCTGTATGGTGGACGGGAAGTGTTGTCCGCGGCGCGCGAACGATTGCCGGATCTGTCGGCAGTCGGCAGTGCGTTGGACGAATTGCAGGCAGTGTGCGACGCATTCCCGAATCAGAAAGTCCATATCGACTTATCCGAACTGCGCGTCGACAATTATCACACAGGCTTGCTGTATGCGGCATACGGTTCCAATTTCCATGACGCGGTCGCACGGGGTGGGCGTTATGACGGATTGGGCGAATATTTCGGCCGTGCGCGTCCGGCGACAGGATTCAGTTTCGACTTGCGCAGCTTTATCGGACGTTTGCCCGCCATTGAGCGTCAGCCCGTCGTCTTGGTTGATGCGGACGATGCCGAAGCGGCTCGCGAAGCAGTCGAAGCCTTGCGTGAACAAGGGCAGTGTGTCGTTGTCGACTACGGTATCGGACACAATGCTTCGGAAGAGGTTGCAGGTCGTCTGAAAAAGGCGGACGGCGTTTGGCAGGTTGAGAAAATTTAAATACCCATTCATAGCGGATTAAAGGCAAATCAGGGCAGGGCGCAAAGCCGTCTTGGTTTGAAGTTGATTCACGATAATTTTTTAATATTAATAGGTTATATGGCTATGGCTAAAAATGTTGTAGTAATCGGCGCCCAGTGGGGCGATGAAGGCAAAGGTAAAATCGTTGACTGGCTGGCGGAAGAAACCAGCGGTGTCGTGCGTTTCCAAGGCGGCCACAATGCGGGTCATACTCTGGTCGTCGGCGGCAAGAAAACCATTTTGCGCCTGATTCCGAGCGGCATCCTGCATGAAAACTTGGATTGCTTCATCGGTTCCGGCGTTGTCGTTTCCCCCGAAGCATTGTTGGGCGAAATCGACGAGTTGAACGCAGCAGGCGTGAAAAACGTTGAAGGTCGTCTGAAAATCGCGCCGACCTGTCCGCTGATCCTGCCTTACCACATCGCGCTTGACCAAGCCCGCGAAGCATCGCGCGGCAAAGGCAAAATCGGCACGACCGGCCGCGGCATCGGCCCAGCCTACGAAGACAAAGTGGCACGCCGCGCCATCCGCGTCGTCGATTTGCTGCATCCTGAAAAACTGCGTGAAAAACTGGATGCCGTCCTTGCCTATTACAATGTCCAACTGCAACATCTGCACAATGCCGAGCCGGTTAAAGCGGAAGACGTGATGGCGGTTATCGAAAAAGTCGCGCCGCGCATTACGCCTATGATTACCGACGTATCCCGTGTGTTGAACGAGAAAAACAAAAACGGCGAAAAACTGCTGTTTGAAGGCGCGCAAGGCACGCTGTTGGACATCGACTACGGTACTTACCCCTTCGTTACCTCGTCCAACTGCTTGGCAGGAGCCGCTTCCGCAGGCGCGGGCGTAGGTCCGCAAATGCTGGATTATGTTTTGGGCATCGTCAAAGCCTATACCACGCGCGTCGGTTCAGGCCCGTTTCCGACTGAATTGTTTGACGAAGTAGGCGCAGGTTTGGCAGAACGCGGACACGAATTCGGCTCCGTAACCGGCCGCGCACGCCGTTGCGGTTGGTTTGATGCTGCCGCGTTGAAGCGCTCCATCCAAGTCAACGGCATTTCCGGCATGTGTATCACCAAGCTGGACGTGATGGACGGCATTGAAACCATCAATATCTGCGTCGGCTACGAATTGCCCGACGGCAGCAAAACCGACATCCTGCCTTGCGGTTCGGACGCGGTAGAAATCTGCAAGCCGATTTACGAAACCATGCCCGGCTGGAGCGAATCGACTGTCGGCGTGAAAAGCTACGACGCATTGCCTGCCAATGCCAAAGCATATTTGAAACGCATCGAAGAAGTCTGCGGTGCGCCGGTAGCCATCGTCTCTACCGGTCCTGACCGCGAAGAAACCATCGTTTTGCATCATCCGTTCGCATAATGGTTTGATTGTAAAAGGTCGTCTGAAAACTTGGGTTTTCAGACGACCTTTTTGTATAGGCCTGACGTCAATCGGCAGTCATGAAATGTGGTTTTCTTTGCCGATCATTTTCCTATATTTATGATTTCCTTAGTAATAAGCAGTATTGTTGATTTCGTAACGTTGATGGAGCTTAGCATCTGGCAATGCAATTTTTTGTCCATCTTTTTGAATATATGCTTCTATCAACTCAAAATAATCATTGAATTTCAATTTCAAAGTAGCAAACTGATTCATTGATGGTGTACTAATATTATGCACTCGAGTCCTTCCAGGAAACGCCTGTTGAAATATTCTATACAGCCTGTTCAGCCGAATATCGTCGTATATAATTTTATAATCATTCTGCTCTTGTTCTTCAGTCTTAAATGGATGCAATCTAATACCCCACCGCTTACCCGTTTCCTTTTCGATCAACCATATCTTGATGTAAGTCGGAATTGCCTTCATTGTATTCTTCTCTTCTTCGATTCTCTCCTTACCTATGGCTGTCCAGCGCTCTGTATTGGCGAATTCCATATAGTATTCGCCGTTCCATTCTCCCCCATCCACTTCAACTTCCAAATTCCATGGATATTTCGTTTGCATCTGTTTGTACCACTCCGCACTAACCTTTTTGGGCCCATCAATATAAGAGTGGTAGAAATTGGGGTATTCTTTACGGACTCTGTCTAAATATTCTTTCCGTTCTTCCTGATTGTGAAAACCTGCGACTTTGTAATACCATATTTCATTGAAGTGATGTTTGGCAGCCTCTTCCACAGAAGGCATGATTTCTTTTGCCTGCCAGGACATCAATTCCTTGCGAATAAATACATTGGTAAGGTTCAGCGTCACCCAGCCGTCAGGAGCAACAGCCAATTCAAAATCATTGGGAGATTCATATTGCGGAGTTTCTGTGTCCTCTACTGTATTATTGAATACCCTGTAACTTTTTGCCATCATAGGACGTATCTTGTCGGTTGGAAGGGCTTCATCCAACTGATAAAATTTATTTTCAAACTGAGAGGAATAGGTAAAAGTCAGCCTTTCGGGAAGTAAATCAAACTCTGCCGTTCTTCCCAAATACCCTCCTCTTCCCCATATAGAACCCGTACCAAAGAAATTTCGCAATACTGTTCCGTTCTGCAAATAAAAATCAGAACTGTACTTATTTGATACATCTATTGCTTCTGCATCCAATGTTAAATATGAAGAATTTTCTGGTGTAGCGTTAACCAATATTGCATCTGCCATCGTAATTCCCCAAGTCATGCCTTTTGCATTCTCGGGGTTGCCCTGGCCTTCAATCATTCCGTTTAATCCTATATTTGCCAATGCAATACTGAGGTAGCCTGCTGCTACTATTCCTAAAAGGATATTTGTTTTCTTGTGTTTCATTCAGACGACTTTTTTACTAATCTATTGATTCCAATATAGATAAGAGTTAATGATTTCCATCCAATATCTGTAAATTACCCAGCCATTGAGCAAAATAAAAATAATTGCGCAATATTTCCAATGACGGTTTTGATACATTCTGATGATGCAGTAGGCATTGATAATTAGAAAAAACGCATATTTGCCAATTTCTTCCCAAAATACCTGAAGCGCTAACACCCAATATCCCATATCTCCGCCCGTTTAAATTTTTTCAAGGTTTTCATTATCAAATTTAAAAATTATCTCCATGCTGCTGTTAGCAGTGATTGAACTCTATGAGTGAGGTTGTCTGAAAACGATATTTCAGTTTTTCAGACGACATTTTTCCATCATTTAGACCTGATTGACAGCGTTTGTATGAAAAATAGATGCATTATACATTATTAACGAAAGGCGATTTCGTTCATATCTATATAAATACTTTATCCAATCCTCTGAAAAACTTTTCAGACGACCTGTAAACCTATATGATTGCACGGCAAGACAAACAAAGGAGCAAACACAATGGCAACAAACGAATACACGCAAATCGGCTGGATAGGCTTGGGTCAAATGGGTAATCCGATGGTAACGCGGCTTTTGAATGCCGGTATCGAAGTCGGTGTTTATAACCGTTCGCCCGATAAAACCGCCGACCTTGCCAATAAAGGCGCGAAAGTGTACGCAAGCACTATCGATCTTATCCGCGCTTATCCTGTTATTTTTCTGATGGTTTCCGACTTCGCGGCTGTACGCGATATTTTGAGTGAAGAGGTTCGCAAGGAGCTTGCGGGCAAAATCATTGTCAACATGAGCACTATTGCTCCTTCTGAAAATCTTGCCGTTAAAGAATTGGTCGAAGCTGCGGGCGGTCAGTTTGCGGAAGCGCCTGTTTCCGGTTCGGTCGGTCCTGCTACCAACGGTACGTTGCTGATTTTGTTTGGCGGAGAAGAAAGCGTTTTAACGCCTCTGCAAAAAGTGTTTTCCATTGTCGGCAAACAAACTTTCCATTTTGGCGGGGTAGGGAAAGGTTCGGGCGCAAAACTCGTGCTGAACTCCCTGCTGGGTATTTTCGGCGAAGCATACAGCGAGGCTATGCTGATGGCCCAACAGTTTGGTGTCGATACGGATACCATCATCGAAGCCATCGGTAATTCCGCTATGGATTCGCCTATGTTCCAAACCAAAAAATCGCTGTGGGCAAGCCGTGAATTCCCACCTGCCTTCGCACTCAAACACGCTTCCAAAGACCTTAATCTGGCGGTCAAAGAGCTGGAGCAAGCCGGTAAGTCGCTGCCTGCCGTCGAAACCGTTGCTGAAAATTACCGTCAGGCGGTAACAGCAGGTTACGGAGAGCAAGACGTTGCCGGCGTTTATTTGAAATTGGCAGAACGTTAGAAATAGCGTTGTCTCAGAATATGGGTTCAAGGTCGTCTGAAAACCGTATAGAAGTTTTCAGACGACCTTGTTATCGCAGGCAACCCCCAATAAATACTGTTTCAATCGGCTTCTCAACTTCACACGAAAGCTGCACCTCTAAAAAGGATATTTTCCATGACGCAAAATGAAAAACAACACACTAAACCACAAGGCGAGCTTTTGCTGCGCACCGTTGCCATGCCGCGCGACACTAATCCTAATCAAGATATTTTCGGCGGCTGGATTATGTCGCAAATGGATTTGGGCGGCGGTATTTTGGCGGCGGAAATCGCACAAGGCCGTATTGTTACCGTAGCTGTTCAGGAAATGAATTTCATCCGTCCTGTGAAAGTGGGGAATGTCGTCTGTTGCTACGGCCGCTGCGTGAGTGTGGGTAATACTTCGTTGCAACTGAAAATTGAGGTTTGGGTAAAAACATTGATGAACGATCACCTTACTGAGGATCGTCAACTCGTGACAGAGGCTGTCTTCACTTATGTTGCCATTGATAGTGAAGGTAATAAACGCCCGATTCCGAAAGAGGGTAACCCAAAACTGGAAGGTTTGATTTAAGCAAGAGGTCGTCTGAAAACGGATTTCAGACGACCTTTTTAATTTGACATTGAGATGAAACGTTATCCACTATAAAAATTTTCTCTTTAAAGGGAAGTATAGTGATGATGTATGGAAAATTGAGTTTGTTGGCAAATAAAAAGTCGTCTGAAAAATTTCAGACGACTTTTTCATGAAGAGTATCTTAACTGCCGATTAATTTCAAACGTTGACCGGGTGTCACACCATTGGTATTTCGATTCCAGCGGCGAATGTCGTTTACATCTACGTTGAATCGGTTGGCGATAGTATTTAAAGTATCGCCTCTGCGAACGGTATAAGAAACGTTTCGGATACTGTTTCGAGTTTTGGCGGGCGCTGCGGTCACACGCAACAGCTGACCTTTACGGATGTTATTACCTTTGATGTTGTTGGCAATAATCAAGTCAGCAACGCTCAAGTTGTAACGACGTGAGATATTAAACAGCGTATCGCCATCGGCTACACGGTGCATGCCCGCACCTGCGGTTTGAGATTGCTGCTGATTACCCGCACGGGCCAAACGTGCCTCAGTGCGGCTTTGTTGTTTGGCGGTATTGGCGGCAATACGCTCGCTACGCGCTTTGACTGCGTCGGATGCAATATTGTGTTCGCTAGTGGCTTGTGCGACTGCTACATTTTCAGTTTGAGTACGAAGATTTGAATCTACCAACGCCATCAATTCATCGGCTGTTTCAGCAGCTTGCGTCGGAGCAGCTTGAGCAGTAGTCAGCTCAGTAGTTGTATTTGCAGCAGTTTGCTCGACAACGGCAGGCTTGCTTTCAGCTTGAGACAATTGGGCAAACACTTCAGGAATACGCTCTTCTTTGACATTTGCCGATGCCAAATCTGCTGAAGAGTCGGTTTGAACGGCGGTTGCAGGTGTGGTTGTGATGTCTGCTTTGGCAACGGTAGTAGGAGTTGCAGAGGCAATTTTGCTTTCTCCGCCAACAGGAGCTGATTGAGCAACAGCAGTTTCGGATACTGCTTTTTTGCCAAGGGCTACATAATCTGTTGGTACTGCCGCAACGGGTTTAATATTGGCAAAATCCATTGTAGGAATATTTGCTTTTGCCGTTTTAATAGGTGCCATTTCCGGCATATTGGAACGGTAAGTATCCGGTCTGTTATCAACATCGATGAATGAGAGTGTGTCAGGTGTCGCCGAATTTGCTGCTTTATTCTTGGCTACCAAAATACTGCGGTCGGAAGACAGGGAGTTATTTCCCAAGCCGTTCAGTCGTTTGATTTCGGCAACGCTCATACCGGTTTCTGCTGCGATGGCGTTCAAGCTGGTATTGTTTCGGGATGTGTATACGTTCCAAGACAACAAAGTATCGGGATTCGCGTTTCGGTAGTTTTTCTCGAAAGAAGCCACAGAATCAACAGGCAGCAACAGGCGGCGATTGTTTTTCGGGATGAATACAGGTGCATTGAATCCCGGATTGAGTGTCAGCAATTCGCTTTCGCTGATGTTGGCGAAGCGGGCGATAGTGCTGTTGTCAATCGGCTTGTCGATGCTCAGGGATTTGAAATACGGCTGATTGTTGATTTCGGTGATATTCATGCCGAAAGTTTGCGGGTTGGCAACGATATTGCGTACGGCCAAGAGTTTGGGAACGTAATTCCGTGTTTCGTCAGGCATGCGCAGATTTTCGTAAATCGGCTCCAAACCTTGCGCGCGCGCCCGATTGACGGCACGGCCGACATTACCTTCGCCCCAGTTGTAGGCAGCCAGTGCAAGGGACCAGTCGCCGAATAATCCGTGCAGGTATTGCAGGTAATTCAATGCTGCGTCAGTTGCTGCGTAGACATCGTGACGGCCATCATACAAAGGGGTTTTTTCCAAGCCGTAGTGGCGACCCGTTGCAGGCATAAACTGCCACAGACCGGATGCGCCGACATGTGATTTCGCTTTGGTAACGAATGCGCTTTCGATAAACGGCAGCAATGCGATTTCGGCAGGCATATTGCGTTTTCTGACTTCGTTGGCAATATGGTACATATAGGGTTTGCTGCGGGTAATGGTGCGGTCGAAGTAGGCACTATTGGCAGCGAATTTGCTCTCATGGCGGCGAACAAGTTCGGAATTGACCTCGTTCATACGGAAATCCTTGCGCAACGATGCCCAAAGGCTGCCCGTTCCGAAAGTTTGCGCTTTGGCTTGATCCAAAAGAGAGGAATTGAGGCGCATCATTGCCATACCTACTTGATCTGGTGTGGCATTTTGAGCGTATGCTGCGCCGGAAGCTGCGGATAAACTTGAAATGGTAAGTGCGATGGTTTTCAGTTTTGCCATGATGAATCAATAATTATCAATGATATAAGGTTAAATTTAGTCTACCCGATAGTACTGTTTGAAGATGTAGCCGTCAAGGTAAAGGGGGTGAAATTTACATATGCTTGGGTCTTAATGTTAAAATCTGTGGCATAAATACGGCGATTGCATTGTATTTTTCTATCGGACAGTAGAAATGAACGCATGAAACAGTTAATAGGATAACGACTATGGATGTATGGTTTGAAGATACGGCTATGGGGCGTTATGTTGCTCAGAACGAAGCTGCTTTTTTTGAGCGGCATTTGCAATATTTTGACGGACAGACCGTTGTCCAACAAGGCGGTCAATGGTTAAGGTTGTCTGAAAACGTGGTTGCCGTACCCCGTGATGTATTGATGACGGCGGACGCTATGGCTTGGGATAGTCATTCTATTGATGTGCTGCTGATGCCGCACAGTCATGAAACTGCCGCACTGACGCAAGTGCTGCATGAAGCGTCCAGGGTGTTGAAACCTGAAGGGCGGTTGGTTTTGACGGGGTTTAATCCGAAATCTTTGTGGTTTTTCAGCAGGTGGTTTGATGGAACGCGCTTGCCTAAAAAGGAGCATTGCCTGACTTTGCCGGCTTTGAAGCAGCGGTTGGCGGATTTGGATTTTGAGGTGGAATTCGGGAAGTTTATGGTGTACCTGCCTGCTGTGAATTCGCAAAAGGGGCTGCGGTTTTGGCGTTTTATGGAGAAGGCGGGGGACAGGTGGTGGCCGCAGTGCGCGGCGGTGTACGGTTTGGTTTTGGTCAAGCGTATGGCGGGCGTAACACCGTTGCCGGAGTTTGAAAAAATATTGGGAACGCAGACGGTGGCTTTGGGCGCGGCGCGGATTTCGGATTGAGAATGCAGCGTTGGTAAAACCGGCATGACTGGTTTTCAGACGACCTTTTGAGGCTAAACATTTGAAAACGAGAGGTTTGACTCCATAAATATAGCCTCTTCTATATTTGTCATTCTACCTTGAATTTGCTGCTTTCTGCCTGTAAAGCTGATTGGTTGCAAATTGTCAGGCCGCTTTGGCATCGGTAGAATCTTAGGTCGTCTGAAAAAGGCGATGTTGATTGTATTAGCTTGAGGATAAAGAAAAATGCCGGAATTGCCTGAAGTGGAAACGACGTTGCGCGGTATCAGCCCGCATATTCAAGGTAAAAAGGTAGCGGATGTCGTGTTGCGCCAAACCAAGCTGCGCTGGCAGGTCAATCCGCAGTTGGCGGAGCTTTTGGCGGGGCAGGAGGTGTTGAGCTGTCGTCGGCGGGCGAAATATTTGGTTATCGGTTTTGCAACGGGTATTTTGTTGATTCATCTGGGCATGTCGGGCAGCTTGCGGATTTTTACGGACGGCGATGCGCGGATTGACCATCCCGACAAACACGACCATGCGGACATTGTGTTTGCGGACGGAACGGTGTTGCGTTATCACGACCCGCGCAAGTTCGGCGCGATTCTGTGGTATGAAGGCATTGCCGAGCATCATCCGCTTCTTGAAAAACTGGGCCCCGAGCCGCTTTCAGACGACTTCTCCTCCGATTATCTGTACCAAAAATTTAAAACGCAAAAACGCGCGGTCAAGCTGGCTCTGATGGACAATGCCGTCGTGGTCGGTGTGGGCAATATTTATGCGAACGAAAGCCTGTTTAAATCGGGCATCTCGCCACACCGCCCTGCGGACAAGGTTAAGAAAAAAGAATGCGCCGTCTTGGTGGAAACGATTAAATCGGTATTGCAGCGCGCGATTGAAACCGGCGGTAGCACGTTGCGCGACTTCGTCAACAGCGACGGAAAAAGCGGCTATTTCCAGCAGGAATATACGGTGTACGGCAGGCACAACGAACCCTGCGTCCGTTGCGGCGGTTTGGTGCAGAAGGAAGTTTTGGGGCAGCGCGGGACGTTTTATTGTCCGAACTGCCAAAAATAATCTATGAACCTGTTTTCAGACGACCTCTTTGTCATCTGGGTCGTCTGAAAACATTATTACTATGATTTGATACACATTTAAGACGAAAAGAAAAACAGTTATGCACTCACAAAAAGCACCGTTTTTTACCCGTTTGGGCAGATTGTTCCGCTTGGCGGGATGGCTGTTCCGAACCGGAAGACATTTGCGCCGTATCGATGCCGGCAATCCTGCCGAACGCGATTATGCGGTCATCACTCTGGGCAAAGGCGCGCTGGAAGCCTTAGATATCGAATTGGAAATCGGCACGCCACCTGCGGATAATGTGAAGGGTGTTTTGGTGGCGGCAAACCATGTGTCGTGGCTGGATATTTTCGCCATGAGTGCGGTGTATCCGAGCAGTTTTATCGCCAAGCAGGAAATCAAAGACTGGCCGGTTTTGGGCAAAATGGGGCAAAACGCAGGCACAGTGTTTATCAACCGCAATTCCCGACGCGATGTCGAGCCGATTAACCAAGCCATTTGCGCCGCGTTGAAAGCTGGGCAGAATGTCAGCTTTTTCCCCGAAGCGCGGACTTCTTTGGGCTTGGATATTTTGCCGTTCAAAGCCGCGCTCTTCCAATCCGCCATTGATGCCGACGCGCCTGTTCAGGCGGTTACGCTGCGCTATTATGATGATGCCGGTAAAAGGACGACTGTGCCGTCTTATGCACAAGTCGATTTGGTGCGCTCACTTTGGCGCATCGTTTCCATGAAAAAACTACGCATCCGTATCGATTTTGCCGCCCCGATTCGCCCCGGCAAAGACGAAGACCGCTTTATGTTGAAAGACAAAGTGGAAAGCAGCATCCGCGAAGTCGTATTGTCCGACGCACACGATTCCGAAAAATAATTCCAGGCCAGGGGCTTGTTTTCTTTCAGACAACCTCTATTTAAATGAAACATTCGCAGGTTGAGTTTCATAGCTTCAAGTAATTAATATTATTTGAACTATAAATTATACAAATCAAACTCCCTGCGCTAGAATGCACACATTCACTCGTATCATTCCCTAAACCTAAAATTTCAAGGAGATCCAAAATGGCTTTGCAAGATCGTACCGGTCAAAAAGTACCTTCCGTCGTATTCCGTACCCGCGTGGGCGACACTTGGAAAGATGTTTCCACTGATGACTTGTTCAAAGGTAAAAAAGTAGTCGTATTCTCTCTGCCCGGCGCATTTACTCCGACTTGTTCTTCTTCCCACCTGCCACGCTACAACGAATTGTTCGGCGCGTTCAAAGAAAACGGTGTTGACGCTATCTACTGCGTATCTGTAAACGACACTTTCGTTATGAACGCTTGGGCTGCTGAAGAAGAAGCCGACAACATCTACATGATCCCTGATGGCAACGGTGAATTCACTGAAGGCATGGGCATGTTGGTTGGCAAAGAAGACTTGGGCTTCGGCAAACGCTCTTGGCGTTACTCCATGCTGGTTAACGACGGCGTGGTTGAAAAAATGTTTATCGAACCTGAAGAACCAGGCGATCCTTTCAAAGTGTCTGACGCTGACACTATGTTGAAATACATTGCTCCTGACTGGAAAGCTCAAGAGTCTGTTGCCATCTTCACCAAACCTGGCTGCCAATTCTGCGCTAAAGCTAAAAAAGCGCTGCAAGACAAAGGCTTGTCTTACGAAGAAATCGTATTGGGCAAAGATGCAACTGTTACTTCCGTTCGCGCTATTACCGGCAAGATGACTGCTCCTCAAGTATTCATCGGCGGCAAATACATCGGCGGCAGCGAAGACTTGGAAGCTTACTTGGCTAAAAACTAATTGCCTGTATGCTTGAGACGGTTTGAAAAGGCCGTCTGAAAGATAAAATATAGAGTTATTCAGACGGCGTTTATAAATCGGCGTTCTGAATAACTCTATATTCGCAAGTAGAATTTGAGATTATTGTTTTAAATCGATATTTAGTAATTAGCTATTAATTTTTATTTTTTGATAGTTAATAAAAATTTTGCCGTCTGAAACTGAATAAGCTGATGGCAATATCGGTTTGGATAGAGACAGTAAGGATAAAATATGAAAAAGATTCAAGCAGATGTGGTGGTACTGGGCGGCGGTACAGCCGGTATGGGCGCATTTCGCAATGCTCGCCTTCATACAGACAATGTTTACCTGATTGAAAACAATGTGTTCGGCACGACCTGCGCGCGCGTGGGCTGTATGCCTTCCAAACTCTTGATTGCTGCCGCAGAGGCGCGCCATCACGCATTACATACCGATCCGTTCGGCGTGCATTTGGACAAAGACAGCATCGTCGTCAACGGCGAAGAGGTCATGCAGCGCGTCAAATCAGAACGCGACCGTTTTGTCGGCTTTGTCGTTGCCGATGTGGAAGAGTGGCCTGCCGACAAGCGCATTATGGGTTCGGCTAAATTTATCGACGAGAATACCGTCCAAATCGACGACCATACCCAAATCACGGCAAAAAGCTTTGTGATTGCTACCGGTTCGCGTCCCGTTATCCTGCCGCAGTGGCAGTCTTTGGGAGACCGTTTGATTATCAACGACGACGTTTTCTCATGGGATACGCTGCCTAAGAGCGTTGCCGTGTTCGGACCGGGCGTTATCGGTTTGGAACTGGGGCAGGCATTGCACCGTTTGGGCGTGAAAGTCGAAATTTTCGGCTTGGGCGGCATCATCGGCGGCATTTCCGACCCCGTCGTTTCAGATGAGGCGAAAGCCGTGTTCGGCGAAGAATTGAAACTGCATTTGGATGCTAAAACCGAGGTCAAACTTGATGCGGACGGCAATGTAGAAGTTCATTGGGAGCAAGACGGCGAAAAAGGCGTATTTGTTGCCGAATATATGCTGGCAGCCGTAGGCCGCCGTCCGAACGTTGACAATATCGGTTTGGAAAACATCAATATCGAAAAAGATGCGCGCGGCGTACCCGTTGCCGATCCGCTGACCATGCAGACCAGTATTCCGCATATCTTCATCGCGGGCGACGCGTCCAATCAACTGCCTCTGCTGCACGAAGCCGCCGACCAAGGCAAGATTGCCGGCGACAACGCGGGTCGCTATCCGAATATCGGCGGCGGTTTGCGCCGCAGCACCATCGGCGTGGTGTTCACCAATCCGCAAATCGGCTTTGTCGGTCTGAAATACGCGCAGGTTGCCGCGCAATACCAACCCGACGAATTTGTCATCGGCGAAGTATCGTTCAAAAACCAAGGCCGCAGCCGCGTGATGCTGGTAAACAAAGGCCATATGCGCCTGTATGCCGAAAAAGCCACCGGCCGCTTCATCGGCGCGGAAATCTTGGGCCCGGCCGCCGAACATTTGGCGCACCTGTTGGCATGGGCGCATCAAATGAAGATGACCGTTCCGCAAATGCTGGATATGCCGTTCTACCATCCCGTTATCGAGGAAGGTTTGCGTACCGCGTTGCGCGATGCCGATGCGAAGTTGAAACAGGCTTGATGGGTTGACCTAATCGGTCTGCCAGAATGAAAGGCCGTCTGAAAACCTGATTCAAGGTTTTCAGACGGCCTTTTTTGTCTTTCCGTTGCGGAATAAAATCAGTTGCGGCGTCATTGTTGTGTAATGTGTAGTTCGGATACTTGTATCCGACGAATATTTAATGCTTCTACTTCCTTTACGCGTTGTTGCAGATGGAGATGTCGGATTCAAGAATCCGACCTGCGGCAGACTTCCTTTACGTGTTGTGGCAGATGGAGATGTGGCAGATTTGGTTGCCGAAACGGGAGGTCGTCTGAAAACTCGAATTTGAAGGTAAGAATCCTTTAAATCTTGAGTATTCATTAAAACCTGTTCAGATGGTTGCTATCAGCTGGGTTCTGTATGTTACAGGACTTGGCTTTTTTCATTTCAAACGGCATTGTCCGCAGCAATCAGGAAAGATTAAAAGGAAAGGGGGGAATGATTTTAACCGGTTTTCTAAGCGTTTCTTAAAAATCCATTGCATTTTCACTCAATCCATTAACATTTAACCTTGTTGGAAATGCGGTTTGTTTGTTAGTATTAAGCCCATTGCCGTTGCGCCTTTATCACGGCGTCGGCGGACGATATTCACACAGAAAGGACACATATCATGGCTAAATTATTGGTCGCTCCGGTATCCGCCGGTTTGGACGTGGCAGCAGCAAGCAAAGCCTTTGCCCAAGCTTTGGGCGCGCAAGTTTTCCAACCGCTCGACGCATCCGCCGAAACCCTGTTGGCGCAAGGCAAAAGCGACGACTGGTTTGACGCTGTGGTCGGCAAAGCCGTCGCACTCAATACCGACAAACTCGTTATCGAAGGTATCGCCCCCGATGCGGACAAACTCTTCCTGTCCGGCAAAAACGTCGAGCTGGCGCTGTCTTTGGATGCAGGTGTAGTCCTGGCGTTGCAATCTGACAATGCCGACGCAGCCGAAGCGGCACACCGAATCAACCTTGCCAAACAGCTTTACACCAACTCTCCGGGCCTCTTGGAAGGCTTCATCATTGAAGGCGCAGCAGCATCCGTAGGCGAAGAAGTTGCCCGCCTGACCGGACTGACGTTCTACGGTTCAAGCAGCGCGCTCAAAGACGTATCTGCTTTAGCAAAACGCGAAGCCTCCCGCCTTTCTCCTGCCCAATTCCGTTACAACCTGATTGATTTTGCCCAAAAAGCCGATATGCGCATCGTCCTGCCCGAAGGCGCAGAACCGCGTACCGTCGCCGCAGCCGCCATCTGCCACGAAAAAGGCATTGCCCGCTGCGTCTTGCTTGCCAAACGCGAAGAAGTTGAAGCCGTTGCCAAAGAACGCGGCATCAGCCTGCCTGACTCGTTGGAAATCATCGATCCCGCTACATTGGTCGAACAATACGTCGAGCCGATGTGCGAATTGCGCAAATCCAAAGGCCTGACGCCTGAAGACGCCCGCAAACAACTGCAAGACACCGTCGTCCTCGGCACCATGATGATGGCGCAAAACGACGTGGACGGCTTGGTATCCGGTGCCGTTCATACAACCGCCAACACCATCCGCCCCGCCTTGCAGCTGATTAAAACCGCACCGGGCGCGAGCCTCGTGTCCAGCGTATTCTTCATGCTGCTGCCCAACCAAGTCCTCGTCTTCGGCGACTGCGCGGTCAACCCGAACCCGACGCCCGAACAGCTTGCCGATATCGCCATCCAATCTGCCGATACCGCCAAAGCCTTCGGTATCCCGCCTAAAGTCGCCATGATTTCCTACTCCACCATCAACTCAGGCAGCGGCCCTGATGTCGATGCCGTGATTGAAGCGACCAAACTGGCGAAAGAAAAACGCCCGGATTTGGAAATCGACGGCCCGCTGCAATACGATGCGGCCACCGTGCCTGAAATCGGCAAAACCAAAGCCCCTGAAAGCACCGTCGCCGGTCAGGCAACCGTCCTGATTTTCCCAAGCCTCAACACCGGCAACTGTACCTACAAAGCCGTACAACGCAGCGCCAACGTCCTGAGCGTCGGCCCGCTGTTGCAAGGTTTGCGCAAACCGGTCAACGACCTCTCCCGCGGCGCATTGGTAGAAGACATCGTCTTCACCATTGCCCTGACAGCGGTTCAGGCAAAACAAATGGCAAACTGATTACTTGAATTTTTAAAGTAAACACAGGTCGTCTGAAAACCTATCAATAAGGTTTCAGACGACCTTTTTATAGTGGATTAACTTTAAACCAGTACGGCGTTGCC
>CAUVJL010000020.1:0-28398 GCA_963552075.1 uncultured Neisseria sp.
CTAAGGTGCTGAAGCACCAAGTGAATCGGTTCCGTACTATCTGTACTGTCAGCGGCTTCGTCGCCTTATCCTGATTTAAATTTAATCCACTATAAAAACCGAAGTGTAATGCTTAAAGCTTAAAGCGGCCCCCGCAAATCTTCCTGCGTATTGCAGCTGAAAAAAACATGTTCCGAACCAAAATGCACCGATCTCGCCCGTTGCTGATGCAGCCAGCCGCTCAAGGTTTTCATCCCCGAATACAGATACGGGACGGTGCTTTGCAGGATTTGCGGACGGATATACATTACGTTGTAATGCGGCGTGACCGGTGTTTCCACATAAAACGCATTGCACAAAGGCGTGCGCTTGGAAACCGTTTCAAATTTCGCCACCAAATCAGGCGGCAGCGCAGGCATATTGCACGGCACCACCAGCAGCCAATCCGCCGCCGCAATCTGCAAATCATTGGCAGCCGTACACAGAGCCGCCAGCGGTCCCAAATGCTGCCATTGGCGCGAATCGGCAAAAATATGTGCGCTGCGGCGAGCATATTCTTCCAAATTCCGGTTGGCGCTGATAGCAATGTGTTCAACTTGTGGACGCAACGCTTCAATAACATGATCAATCAAAGGTTTGTCACGCCACAATACTAATCCTTTATCCGTCCCTCCCATTCGCTCTCCCTGCCCGCCGGCCAATATCAATGCGAAGGTTTTCATTTTGGTAGTCCTTTGTGAAGTCGCTGGTTTTGTGTGCCCATACTGTTAATCGGCTGATTCTTATGTTTTTAATTCGTAGATGTTATGTTCCTACCGATTCCCTGCGAAATCGGCACATCATCCCAGGTCGTCTGAAAAGACGGTTGCCCGCGATAAAATTCATATAAAGTGAATTTTATCATAACACGATTTTACATTAAAGCGCATATCGCCTCATTCGCACCAAATTCCCCTTCGGACAGGTTGTTTCCCTGCCTAAAGGATGATATGTTTATAACATTTGGCAACAAAACGCCCTTCCTTTATTCCATGAGCTTACGAACCCTATTTTCAGGCGGCCTGAGCCTGTCCTCACGATTAAAACTGCTGACTGTCTTATGGGTTGGTTCGGCTTTATTGTCCGTCATCCTGACCCTGATTTTATCGCTGAGGCTGGAAAACGCAGCCACCGTCATTGATGATGCCGCAAGCTTGAGAATGCAGGTTTACCGTTTGGCTTACATGGCAAGCGAACGCACCCCGCAAGCGCAAATCGACAACCAATTGCGCGAATTTGAAGGAACACTCCTGCGCATCACCCAAAGCGATGCCATCTATCCCCTGATGCCTTCGGAAACACCGCCGGCCTATGGCCTGATCCAATCCATGCTCTTAATCGACTGGAAGTCAAACATCCAACCCGCGCTGAAACGTTACCGCAGACCGACGCAGATCGAACTCTACCGCTTTGCCGGCAATATCGAATTGTTCTTGCAGGCATTGGAAAACGCCAACGAAAAAAACACCTTATGGCTGCGCCGTTTCCAAATGGCGATGATGCTGATGATTTTTGTCGCCGCAGGTTTAATGATCGTATGGCACTACGCTTGGATTATCCGTCCGCTTGAAACCCTGCGCGACGGCGTGGAAACCATCAGCCAAGGCCGATTCGGCGTACAAATCGATACCGAACAGATTCAAGAGTTTGCCCAAGTCAGCAAAGGCTTCAATCAAATGAGCAGTCGTTTGAAAGTCCTCTATACCGATTTGGAAGGCCAAGTCGCCAGACAAACCCAAGACCTCGCCCGTCAAAACCGTGACCTGACCCTGCTCTACCAAACCACGCGCGACCTGCACCAAACCCTAACCCCGCGCGAAGCGGCAGAAGAATTCCTCGCACGGACCCTGCCTGCCGTTTCCGCAAGCGCAGGCAGCATCCGCCTTTTAGACAACGACCGTAAAAACACAAACCTTATTGCCTCCATCGGACTGTCTGAAGCCGAAGACAGAGATTCGGATACCGAACAAACCCAACCTGAAGAAGAAACACCCCTATTCAAACATACCGTCGTTTTCCCCATCACCTATCAAGAAGAAGAACTCGGCATCCTGACCCTATATTTTTCAGACGACCCCACACTTAACGACAACGACAACGAACTCCTGCGTACATTATGCGGTCAATTAGGTGTATCCATCGCCAGCAGCCGTCTCGAACAAGAGCGGCGCCTGCTTGCCGTACTCCAAGAGCGCAACCTGATTGCCCAAGGTTTGCACGACAGCATCGCCCAAGCATTGACCTTCCTCAATCTTCAAGTTCAAATGCTGGAAAGCGCGTTCCATGCCGACCAGAAAGAACAAGCCGAAGAAAACATCCGCTTCATCAAAGACGGCGTGCAAGAATGTTACGAAGACGTGCGCGAACTCCTGCTGAATTTCCGAACCAAAATCAGCAACAAAGACTTCCCGGAAGCCGTAACCACCCTGCTGTCCAGGTTTAAACGCCAAACCAAAATCAATGTCGAAACAGTATGGCAGGACGACGGCCGCACACTGAATGATGACGAACAGCTGCAAATCATCTTCATCCTGCAAGAAAGCCTGTCCAACATCCGCAAACACGCCAAAGCCCAACACGTCAAAATCAGCATGCTCAACCAACAAAACTTTACCCTGAGCATCGAAGACGACGGTATCGGCTTTAACCTGCAACACCTGCACAAACTCTCCGGCGAACATGTCGGACTCGGCATCATGCAAGAACGCGCCCGCCGCATCAATGCCAACCTAGACATCCAATCCCAGCCCGAACAAGGCACAACCGTTACCTTAACCTTACCGCAACACAAGAGAACGACCCATGACTATTAAAATCATCCTCATTGACGACCACACACTCTTCCGCAGCGGCATCAAAGCCCTGCTCTCCCGTCAAAGCGACTTCGAAGTCATCGGAGAAGCCGCCGACGGTTTGTCCGGCGTCAAAATGGCGGAACAGCTCAAACCCGACGTCGTCTTACTCGACCTTGACATGCCCGTCATGAACGGTCGCGAAGTACTGGCACAAATCTTGGGCGTCAACCCGAACCAAACCGTCATTATGCTGACCGTTTCCGAAGACAGCGACGACCTGACCGAATGTATGCGCATCGGCGCACGCGGCTTTTTGCTGAAAAACATCAACGCCGACTTCCTACTCGACAGCATCCGCAAAGCCGTCGACGGCGACAACGTCTTCTCTCCCGAAATGACCACCCGCCTCGTCCAATCCCTGATTTCCCCATCCGCACCACGCACCGACCAGGCACTCTCCACCCTCACCCCGCGCGAACTCGAAATCCTCGGCTACCTCGCCGCCGGACACAGCAACAAAGTCATCGCCCGCCATTTGGACTTGGCAGAATCCACCGTCAAAGTCCACGTCCAAAACCTGCTGCGCAAACTCAACCTCAGCAGCCGTGTCCAAGCCGCCGTTTACGCCGTCCAACACAAAGTCCCGCAGCCTGAAATCAATTAAACGGCTCAGGATACTGATGCCAAAGCGGTAAAAACAAAAAAGGTCGTCTGAAAACGGGTAGAACGAATTTCGCTCCAACGTTTTTCAGACGACCTTTTCCATCAAACAGGTGTAGAAATGAAGATACTGATTTATTCGGTTTTACTTCCCATCGGCTTACTTGTCCTGCCCCATCTCATCGGCTTAATGCTCCCCAAAACACGCCGACTCAGCAAAACAACCATATTCGATGCACCGATAAACCGTGTCTACCAAACCATTACCGACAATCAACATTGGCAATACCGCTCTTCTTTGGACAATTTACAAATTATCAGCCAAGAAAAGACGAAAAAATAACCGCTCGAAAGCGGTTAGATTTTATAGTGTGGTGCGGACGGAGAGACTCGAACTCTCACACCTCTCGGCGCCAGAACCTAAATCTGGTGCGTCTACCAATTTCGCCACGTCCGCGCGATGAAACTGTGGATTATACACAAAGTATCCTGCTCTGCAAACAACCTTTGGCTTGAAATTGCTTTATTCCGACCGATATAATGGCAGGTCGGTTATCTACCGGAACACACTAATATCAAAGAGGAACATCATGCCTGTTTTACTGATTCAGGATTTTTTACAGACACAGGGTTTGAAGCTGTCTTCAGACGACCTCCGTATTGCTTATCTGACCGCAAAGACGGTGATGGATATGGGCAATGCTTCGATTGACCGCTCGGTTTTGTGGCGTGAGGAAGACGGCTGGAAGCTGGTAGACCATATTGAAGAAACGCCTGAAAACGAAGTTTTGCTCAAACAGGTTTTCATGGCTTTGGATTCGGTATTCAGCCGTGCAACAGCTGTCAAAAGCGCGGCGGTTTACATCCACCTTCCTGGCGAACCACACGCAAGGCTGGTTCGTATCGCGGCGCAGGGCGAGCCTTTGGAAAATCTGTTGGCTATTCATGAAGAAAACGGTACGGTTTACCTTGCCTGCCGTACGGCGCAAAGCGGTTGGATGAATATTGCCAACGATATAGCTTATTGGCTTTCGCTGGACGAAATCCAAGGCAGCCGGAACGAGGGCAGCGGAAGCCAGTTGTCCATCCCTGTGGCAACACAAAACGGAACGGTTTTGGGCGTGGTTCACGTTGAATTTGCCGATAAAGATCAAGCCGATGACGCGGCCCAAACGGATTGGTCGGCACTGGCTTTGGCACTTGCCGATCCGCTGAAAGCATTGACAGGCATCGAAGACAAGGAAAAAGAACATGAATAATACCTTGAAATTCGTCGCTTCCTGCCGCCTGCCGACCGAATGGGGCGACTTCACTATGCACGGTTTTGAAGAACCGAGCGGACAAGAACACATCGCTTTGACGATGGGCGATTTTTCAGACGACCTCCCCGTTCTGACCCGCATCCACTCCGAATGTTTGACCGGGGATGCCCTGTTTTCCAAAAAATGCGACTGCGGCCCGCAGCTTGAAGCGGCGATGAAGGCGGTTCAACAAGAAGGGCGCGGTGTGATCGTTTATTTGCGTCAAGAAGGGCGCGGCATCGGTTTAATCAACAAAATCCGTGCCTACAAGCTTCAAGACGAGGGGATGGATACGGTCGAAGCCAACCTCGCGCTTGGACTGCCCGTTGACGCACGCGACTTTACGCTTGCCAAGCAAATCTACGACCATCTGAATATCCGTGCTGTCAAACTGTTGACCAACAATCCCGAAAAAATTCAAACCTTGAAAGATGCAGGCATCAATGTCGTCGAACGTATTCCGCTCCATGTCGGCGAGAATGCGGAAAACGAACGTTATCTGCACACCAAAGCCGATAAATTGGGGCATATGATTTTTGATTGAGATAATACTAAACTTATTTATTATTTATATTCAAATAAATATATTTATCTTGAAACAAACGGCTTGCCCTGATAGAGGTTTTTTGGTTTAATCCCGAATTCTCGGGTGATTAGCTCAGTTGGTAGAGCGTCTGCCTTACAAGCAGAATGTCGGCGGTTCGACTCCGTCATCACCCACCAAGTTTCCTTTTCATTGTCTTTGACAGTGGATGCGCGGTGGTAGCTCAGTTGGTTAGAGTACCGGCCTGTCACGCCGGGGGTCGCGGGTTCGAGCCCCGTCCGCCGCGCCAAATTTAAAAAAAGCACCGATTTGTCGGTGCTTTTGTTTTTTAGTTGCTGCATTTTGTATATTGGATACTCAATCTAAAAAAGGTCGTCTGAAAACCGAATACAGTTTTCAGACGACCTTAATCTCAAAAAGCTTTATTTATGACCATATTCAGCAATATATTGGGCAATTGCAGCTTCAGGGTTAGCAGCGTTAATAAGTTGAGGTACTTCTACATAACCGCGTTTAACCAGATTTTTTTCACGCAAAGCATTACCTTGCATTCCGAATACTATATAAACGCCTAAACTAAGAAGGCCGACTATGCCACCCAACATCTCATTCTGACCAGCTAATACATTTAACACAACAAAGGTGACAAATATTCCAATCCCCAAACCCCACATTTTTTTCACACAAGCCCAAATAGCCCCAAAGAAAAATGCGGGCCAAGACCAGCCTTGTTTGACTGCCTCGTACTGGTTCATAGGATTTTTAAAAATCTTGTAAAGCTTCATAAAACACCTTTCTTTATATGCCTTAAAAAGTTAACGTCATGATTCTATCAAAATATATTAAAAAGTTGAATCATTATAAGATTAACGGTCGTCTGAAGACTCAATCCGGTTTTCAGACAACCTTTCATTTATTTACATAATCCCTACCTTATCATTCAGCCCAGTTTTTCTTCTTACTGGTTTTGCCTATGCCCGGATTGAAACTGTTGGTCGGGTCAAGTTTGCGGTAGAACTGTTTGAGCGCGGGTTTCGCTTCGTATAAATGACCGACGTTGTGCTCGGCGGGATATTGCGCGCCGCGTTGGTCTAAGAGATGGAGCATTTCGTGTTCCAATGCCATGCAGTCGTTGCCTTTTTTGATGATGTAATCCTGATGGAAAACGTGGCACATGAAATGTCCGTAGTAGAGTTTGTGGATGATTTTATTGTCGATTTCCGACGGCAGTTTTTCAAACCAGTCGCGGTCGTCGCGACGCAGGGCGATGTCCAGTGCGACCAAATCTTCCACTTCATCATCATGCACGGAGCGGTAACGGATGGCGGCTGAGGCGACGGCAAAGCGGTGCAGCATGGCGGCCTGGGTTTCTTCGGCGTTGCATTCGAAAAACGCGCCGCCGTGGTGCGCAAAATACTCTTTCAGGAACGCGCGCGCTTCATCGACGCCTTTTCCGCCCATTTTCAGAATTAAATGGTGTTCGTATTTGTCGCGGTAATCGCGCATGGATTTGGGCAGGTGGTCGGGCAGATATTTGCTGACGAACTGCATGACCTTGTCGGAAAAATGTTTGGGCAGAAAGCTGACTTTTTTGCCGAATCGGTCAACTTTGGCTTTGAAATCAAATAATTTCGGCAGTTGGTGTGTACCGAATTTTTTGATGACGTAGAACGTGTCTTTGCCGTACACGTCGGCAATATCGAAAGCATCGCGATGGATATACTCACCGGAAACAGGCAGGCTTTCAAATTCGCCCAAGGCGGCGCGGCGGATGTCGGTCAGCTCGTTGATGTCGTTGGTGCCGATGTAGAACACCGCGGTTTGCTTCTCTTGCGGGAAGGTGTCCAAGCGGACGGCGAAAACCATCAGCTTGCCCGCGCAACCGGACGCTTCGTAATGACGCGCCGGGTCGGCATTGAAACGCGCGGCTGTCGGCTCGTCCACTTGGCGCACATGGTCGCAATAGGCATGGTCGTGTCCTTTGCCCGCGTCTTGCATGATGTCTTTTCTTTGATAATGATGGCCTTGAAGATTGGTCAGGATTTCTTCGGGCGTGTCGCCCAAATCTATGCCCAAATGGTTGACCAGCTCCAATTTGCCCTCTTCGTTGATTTGGGCGAACAGCGCCATTTCCGTGTAGGCCGGGCCGCGCTGCACCAATGCGCCGCCAGAGTTGTTGCACACGCCGCCCAAGACGGACGCGCCGATACATGAAGAGCCGATAACCGAATGCGGTTCGCGCCCCAAAGGTTTCAGCAGCAATTCGAGCTGGTTCAGGGTTGAACCGGGCAGGCAGACGACTTGTTCGTTGTTGTTGATGGTTTGGATGATGTTCATCCGCATGGTGTTTACAATCACGATGTCGCGGTCGTAATCGTTGCCGTCGGGGGTCGAGCCGCCCGTCAAACCGGTATTCGCCGCCTGCGTAATCACAATCACGTCCGCTTCAACGCAGGCCTGCAAAATTTTCCACATTTCCAGAATGGTTCCGGGGCGCACCACCGCCAACGCCCTGCCCTCGCCGAAACGGTAGCCTTGGCGGTATTGTTCGGTTTTCGCGGGGTCGGTGATGATGTATTTTTCGCCGACGGTTTGAGTCAGGCTGCTGATTAATTGCGAGGCGTTCATGATGCGCTCCTTAGGGCTGGTTTTATTGGATTAAAATAGTGATTGTAGTAACGCGACACGGCAAAGTAAAGGTCGTCTGAATACGGTCCGACAAGGAATACTGCAAACCATCCACATCATCCGTCCACACGCCCTACCCCTGAATTGGCCATTTTCCCCGCTATACACAATTTTTTTGCCGAACGGTGTGAACAGCCTGTGAATAAGTTCTATTACCTTTTGATAATCAAACAAAAAAATACAATGCTTAAAAAATAGGCAGTTTGTCGGTTTAGTCACATACCGTGTTTGCCTTTGTGTGTGCAGTCTGTGGAAAAGTCAGCTAACTTATTCTATTCTCAACCAAAATATTCAATGATTAAAAATTAGGCAATACGGCGTATAATCCGATTGATCAAACACACCCACTCAAAAATCCCGATTTTCAAAAAAAGGACAAGGAATGCACACCCTTTCGGAACAAATCCGCTTAAATGAGGCGCGCAAAAAGTTGGCAAAAAGCAGGCGTTGGGCGACGGGCTTGCTGCTTGCGGCGTGCGTGCTGTTTGCAGCCTCCGCCGTTTATGTGCGCCAATATCCTTGGTTGGGATTTGTCAAAGCGTTTGCCGAAGCGGCGATGGTGGGTGCGCTGGCGGACTGGTTTGCCGTAACCGCGCTTTTCAGACGACCTCTCGGGCTGCCGATTCCCCATACCGCGATTTTGCCGCGTAATCAGGCGCGTATCGGCGATGAATTGGGGCGGTTTATCGAACATAATTTTTTGCAAGGCAAACCCATTGCCATGCGTATTTATCAAGCGCAGCCCAGCGATAAATTATTGAAATGGCTAGACGGCGAAGACGTGAAATCGCACTGGCTGCCGTGGCTTTCCAAGCAGATTCCGACCCTGCTCGCCATCGCCAAACCGGAACAGACGGCGCGTTTCACGGCGATGCTGCTGGAAGAACGTTACAGCGGCGGACAAATCGGCAACGCACTTGCCGACGGTTTGCGGCTGCTGAAAGCGCAAGGGATGCACGAAAAAGCGTTTGAAAGCCTGCTCCGTCAGATTCGGCGTTGGCTGAAAACGCCGGAAACCCGCGAAATGCTGGAGCAGAACCTGCGCGAATGGGCGGCAAAAATCGAAGGTGGCAATCCCGGAACTTGGGACAGGCTTAAAGCAGCGGTGAAATCAACCTTGGTGGAGAAAGTCGATGATTGGGCGGCAGAAAAAGCGTTGGCATGGATAGACGGCTATTTGGCAACAGCGGACAAGCAGGACAACGCGCTGCGCCGACAATTCTTGGTGCAATACGACGAACTGACCGAACGCCTGAGCACATCGCGCCTGTGGCACCGCCGTCTGGACAAATTCAAAAAACAGCTCGCGCAATCGCCCGCACTGCAACGTCAAATCATGACCTTATGGCGCGGCATTTTGGACTGGGCGCGGGAAGATGTGGAAAAACAAGACTCTTTGTGCCAAGCGCAACTGGAAAAGCTGCTGCATCATATGCGTTCGCAAGCTCAGGCATACCCGCAATTTATGCGGCGGGCGGATGTGCGGATTTCGCTTTTGGTTCGGGATTTTGTGATGCGTTATAAAGATAAGGCCGCTTTGTTCGTCGCGGACAAAGTCAAAGGCTGGGACAGCCGCCTGATGGTGGAAAAACTGGAATTGAGCGTGGGCAAGGATTTGCAATATATCCGTATCAACGGCACGCTCGTCGGCGGACTGGTCGGACTGGTGATTTATACGGTATCGTTGTGGCTGGCGGGATAGTATGCAAAGAGGTCGTCTGAAAAGCCCAACGGCGCAAAAAGCAATCGGCATTTTATCCCTACTTTGTCCGTTTATAGCGATTGAAGCCGCTGTTTTCAGACGACCCCTTGCCTTTTCCGACTGTAAAATATCAATAACGCCATTTGCCTAATTTGATAAAATTACGGACCGATTTTTTGTGCCTGCCTGCTAAGGATGGTCTATAAAACAGGTCGTCTGAAAGTTTCCCGGCCGCTTTTGACGGCTTGAATGTGAATTTCGCAGGCGGATCTGGACGGCAGCTTCAAGCCCGTTACGCCGTTCAGACGACCCCTATTTAAGATTGATATGTATAAGTTCCTCCCTATTGTCCACGTTTTGTCCAGACTGGGGCTGCTGTTTTCAATGGTGCTCGCAGTACCGACGCTGATGTCGTATTTTTTTCTGGACAACGCGTTTCCTGCGTTTGCCTACACGGCTTTGGCAACGACGCTGACTTCTTGCGCAGTTTGGTTGATGACCTTCCATTTCCGCCGCGAGCTGCGCCCGCGCGACGGGTTTACGTTGGTTTTGATGCTGTGGCTGGCGTTTGCGCTGGTGGCGGCGATGCCGATTTATATTCACATCCCGGGCATCAGTTTTACCGATGCGTTTTTTGAGGCAATGTCCGGACTGACGACGACAGGCGCGACGGTCATGACGAGCTTGGACACGCTGGCCCCTTCGGTGAATTTTTGGCGGCATATGCTCAACTGGCTGGGCGGCATGGGTATCATCGTGCTGGCGGTTGCGATTCTGCCGATGCTGGGCGTGGGCGGAACGCAGCTCTTCAAGGCTGAAATTCCAGGGATGGACAAGGAAAGCAAAATGGCGCCGCGCATTTCGCAGGTGGCAAAGAAACTTTGGTTCTTCTACACGATGACGACGGCGGCGGCTTTTCTGACGCTGCATTTTGCGGGGATGAGCTGGTTTGATGCGCTTTGCCACGCGATGTCGGCGGTGTCGCTGGGCGGTTTTTCGACACACGATGCCAGCATCGCTTATTTTGATTCGCTGACCGTCGAATGGGCGATCATGTTTTTCACGCTCTGGGGCGGTGTGAATTTTGCCACGCATTTCACGGCGCTGACACGGCGTTCGCTCAAATCCTATTGGCAGGACGAGGAATGCCGCGTACTGCTGGTGCTGCTGGCGGGCAGTATTTTGATGTCGGCAGTGTATCTGTGGCAGAAGGATTTTTATGCAACCTTTGGGGATTCGCTGCGTTTTGTCAGCTTCAACTTTGTCTCCATCGGGCTGGCAAGCGGTTTTTCCAACACGGATTTCGCGCAATGGCCGCTGATCGTGTCGCTGTGGATGTTTTTCCTGTCCAACCTGTTGGCAAGCTCCGGCTCTATGGGCGGCGGCATTAAAAACGTGCGGGCGTTGGTCTTGTTCAAATTCAGCCTGCGCGAGATGATGATTCTGCTACACCCGAAAGCGGTGCGCACGGTCAAGGTCAACGGACGCATGATTCCCGACCGTATGGCGCTGACGGTGATGGCGTTTATTTCGATTTATTTCATGACGACGATTGTGTTCAGCTTTTTGCTGATGGCAAGCGGGATGGAATTTATCTCCGCCTTCACCGCCGTCATCGCGTGTATTACCAATGCGGGCCCGGGCTTGGGCGAAGTCGGACCGGCGGGCAGCTATGCGGTATTGAGCGATGTGCAGAAATGGCTGTGTTCGGCCGTCATGCTGCTGGGCCGCTTGGAGATTTTTACGGTGTTGATCTTGTTGACACCGGCTTATTGGAAAAAATAAAGACAGGTCGTCTGAAAACGGATTTCGGGTTTTCAGACGACCTTTTTGTTATCAGGTTTGCCATGCGTGCAAAGCGGCAAGCCTTGAAAAGGAGCGGCTCTGCGTTAAACTGCAAGAGCAAAACAAGCAACGCAAAGGAAATACGATGGATATCCTTACCCGCCTTCAAAACTTGCCGCCGAGCAAGTTTCATTACAGGCTTTTGGTGCTGGTCGGTATCGGCTGGCTGTTTGACGCGATGGATACCGGGCTGGTGTCGTTCATCCTGCCCGAGCTGGGCAAGGACTGGTCGCTTGCGCCTGCACAATTGGGCTGGATTGTCAGCATCTCCTTTGTCGGCATGGCATTGGGCGCGGTCATCAGCGGCTGGTTTGCCGACCACTTCGGCAGGAAAACCGTATTTGCCGGGACGATGGCGGTGTATAGCGTGGCGACGGGTTTATGCGCGTTTGCACCCAACCTGTCCGCACTTTTATTTTTCCGCTTCTTTGTCGGCGTAGGGCTGGGCGGGCAGCTTCCCGTTGCAGTGTCCTTGGTCAGCGAATACGCCCCGCCGAAAGTACGCGGACGCTTTATCGTGTTGCTGGAAAGTTTTTGGGGGCTAGGCTGGCTTGCCGCCGCACTCGCTTCCTATTTCTTTATCCCAAAATTCGGCTGGCACAGCGCGTTTTTAATCGGCGCGCTGCCGATTGTGTATATCCCGCTGGTGTTGAAATTCATCCCCGAATCCGTACCCTACCTGCTCTCGCAAGGCAAAACGGACGAAGCGCACCGGCTGGTCAGCCGCTTGGAAGAAGAAGTGGGGATGACGCCCGCCGCAACAGCCATCGCACCGCCGCAACAGGAAAAACAGCGCATCCGTTTTACGCAACTGTGGCAACAGCCTTTCGCACGACGCACGCTGATGCTGTGGCTGGTTTGGTTCGGCATCGTCTTTTCCTATTACGGCATTTTTACTTGGCTGCCGAAACTCTTGGTCGAACAAGGCAATACGGTGGTTAAAACCTTTGAATATGTGCTGGTGATGATAGTCGCGCAACTGCCCGGCTACATCGCGGCGGCGGCATTGGTGGAAAAAATCGGGCGCAAAGCGACTTTGGCGGGCTTTCTCGCCGCCTGCGCCGTCTGCGCGTGGTTTTTCGGGCAAAGCAGCAGCGCCGCCGAAGTGATGGCATGGGGCAGCCTGATGTCGTTCTTCAACCTCGGCGCATGGGGCGTTTTATACACCTACACGCCCGAACTCTACCCCCTCCGCTTCCGTGCCTTCGCTTCCGGCTGGGCGGGCGCAATCGGACGCGCGGGCGGCATTCTTGCGCCTATGGTGGTCGCCAAAATGGTTGGTGGCAGCGGCGGATTCGGCAATATATTCATGATGTTTGCCGGCGTGATGATGCTGATTGTATTGGTGATTTTGGCATTGGGCGAAGAAACGAAAGGCAGGACGCTGGAAGACATCAACGGATAAACGCCGTTTTTCAAATCATCCCGCCAAATAAAAGGTCGTCTGAAAGTGTCACTTCACCAAAGTCAAACAACACTTTCAGACGACCTATTTCATTGAAATCCGGCTACGCGCCCTACTCTGCCCAAATCACCGTTTCCGACGCATCGCGGCGCGGTTTCGGGGTGATGTCGCGCACACGGTAGCCGAAGGTTGCGGCGACGGATAAGCCGTAATGTTCAGGATCGAGCAATCCGGCTTCGGCAAGGATTTTTTCCACTGCGGCATACTCCATGCCTTCGATGGCGCAAGAATCAATGCCGAGCATCGCCGCGCCGGTAAGCATATTGCCCAGCGCGATGTAGGTTTGCTTGCTTGCCCAGTCAAACAGGGCGCGTTCGTCGTCGGCGATGGGCATATCGTGGGTTTGGAAACGGCGGTAGCGTTCAAATGCGCCTGCCCGTTCTTCGGCAGTCAGACCGCGTCTGTCCATCAATTCTTCAAAAGCGGGGCTGTCGTAGCGGGCGTGTTTTCGAGCCAACAGGAAAACGACGTGGCTGGCATCCGAAATGGAAGCCTGCATCCCCCAGGCGAAGGGTTTGATTTTTTCGCGCAAAGCTGCGTTCTGCACAACCACAAACTGCCACGGCTCGCAGCCGACGGAGCTGGGCGAGAGGCGGCCGAAATCAAGGATGGCGGCAAAATCTTCGGCACTGATTTTGCGCGCGGGGTCGTAGTAGCGGACGGAAACGCGGCGTTTGAAAATTTCGAGGGCTTGTTCGCGGGTCAGTATCATGATGATTCCTTTGATTGAGTATGGGAAGGGCTTCCTTTCGGACAATCAGAATGGTCAAACGTTCGCAAAGATTGCAACACCAGCGGCAGCGAAACCGTTTGACGGTTGTGTGCAGAAAGGTAGGCGGCGTTAATCAGCTCCAGCGATTTCAAGCCTTCGCGCCCATCGACAATAGGCTCAGCTTTGCCGCGCAATACATCGACAACATTTTGATAATACAGCGGATGCCCGAAACCGTACACCGATGTGGTTTCGTAATTGGCGGTTTTGACCTGCTCGTCGTAATCGCGCTCGTCGGCAAAATTCCACTCCTGAATTTCGTTCACCGCCATGCCGCCGATGCGCACCGTGCCGGTTTCGCCCAAAATGGTAATCGAGCCTTCGAGGTTTTTCGGATAGGTACACATGGTTACCGCCATCGAACCGAGCGTGCCGTCGCGCCAACGGAGGTTCATCACGCCCGTGTCTTCGGCTTCAATTTTTCGGTGGGTTGCAATCATCGCCTGCACTTCCGCCACCGGACCGATAAGCCATTCCATCAAATCGACGTAGTGGCTGGCTTGGTTCATGAACGCGCCGCCATCCATCTTCCAAGTGCCGCGCCAACCGCCTCCTTGGTCGTAATACGACTGCGGGCGCGTCCAAAAAACATTCAAATGCACCATATAGATTTTGCCGAAGCGTTGTTCTGCGACCGCGCGTTTGAGTAGTTGCAGCGTGGCGTTCAGACGGTTTTGTTTCACGACAAACAAGCGTTTGCCCGCTTTGTCGGCAGCTTGAACCATAAGTTCGCCGTCGGCAAAGCAGGTTGCCATCGGTTTTTCGGTGACGACGTGAAAACCCGCTTCCAACGCCTCAACTGCCTGTTCGGGATGCAAGCCGGACGGTGTGGTGATGACGATTACGTCGGCATCGGTTTCCGCCAACATTTCCGTATAGCGGGCATAGCCTTTCGCCCCGGTGCGTTTGACCGCCGCTTCAAGCGCGGCAGGATCGATGTCGCACACGGCAACGAGTTCGCAATCTTCTTGCAATACTTCAAACGAACCGAAATGGTTGTTGGAAATACGGCCGCAGCCGACTAAGGCGAATTTGATTTTGCGGTTTTGAATGGCTTCAGACATTTTCAGACGACGTATATAGTTATAAAAAACGGAAAAGATTATAGATAAATCAGCCCTCAACCGATACCTAAAATCATGAAAAATTTGACGGGGCGGCAGGATATGGGTGTGCTTTCCGCCGTCGGCCCTTTCCTTTCAAACTCAGGCTGATATGAAGTTAATTTACAACAAACGCGTATCGTGGTTTATAATTCTGTTCTTACGAAACAGGGGTGCTGCCTGATGTCTTGGCGGCTGAGAAATACCCTTTACACCCGATCGGGATAATACCTGCGTGGGGAGTTTTCACGGATTCTGTCTTTCAGACGACCTTTTTGATATTGGGGTCGTCTGAAAAAGCAAAACGCTCCTGTTTCTTCTTTTCAAACGAGAAAACAGGAGCATTTTTTATGACTACGCCAAAGAAAACCGCCAAAACTTCCGGCAACGAAGCGCGCGAGCTTGCCGACTTGAGCGAAGACATCGGCATCCGCTTCAAATATCCGAACTCGGAGCGCGTGTATCTGCAAGGCAGCCGCAACGACATCCGCGTGCCTTTGCGCGAAATCCGTCAGGACGACACCTACACGGCGCAAGGTACGGAAGCCAATCCGCCGATTCCGGTGTACGACACCAGCGGCGCATACGGCGATCCGGCGGCACACATCGACTTGAAACAGGGTTTGCCGCACGTCCGCACCGCATGGCTGGACGAACGCGGCGACACCGAAATCCTGCCCAAGCTCTCCAGCGAATACGGCACCGAACGCGCGCACGATCCGAAAACCGCCCATCTGCGTTTCAACCAAATCACCCGTCCGCGCCGCGCCAAAGCAGGCCGCAACGTAACCCAGCTTCACTACGCCCGACAAGGCATCATTACGCCCGAAATGGAGTTTGCCGCCATACGCGAACGCATGAAGTTGGACGAGCTTTTCAGACGGCCTGAATACGCCAAACTCTTGAAGCAACACGCAGGGCAAAGTTTCGGCGCGAATATCCCAACCCACCCCGACCAAATCACGCCCGAATTCGTGCGCCGAGAAATCGCCGCCGGACGCGCGATTATCCCTGCCAACATCAACCACCCCGAACTCGAACCGATGATTATCGGACGCAACTTCCGCGTCAAAATCAACGGCAACTTGGGCAATTCCGCCGTAACCTCCAGCCTGACCGAAGAAGTCGAAAAAATGGTGTGGTCGCTGCGTTGGGGCGCGGATACGATTATGGATTTGTCCACCGGCGCGCACATCCACGAAACGCGCGAATGGATTATCCGCAACGCGCCCGTCCCCATCGGTACGGTGCCTATTTATCAGGCTTTGGAAAAAACCGGCGGCATCGCCGAAGATTTGACTTGGGATTTGGTGCGCGACACCTTAATCGAGCAGGCGGAACAAGGCGTGGACTATTTCACCCTGCACGCAGGCGTATTGCTGCGTTATGTGCCGATGACGGCCAACCGCCTCACCGGCATCGTATCACGCGGCGGCTCCATCATGGCGAAATGGTGTCTTGCCCACCATCAGGAAAACTTCCTCTACACGCATTTCGACGAAATCTGCGAAATCATGAAAGCCTACGACGTATCGTTCAGCCTCGGCGACGGCCTGCGCCCCGGCTGCATTGCCGATGCCAACGACGAATCCCAATTTGCCGAATTGCACACCTTGGGTGAATTGACCGCCAAAGCGTGGGAACATGACGTCCAAGTCATGATCGAAGGCCCCGGCCATGTGCCGTTGCAACGCGTCAAAGAAAACATGACCGAAGAGCTGCAACACTGCTTTGAAGCGCCTTTCTACACACTCGGCCCGCTCGTTACCGACATTGCACCCGGCTACGACCACATCACCTCGGGCATAGGCGCAACCAACATCGGCTGGTACGGCACAGCCATGCTCTGCTACGTTACCCCGAAAGAGCATCTCGGCCTGCCCGACAAAGAAGACGTGCGCACCGGCATCATCACCTACAAACTCGCCGCCCACGCCGCCGACCTCGCCAAAGGCTGGCCGGGCGCGCAGTTGCGTGACAACGCCCTGAGCAAGGCGCGTTTCGAGTTCCGCTGGCGCGACCAATTCCGCCTCAGCCTCGACCCCGAACGCGCCGAGAGCTTCCACGATGAAACCCTGCCCGCCGAAGGCGCGAAAATCGCCCACTTCTGCTCAATGTGCGGCCCCAAATTCTGCTCGATGAAAATCACGCAGGAAGTGCGCGACTACGCCGACAAGCAAAAAGCCCAGCGGCAGGGTATGGAGGAAAAAGCGGTCGAGTTTGTGAAGAAAGGGGCTGAGATTTACAGTTGATAAAAAGGTCGTCTGAAAAATTTTCAGACGACCTTTTTCTATTTTCTGAACTCTTCCCTGACGATATCCAGCCAAGCCCTGAGCGCGGGGGTGGGACGCTGGTGTTTTTTCCACGCCATCGTCAGTTGCCAGCGGATTTCGGGTTCGGTCAGCGGGACGGCGGCGAAGGTGTCGGGGTTGATTTTGCGGGCGTAGTATTCGGGCAGAAGGGCGATGCCCATATGGTGCGCCACCATGTCGACGAGCAGATCCCATTGTCCGGTGCGGCAGACGACGTTGGGGGTGAAGCCTTGGCTGCGGCAGGCGGTTTGGATGGTTTCGTTGAGGGAAAATCCTGAGCCGAAGAGGATGAAGGGTTCGTGTTGCAGGCTTTTGAGGCTGAGGGCGGCATGGCGGGCTTGGGCGCGCGGCATGAGGACAACGAGCGGGTAGTCGCAGAGGGTAATGCTGTCGAAATCTTCGTGGACGGGGGCGAGCAGTTGTCCGGCGTCGAGTTCGTTGTTGCGTAGGGATTGTTCGATGGCGAGCGAACCTTGTTCGAGGAAGGTCAGTTCGATGCCGGGCCATTGGCGGCGGAAGCGGAACAGGGCGTTGCTGAGGAGGTCGCTGCCGAGCAGTGCCAAACCCAGCCGCAACGTGCCGCTTTTGATGTGGCGGTAGCCGTCGATGCGGGCGAGCAGCAGGTCGCGTTCGTGCAGGAGGTTCAGCGCGTGGCGGTACACTTCTTCGCCGATGGGCGTGGTGGCGACTTGGCGTTTTTTGCGGCCGTTTTCTTTAACCAACAACGGCACGCCCAGTTCTTCTTCCAATGCCTGTATGGTTTTGCTGACGGTAGGCTGGGTCAGGTTGAGCGCGGATGCGGCGGCGGAAAAACTTTGCAGGCGCACGAGTTCGGCGAAACAGTGCAGGCTTTTGAAGTCCATTATTCCTCTTGGGCATGATTTTAGTGCGGATAATTCATATTATGCGTAAACCGCGTCCTTATAATCAAGCCTTCGTTTTGAATTACGGATTGATAAACCTTATGGATACGCTGACGCGATTTTTT
Organism: uncultured Neisseria sp.; assembly: GCA_963552075.1. Classification (GTDB taxonomy): domain Bacteria; phylum Pseudomonadota; class Gammaproteobacteria; order Burkholderiales; family Neisseriaceae; genus Neisseria. The sequence continues at coordinate 18,194 of CAUVJL010000020.1, forward strand.
CAGACGACCTTGCAGCTTGCCGTAGTCGGCTTGGTTTGGCTGGTGTCGGATTTGATGGTGCGCTTTGCCCATCTGCCTGTTTCTTCGGGCGTATTGGGGCTGTTTTTGATGCTTGCGCTGCTGGGTTTGGGCGTGATTAAAACCGGCATGGTCGAGCGCGGCGCGAAATGGGTGTTGGGCGAGCTGGTGTTTTTCTTTATTCCGATTATGGTTTCCGTATTGCAATACCGCGATTTGCTTCTTTCCGAAGGTTGGCGGCTGGTGCTGACGATTGCGGTCGGCACTGCGCTGGTGATGATCAGCACGGCGTTGACGCTGAATTTCTGCTACCGCTGGAAACGCCGCCTGTATAAAAAACTGCACGCCTGATAGGGAACAAAAATGGATTACGCCGCGCTTGCCTGCTTTATCTGGACCTGCTTCGCCTATTTCGTAGCGAAAAAAATCTACCGTAAAAAACCGCTGATGATTTTCTCGCCCGTTGTTACCGTTTCGGTCAGCACCATTGTCCTGATGCTGCTTTTGGGCATTTCCTACGACACTTACCACAAATACACGCAGGGCATCGTTTTCCTGCTCACGCCGGTAACGGTCGCCTTCGCTATCCCGATTTACGAAAACCGCGAGGTCATCCGCCGCCAGCTTCCCATCCTGTCGATAGCGATTTTGGTCGGCATGTTCGTCGGCGTGGCCAGCGCGTTTTTGATGGGCAATATGTTCCACTTCGACAGCGAAGTCACCAACAGCCTGATGGCGCGCTCGATTTCCACGCCGTTTGCCGTCGTATTGGCAAGTGAAATCCACGGCTCGGCGTCGCTGGTATCGCTGTTCACCATCATCACCGGCTTCGTCGGCATGATATTCGGCGATTTGTTTTTAGCGTTCACCCGCATCCGCTTCCACACCGCCAACGGCGTCGCACTGGGCAACGCCGCCCACGGCTTCGGCACTTCCCGCGCCGGACAACGCCACGAAACCGAAGGCGTGATGGCGAGCCTGACCATGATTTTGGCGGGGCTGTTTATGGTCATCATCGGGCCGAGCATGGTGCATTTGGTGGTTTGGCTGATGGGCTGAACGGCAGTTTTATAGTGGATTAACTTTAAACCAGTACGGCGTTGCCTCGCCTTAGCTCAAAGAGAACGATTCTCTAAGGTGCTGAAGCACCAAGTGAATCGGTTCCGTACTATCTGTACTGTCTGCGGCTTCGTCGCCTTGTCCTGATTTAAATTTAATCCACTATACAAAGATATTGGCAACGTCGTCTGAAAAGCCGTTTGCAGGTTTTCAGACGACCTTTTTTTGAGTTGGCCGCGGATATAAACATTGACAATGACAAAATATTAATACTATGCTGAAGTATTACTCACTAGCGGATATATTATGCAAACAACTCATCCGAACCCATCCCTCCGTCTCAACATCATCGGCACAGGCAAAGGACTGCCTTCGCGGCTGGTCCCTTCCACCGAAATCGATACCCTGCTCGGCATCAAAGAAGGCCGCACCGAAAAACTCAGCGGCTTGGCGCAACGCTACTTTCTGGCGGACGACGAATCTGCCGATGCGATGCAGCTTCAAGCCGCAAAAAATGCGCTGGCGGCGGCAGGCATCACGATTGACGATGTGGATTGCGTCATCAACGCTTCGGGCATCGACCGTCAATGCATTCCCTTCAACGCCGCGCATACATTACGGCTGCTGAAGCCCGCTCGCCCGATTGCCGCATTCGACGTCAACATGACCTGTTTGTCGTTCTTACGCAGCTTGGATTTGGCGGATTCGCTGTTACACAAATATCCCACCATTTTATTGATCAGCTGCGATGTCGCCTCTGTCGGCTTGGACTGGAACGATTTTCACAGTTCGACCATTTTCGGCGACGGCGCGGCGGCGGCAGTCATCAGGTCGTCTGAACGCGGCGGCGTGCTGACAAGCAAATTCGAGGTACATCCAGAAGGCTACGAATTCTGCACCATTCCTGCGGGCGGCTATGAAAACCACCCATCCAAGCACCCCGAAAGCTACGTCTCCCAAGCCTATTTCCACATGAACGGCAAAAAGCTCTACAAACTTGCCGCCGAAGCCATACCCGGCTTCTTGGATGAAACTTTGGCGCAGGCGGATTTGACGTTGGCAGACATAGACTGGATCGTTCCGCATCAGGCAAGCCGCGGCGCTTTGCAACACATCATCAGTCGTCTGAAACTCGACCCCGCCAAAATCGTCGATATTTTCAATACCCACGGCAACCAAATCTCCGCCTCCATCCCCTCCGCGCTGCACCACCTGCTGACCGACTTCCCCGTCCGATCCGGCGATAAAGTTTTGCTGTTTGGCACATCCGCAGGCGTGGGCTTAGGCGCCTTGGTTTGGGAAAAACCATGAAAAAGGCCATCGTCACCGGCGCGACCGGCGGACTGGGGCGCAACCTTGTGCAGACGCTGCTTGCCCAAGGCTGGCAGGTAGCCGCCTGCGGGCGCAATGCCGAAATCGGCAAAATGCTGGATACGGAATTTCACGCCTTCGATTTGTCCGACCGCAATCAGACCCTGAAGGCGTTTTCCGATGCCGATATCGTGTTCCATTGCGCCGCGCTGTCTTCGCCGTGGGAGCGATACGAAGATTTCTACCGCGCCAATGTGACCGCAACGCAAAATGTCTTAGCGGCGATGCGGCAGCACCATATCGGCAAGCTGGTACATGTTTCCACGCCCAGCATCTATTTCGACTACCTCGACCAGCACAAAGTCCCCGAAACTTTTATCAGCCGCCACTTCGTCAACGACTACGCCTACACCAAATTCCTTGCCGAACAAGAAGTCGCCGCCGCCACCGACCTCTCCAGCGTCATCATCCGTCCGCGCGGCATTTTCGGCGAATACGATACCGCCGTCCTGCCGCGCCTGCTCAAAATCTCCGAAAAAGGCTTTCTGCCGCTGATTCGGCGCAGCGGCCGCGAAGCAGGCGGCGCATTAGTGGACGTTACCTACGTCGGCAATGTCGTCCATGCCCTTCTGTTGGCAGCTGAAGCCGATGTCCCTCGCGCCATGCCGTTCAACATCACCAACGGCGAGCCGCAGACCATCGCCGCACTCTACCGGCAAATCATCGATACCCTGCATCTGGGATGTCGTCTGAAACCCGTCTCCTACCGCCTGATTGACAGCCTTGCCCGCCTACTGGAAACGCAGGCGCGGCTGACCCGTTCCTTTCGCGAACCCCTCGTCACCCGTTACAGCATCGGTACGATTTCCTTCGACCAAACCCTAGACATCAGCCGCGCCCGTTCGCTGCTCGGCTACGAACCCCAAATCAGCGTTGCCGACGGACTGCGGCAATACGCCCACTCCTTGAAAGGCTGAAGCTATGGACATCCGTTTCTACCACACCGGCTACTGCACCCATCCCGAATGTATGGTCGAACGGGGCGGCAGCCTGCGCAAAGCTGCCTTTCCCGCGATGACCGCCCATATCACCCACCAAGGCGGCAACCTGCTTTTCGATACCGGCTACGCGCCCCGCTTTTTTGAAGCCTGCCGCCGTTTTCCCGAAAAGTTTTACGCGCTGACCACGCCCGTCACCCTCAGCCAACCGACCATACGCGAGCGTTTGGGCGATGCCGCACACGACATCAACCAAATCTTCCTGTCCCACCTGCACGCCGACCATATTGCCGGACTCAAAGACTTCCCTGATGCAGAAATCATCCTTTCCCGCGCCGCCTATGACTTTGTTTACCGTACCGACAAACCCGAAAGCCTGACCAACCGCATCATCGAAGTCAAACAGGGCTTCCTGCGCGAGCTGTTGCCCCAAGACCTGCCGCAGCGCGCCCGCTTTATCGAAGATATGCCCGAAGTCCGCCTTGACGAAGCGTTTTACCCATTTGAACAAGGCTACCGCATCAGCGCCGATTTGATTGCCGTGGCCCTGCCCGGCCATGCCGCCGGACAATACGGGCTGATAGCCGGAGAATTTTTCCTGATTGCCGACGCCGTTTGGCGGTTTGCGACCATCAGCCACAACCGCCGCCCCAACCCACTTACCGGCCTTATCGCGCAAAACCGCAACGCCGTCCAAGCCACCATAGACCGCCTGCAACACCTCCACCGCCGCAACCGCGAAATCATCCTCGTTCCCAGCCATTGCGAACCCACCTTGCGTCGATTAGGAATGGAAGGCTTGGATTAAAGCAGGTCGTCTGAAAACCCGACAAGCCAAAGCCCCTCAACCGCCCCAAAGAACACACCATGAAACCTTCAAAATGGCAAATCCTCAAATCCTTTTTCCACACACGAAACTACACGGAACGCGCCGCCCTTGAAGCACACCAGCAAAAACAGCTCGACCGCCTTTTGACAAACCACAACAGCCGCTTCTACCCCCACAGCGCCAAGCTGCAAGACTACCCCGTTATCAACAAACGCATCTTCATGCAGCATTTCGCCGACATCAACGCCTACGGCATCAGCGAAAAAGATGCCCTCTCCGTCGCGCTCAAAGCCGAAGAAAGCCGCGACTTCAGCCCCGTTTTTCAGACGACCTCGGGCAAAGAAATCACCGTCGGACTTTCCTCCGGCACCAGCGGCAACAGGGGCATTTTCCTCGTTTCCCCCGAAGAGTCCGCCCTGTGGGCAGGCTATATGCTCAAACGCATGCTGCCCCGCCCCTACCTCGCCCGCCACAGCATCGCCTTCTTCCTGCGCGCCAACAGCAACCTCTACACCGCCGTCAAAAGCCCGCTGATACGCTTCGAGTTTTACGACCTGCTCGAAGCCTTGGACGCGCACATCCCAAGGCTCAACGCGCAAAAGCCCACCATCCTCATCGCCCCCGCCCAAGTATTGCAGCAGCTTGCCCGACACCCCGATCTCGCCATACACCCCAAAAAAATCATCTCCGTCGCCGAAGTTTTAGAACCGCAAGTCAAAACCCGCATCGAACAACGCTTCGGCACACCGGTTCACCAAATCTACCAATGCACCGAAGGCTTCCTCGCCCACACCTGCGCCCACGGCAACCTGCATCTGAACGAAGACATGGTCTATATCGAAAAAGACTGGATAGACCGCGAAAGCGGCCGCTTCGCCCCCATCATCACCGACTTCAACCGCAAAAGCCAACCCGTCATCCGCTACCGCCTCGACGACGTTTTGATTGCCAACGACGCCCCCTGCCCCTGCGGCAGCGCATTCGCCCGCATCAGCGCCATCGAAGGACGCTGCGACGACATCCTCGACGCACGCACAGCAAACGGCGAACCTTACGCCCTCTACGCCGACTTCATCCGCCGCGCCATGATTTCAGACGACCTCATCCAAGAATACCGCGTCGAGCAACACGGCAAAACCCTGCACATTTTCCTCACGCCCGACACAGAACAAACCCGCGCCGCCGCCACCCGCAACCTGGACCGCCTGTGGCAGACGCTGCAACTTCGCCCCTTTAATTACATTTTCCAGCCGGAACAAACCCGCCCCCTGCACCAAAAACGCCGGCGCGTGACGAAAATTTCCCCGTATGGTGAAAATCCGTAAGCGTTTTAAAACATTATCTTTAAAACCAAAGACAAAAAGGTCGTCTGAAAAATTTCAGACGACCCTTCCAGTAAAAAGAAAACGCCATACCCGACCTTACCTTCCTATAGTGGATTAAATTTAAATCAGGACAAGGCGACGAAGCCGCAGACAGTACAAATAGTACGGCAAGGCGAGGCAACGCCGTACTGGTTTAAATTTAATCCACTATACTTTCCGTAATACCTGTCATGTTAAACTTGCAGTAACGCCCAACACTCTTTCAGACGACCTAAACCTTATGCGCTACCTTATCCCCCTCTTCTTCCTATCATTTCCGTTAGCAACCTATGCCGGCGGTGATTTTTCAAAAGCCCAAGTTCTCAGTATTGTAGGCAGCCACGGTTACTATCGAATTTCCGTCCGCCAAATAGAACGCCCAATTTATAACGATGGATGTACGACATACAATATCCGTATTACCCCTCCTAGAAAAACCTTTTGGGATCTGTTTGGTCTGGGACGATCCGACGACCATCCCACCGCCGAACAAACACAAGCTGCTGCCGCAGTGTTAAAACAGTATGCTGCCAATCAGCAACCGCTAGAAATCGGCTATTTGGGCGGCGGACTGTATCCCGATCCTCGACAAAAATGCCTTTATCACGGTACTGGGATGAGGTTTGATGCACCGGACTATTTAGCCGTACGCCAAGACGGACGCCTGAATCTATATCCTTATCTGACCAAACCATAAATACATCCCCTCCACAAAGTAAAAGGTCGTCTGAAAACGGACGCAGTCAGTTTATGCGGAGCTAAAACGAACTCAGTGAATCTTGAGAACAGTTTTTTCAGACGACCCTTCCTAATACCAGCCAATCGAAATAAAAACCTCTCCCGCCCCAACCCGCTCGGTTCAAGCCTCATCTACTGCACGATATCGCCCCACTCCAAACCAAATTTCTGCAAATATTTGCGCAGCCTGTCGCTGTCATTGGTTTTAGTACGGCTGTTTCGGGAAACATGAAACAATGCCCTTCCCGCCTGCGCCATGTTTTGGTGTTTGCGGCATTCATCAATCACGCTCTGCAATTGCAAGCGGTCAAACAAATCCAAATTTTCCCAATCGATTTTGTCGGGGTAGTTATCCGCCTTTTCAGACGACCTCTTAGATACAAGGTCGTCTGAATCCGCCTCCTCAGCCCACAACCATTTGAGCCGCTCAATTTCCGCCGCCACTTGTTCCGTCTGTATCCTGCCCTGCGGGGCAAGCGTGGCCAGGCGCATGATGCTGGCGGCAAGGTCGCGGAAATTGCCGCGCCATCGTGCTTCGTTTGAATGGGCGAAGGCAAGGTAGGCAGACAGGGCTTCTTTATTGAAACGGGTGGCGCGGCCGAGTTCCTGCGAGGCGAGCGCGAGCTGGTGTTCGATGTTCGGCTCGATGTCTTCGCGGCGGTCGGCGAGCGCGGGCAGCGGGTAGTTCCAAATATTGATGCGGGCGAACAAGTCTTCGCGGAAGCGTCCGGCGCGAATTTCCCGCCGCAGGTCTCGGTTGGTGCCGGCGATAAGCTGGAAGCTGCTGTGCACTTCCTTGTCGCTGCCGACGGGATAAAAATGTTTTTCTTCAATGGCTTTGAGCAACATGGCCTGTTCGTCCAAGCCCAATTCGCCGATTTCGTCCAAAAACAGTACGCCGCCGTCGGCTGTTTTCAAATAGCCTTCGCGCTTTTCCGCCGCGCCGGTAAACGCGCCTTTTTTGTGTCCGAACAGGGCGGAAGCCGCGCCGTCGCCGCGCAAGGTGGCGCAGTTCACATCGACAAACTCGCCTTTAATCAGGTGGCGCGCCTTTTTCAATTCGAAAATCCTGCGAGCCAGCATCGATTTGCCCGCGCCGGTAGGACCGGAGAGCAGAATCGGCGACGGGGAATGCAGCGCGACTTGTTCGATTTCGGCAATCATGCGGTTGAAGGCGGCGTTTTGGGTGGAGATACCGCTTTTCAGATAGCGCACCGCGTCATCGCGCACGGCGGCAAGGCGTTCGGCAAGCACGTCGTAACGCGCCAAGTCCAAATCGATGATTTCATAACCGCCGATATCGCCTTTCCCCATGCTGCGCCTTTGGTTTTTCGGCGGCGCAGTCTGCAACAGCACGCCCGGGATTTGGCGCGATTCCACCAATAAAAACAGGCAGATTTGCGCGACGTGCGTACCCGTGGTGATGTGGGTGAGATAAGTTTCTTCTTCAGTATCAAATGTATAGCCCGCCGCCCAGTCGTGCAGCTTGGTATAAACCTCGGAAAAATCCCACGGGTTTTCCAGCTCCATAGGCACGAGATTGACAACGGTGTGCGGCGACACCTGCTGAATATCGGCTTTTACATGATCCGCCAGATCGCGGTATTTCTCCGCATAAAACAGCTCCATGCGGTCAAGATGAAAATCATGACGCTGATTCATGGCGACATTCGGCCGCCACTTCTGCCAACGCCCTTGACCGAAACCGCTGTCCAACACCGTGCCGAGAAAGCTGACGGCGACTTGTTTTTTGGGTGCAGTATTCATTTTCAGACGACCTCTAAACGATTCTTTCCAAGACAAATGCGCCGTAACCGTCGCCCAAAGGCAGCTCGAAATCCGTATGTAAAATTTGGCGTTCCGCCTGCACGTTCTCTTTGGTTTGCGGGTTGAAGCCCTCTTTCAAGGTCGTCTGAAAATACACGCCGAAGCCGCGCTTCTGCCATGCGGGCAATTCGTTGAAATTAATGTTATTTTCAAACAGCAAATCGTGTTTTTGAGCGCGTGTCAGCCCGCTGACGGCGTCCGTGGCACGGGATACGTTTTCGCCTTTTTTGCGCAGCATCCAATAGCAGTGGGCGTTGAGCGCGTTGCGGTGCGCGTCTTCATGCCGCCAACGGAAATAATCGACCACCAGTTTTTCGTTCGGCAAAACGCAAACCCGTGCATCAAAAGCGGCAGGTTGCCCGTGCGCTACCGAAAAGGCAGCGCTGGCTTCGCCCGCCAATACCGAAATGATTTTGCGCGTTTTGCGTTTGAACGTATCGTCGTCGCGGCGCAACAGCAGTGAAATTTCATCGCTTTCGGAATAGCCATACGCCACATTGAAACCGCACTGCATCAGATGGCGGACGCTGTGTGCCATCAGGTCGCGGAAGCGGATATCGAACGGGGCTTCAAACTGCCAAATTTCCTTAGTCAACCGCGTAAAGCCGCGCCCGTCCAAGCGCACTACGATGAAATTTTCCTGCGGCACGCAGAAATCGTAAGCGGTTTCGTATTGCCGCAGGCGTTTGTCTAAATCATCGAATCGCATCACATCTCCTTAAATATCTTATTTTCTATAAATCTATCTAAAAATATACTTTTTAGTATTCTACGCTTTTTGCCACAAAAGACCACATTAAAATATATTTTCTTTATATTCAATAAATTAAAAATTAATTTTGAAATTTTTTTATCATTGGCACGCTGTTGGCTATGTTGTAAATGTAACGATGCAGCAGATGCTGCGGAAAATACAGTTCTACAGGAAAGATTTTTCCGTAAATTTTTAGCTGCCGTGTCGTTACAGGGCGAATGCCGACAAGACTACAAGGTTTCTGCAGGTTCGACTCCTGCCTCGCCTAATAGGCGTTGACGTCTTGTTTTTCTAGTCGCCCACCTTTTCTGATTCAGCAGGCAAATGCCAGCCTTGTTTCCCTGAATGGTTGATGGCTTGCTGTATCGCTTGATCACTCAAGGTCGTCTGAAACTTTTCAGACGACCTACGATGAAAACCGTTTTAGGTGCATTCGGCAAATGCCGGAGGAATTACAGCCTGCCAACGCTCGAGGTCGCGGGTTCGAATCCCGCCTCTGCCGCCAACTATGGCAGAGTAGCTCAGAGGATAGAGCGCGTAAAAATTTCTCTACTTCTTGTTGCCAGATGTACCACCCCTTACGGGCGGATGCCGGCAGGATTACATTAGATCGGTTATTGCGGGTTCGATTCCCGCCGCCGGAAACGGCGTAAATCCTGCCAATCTAGCCGCCCACCCTTTTTCACAGCATAGCGGACAAATGCCTTGGGAACTACATCCGTCGCAGGTTCGAGTCCTGCCCCGCTTTCGGCGGGTAGCTCAGTCGGATAGAGCAATAAGGCGTTTCCAGAAAACTCGTTGTTTGCCGTGCTGCCCCTTATCAACACTTTCAGACGACCTGAAGGAGGCATAGCCATGAACATCCTTTTCCGAAAAAAAGCTATCTGAAACTGAGCCGACTTTAAGGAATAGATATGAACACTTGGCTAATCATAGGCGTCATCGTTTTTTCGACTCTGGTTTGCGGGTCGTTCCAAACCTGCCGCAGCCGCAAACGCGAGCAGGCTTGGCGGAAACAGACTTTTCCCGAAGCGGAATGCAGTGTGATAAAGGAAGGCTGCCGTTACGACATCGCGCTTTCAGACGGCCGCACCTTCCGCCAAGCCGAAATACTCGGCACGGCGCAGGGCAAAGAAGCAGAGTTTCTGTTCGGCTATGGAAGTATGCTTGTGCTGCGTCTTTCAGACGACCGAAAAGCCTATGTGCGGCAGGCATGTATCCGCTGCATGATTGAAAGCAAGATTTTAGAGGATTAAATATAGTGGATTAAATTTAAATCAGGACAAGGCGACGAAGCCGCAGACAGT
>CAUVJL010000021.1:0-27053 GCA_963552075.1 uncultured Neisseria sp.
TAGTACGGCAAGGCGAGGCAACGCCGTACTGGTTTAAAGTTAATCCACTATATTTATCAAAAGAAAAGGGGAGTGCGGTTGCATCTACATTTTCAGACGACCTGAGTTTCAAGTAAAATCTACCTCGTCTGAAACACACTCAATCTCTCAGTAAGGAAAACATCATGAGCAACCATCACAAACTCATCATCCTCGGCTCAGGTCCTGCCGGCTACACCGCCGCCGTCTATGCCGCCCGCGCCAACCTCAAACCCGTCATCATCACCGGCGTCGAACAGGGCGGACAACTGATGACCACCACCGAAGTCGACAACTGGCCCGCAGACGCCGAAGGCGTACAAGGCCCGGAACTGATGGCGCGCTTCCTTGCCCATGCCGAACGCTTCGGCACCGAAATGATTTTCGACCAAATCCACACCGTCGATTTGCAAAACCGACCCTTCACCCTCAAAGGCGACATGGGCGAATACACCTGCGACGCCTTGATCGTCGCCACCGGCGCATCCGCCAAATATCTGGGGCTGCCCAGTGAAGAAACCTTTGCCGGCAAAGGCGTTTCCGCCTGCGCCACCTGTGACGGTTTCTTCTATAAACAACAAGACGTGGCCGTCGTCGGCGGCGGCAACACTGCCGTAGAGGAAGCCCTTTACCTTGCCAACATTGCCAATACCGTTACCCTGATCCACCGCCGCGACAGCTTCCGCGCCGAAAAAATCATGGTGGACAAACTCATGCAGCGCGTTGAAGAAGGCAAAATCATCCTCAAGCTCAACAGCAATCTGGACGAAGTCTTGGGCGACGAAGGCGGCGTTACCGGCGCTCGTTTGAAACACAATGACGGCACTACCGAAGACATCGCCGTCAAAGGCGTTTTCATCGCCATCGGCCATAAACCCAACACCGACATTTTCAAAGGCCAGCTCGATATGGACGAAACTGGCTACCTGAAAACCAAAGGTGGTACGGGCGACAACGTCGGCGCGACCAATATCGAAGGCGTATGGGCGGCAGGCGATGTCAAAGACCACACCTACCGTCAAGCCATCACCAGCGCGGCTTCCGGCTGCCAAGCCGCACTGGATGCCGAACGCTGGCTCGACCACCAAGGGTTGTAAAATATAGTGGATTAACTAAATCAGGACAAGGAGATGAAGCCGCAGACAGTACAGATAGTACGGAACCGATTCACTTGGTGCTTCAGCACCTTAGAGAATCGTTCTCTTTGAGCTAAGGCGAGGTAACGCCGTACTGGTTTAAAGTTAATCCACTATATCCGAAACGGTTTTCTCAAGCATAAAGGTCGTCTGAACCTTTCAGACGACCTTTTTTATAGTGGATTAAAATTGCAATGATACGGCGTTGCCAACGCCCTTATGTACTACCCGTACACGGCGGGCGTTGCCGCCTTGTCTCATTTTTATTTTAATCCACTATACAACAGAAAAACACATTATCCATCCTGCCTTATCCGATTTTATGAGCAAACAGCCCAACAGCGCAGACCCAGCCGAAATCCCGCAAGACCAAACCGTCCCGCGCAGCAATACCGACAACGCGCCGCGTTCCGCCATCCACCAGACGCTTTATTCCGCCGATACGTTTGCCCAGCACGATTATCTCGCGGGTAAAAAACTGCCCGACATCGTCCGTCCGCAAGCGGGGCAGACCAACTGGCTGCATTTCGTCGGCATCAACGACGCCGCGCTGCTCAAACACACGCTGGAGCCTTACGGCATCCACGAGCTGGTCATCGAAGACATCCTCAGCCGCAAACAACGCCCCAAAATCGAAGACTACGACAATTATCTGTTTATCGCCGCGCAGGTTTACCACTACACCGCCGCCGGCAAACTGAATTCCGACCAAGTGTATCTGATTATCGGCAAGGATTTCGTGTTGTCGTTCCAGCAAAAACCGCTGGGGCTGTTCAGCCAGTTGCGCCGCCAAATGAGCGAAAACCCGCGCGGCATCCTCGGCAAAAACACCGCCTTCCTCGCCTATTGCCTGCTCGACCGCATCGTGGACGACTATTTCATCGTTTTGGAAGAGTACAACAACCGCGTCGAAGCCATAGACAAATCCCTGTTTAAAGATGAAAACAGCGACATCCTCGGCAAAATCCACCGCCTCAAGCGCGATGCCGTCCGCCTGCGCCGCACGCTCTTGCCCTTGCGCGACGTGTTCTATCAACTTGCCGTACGCGTCGATTTCACCATTTTCAAAGGCGAGTCCACCGTCTACCTGCGCGATGTGTACGACCACAACATGCAGCTTATCGAATCACTCGACGCCTCGCGCGACATGGTGTTGAGCATGATGGACATCTACCTTTCCTTCCAATCCAACCGCATGAACCAGCAGATGCGCGTCCTGACCGTCATCACCATCATCTTCATGCCGCTGACCGTTATTACCGGTATTTACGGCATGAACTTCGACAACATGCCCGAGCTGCATTGGCATTACGGCTATTTTATCGTTTTAGGCTTGATGTTGTGCATCATCGTCGGGTTGCTGATTTTCTTCTCACGCAGAAAATGGTTATAAACCCATAAAAAAATCCAATTTCCGTATATTCATATATTAAATACAATCAGTAAGGTCGTCTGAAAACCATCCCAACCACTGAACGGCCGCCTGTTTAACACAAACATTCATTTTTAAAAGAGGAACACCATGGACCAAACCCGCCAACTCCCTTCACACGAACTCATCATGTCCGAACTGATGATGCCCGACACCGCCAATTTCAGCGGCAACGTCCACGGCGGCGAACTTTTGCGCCTGCTCGACCAAGTCGCTTATTCCTGCGCCAGCCGTTACAGCGGCAACTACTGCGTTACCCTGTCTGTCGATAAAGTCTTGTTTAAAGAGCCGATACACGTCGGCGACTTGGTAACTTTCTACGCCAGCGTCAACTACACGGGCAGAACTTCCATGGAAATCGGCATCCGCGTCGAAGCGCAAAACATCCGCACCGGCGAAGTGCGCCATACCAACAGCTGCTACTTCACCATGGTCGCGGTTGAAGACGGCAAACCCGTTCCCGTCCCGCCGTTGGAAATCACCACCGAGCGCCAACGCTGCCGCTATGAAAAAGCCAAAAAACGCAAAGCCTTGAGCCTCCAGGCATCGGACGAGGCTTCCTGCGGATGCTGAAAACGGACGGATAAAACGGATTGCAAGACAAAGGTCGTCTGAAAACCAGGTTTCAGGTTTTCAGACGACCTTTTTATTTGACGGATAAGGACATTATCGAAACTGCGTCTGTCGAAGCAGTTTCAGACGACCTTCTTCAGTAGGGCAGCCCCTTACGCTTCTTCCGCTTTGCTGCGGATAATCAGAAGCGGCAGGTGGCTTTGGCGCATAACGGTTTCGGCGAAGCTACCCATCAGGAGGTGCATCAGGCCGGTGCGGCCGTGTGTGCCGAGTACCAGCAGGTCGGCGCCGTTTTCATCGGCGTAATCGACCAAATCCTGCGCCATTTCGCGCGCGCCTTTGTTGGCGACCAGCAGGTGTTTGACAATGTTTTCCACGCCGTTTTCGCGGGCGGTTTTTTCAGCGAAGTCCAAAACTTCGTTGCCTTGGGCGACGGCGGCGGCCTCGTAGCTTTCGTGTTGCAGGAATTCGGGGGCGAGCGCCATGTATTCGGCGGGGTTGGCGACGTGTACCAAAGTCAGGCGGGCGTTGTTGACGCTTGCCAACTCGGCGGCGTGTTTCAGGGCGTTGAGGGAAGTTTCGCTGCCGTCAACGGCTACAACCAGATGTTTGTACATAGTTCATTCTCCTTTTGCGCCGCAGGCGGCACTTTGTTTCATGCGGTTGGGAAGGGTCCGATATGAAACGATTATAGACTCTTTCGGGCTGCTGCAACAGCCCGTCTGCTTTCCAGTATAATATGTGTCGCATTCGTCCGCAGCGTTTTGCGTTGATTTTCATTCATTTATTGATATATCACAAGGTTGGGTATGAACGACACCGTTTTTCTTCCTTCGCGCCGTTTCGGCGGTATTGCCAGACTCTATGGAGATGAAGCACTGGCGCGGTTTTCGCGCGCGCACGTCTGCGTGGTCGGCGTGGGCGGGGTAGGCTCTTGGGCGGTGGAGGCTTTGGCGCGGACGGGCATCGGTCGTTTGACCTTGATTGATTTGGACAACGTCGCCGAGTCCAATGTCAACCGCCAGCTTCATGCGCTGACCGACGATTTCGGCAAGGCGAAGGTGACGGCGTTGCGCGAACGCATTGCCCAAATCAATCCGCAATGCGAAGTGGAGGAAATCGAGGATTTTGTGACGGAAGACAATCTGGAAACGCTTTTTAGACGACCTTTCGACTTTGTGATCGACGCGATAGACCAAGTGCGCGTCAAGGCGGCGATGGCGGCTTATTTTGTGCGGCACAATCAGCCGTTTATCCTGAGCGGCGGCGCGGGCGGACAGAAAAATCCGGCATTGATTCAAACCGCCGATTTGAGCCGCGTAACCCACGACTCGCTGCTTGCCAACCTGCGCTACACCTTGCGCAAACGCTACGGCTTCAGCCGCGATACCAAAGAAAAAATGCGCGTGCCTTGCGTTTATTCAACCGAGAATATTACGCCGCCGCAATCGGGAGAAGCGTGTTCGACCGATGCCGCGCCACAAGGTTTGTCCTGCGCGGGCTATGGCGCGAGTATGCTGGTGACGGCTTCTTTTGGGCTGTATTGCGCACAGGCGGCGGTGGAACATATTGCAGGACGGAAATGAGATGAATCGATTTTTTAAAGCCTATTTTATCGCCAGCTTGATTTATGCGGTTGTCTTCGGTTTGCTGATGTACGGCGACGGTTTGCTGTTTTCAGGATCCGAATGTTTTGATATTGCACCTGAAAATGAACAGCGTCTACAGTATTGTTCACGAGCTGCTGAAATGTCGGCTTTTGAGAAAGTGTCTTTGAAGGTTTTCTTCTTTCCGTTTTTATCTGTAATGTTATTGTCCCTACTCAATGCCGGCATTATGAAGTGGACCAAACGCTGTACAACTTCGATGACTCTTGCTTTGCCTATTGTCGAATGGTTGATTGTTTGGTTCATTTTTTTGCTGTGGGAGTGGAGTAGTCTGGATAGTTGGATGTCAATAGGAGGACTTCTTTTTTTGGGATTGCCTGTTTATGGCATGGCAGCAGTTCAAGCCCTGAGTGTGTTGCGCTCTTCTGCAAATGCCAATCAGAAAATTTGATGTGGGTTTAAGCCTGTTGAAATTTATTTTTTCAGACGACCTTTTTTGCCTATGAACCGATTTTTCAAAGCCTATTTTATTGCCAGCCTGATTTATGCGGTGTGGTTCGGCGTGTTGATGTATGCCGTCGATCCGATGTTTGGCGCAATGGGATGCGACATGCAGTCGGGCGATTATTTGTGTTTTCAGGACGGCTCTCCGCGGCCGTTTACCAATTTCCTTTATCCCTTCCTGTCCGTTCCGATATTCAGCCTTTTGCACGCTGCCATCATGAAGTGGCGCAAACGCTGCTCGGTCGGGATGATTTGGTTTTTGGTCGGTTGCGAATGGCTGCTATTGTCGGCTTGGATAATCGCAATGCTTGCGCGCGATGGCTTTGTGTTTTCCCGCGATGCCGTTACGGTGCTGACTGGTTCGTTTTTCGCCGTTTTGCCGCTGCTGGGCATGGCGTTGGCGCAAACGCTTGCCATTGCCATCGCTTCTTTGAAAGGCCAACGCAAAAAAGGCTGATTTTTGTTTTGCCGCATTCGTTTTGACGAAACCCGCTGCGTTTTCAGACGACCCCGTTATTGATTAACCATCCATCGAACCTAATAAGAAAAAGCTCCTCTAAACATGCTTTCAGAACACCTTATCTCTTCCGCTGCGGCAACGTCGTCTGAACACACTGTCGCGTGGGTATTCGGCCAACCCGTAACCGATTTGCCTCAGGATTTGTTTATTCCGCCCGATGCTTTGAAGGTTGTCCTAAGCAGCTTCCAAGGGCCGTTGGATTTGCTGCTTTACCTGATCCGCAAACAGAATATCGACGTTCTCGATATTCCGATGGTGAAGATTACCGAGCAATATCTGCACTATATCGCCCAAATGGAAGCGTATCAGTTTGATTTGGCAGCGGAATATCTCTTGATGGCGGCGATGCTGATTGAAATCAAATCGCGCCTGCTCTTGCCGCGTCCCGAAGAAGTCGAGGATGAAGAGGCGGATCCGCGTGCCGAGTTGGTGCGCCGCCTTTTGGCTTACGAACAGATGAAGTTGGCGGCGCAAGGTTTGGATGCGTTGCCGCGCGCGGGACGGGATTTTGCTTGGGCGTATCTGCCGTTGGAAATCGCGGTCGAGGCGAAGCTGCCGGAGGTGTATGTCGCCGATTTGACGCAGGCTTGGCTGGGCATTTTGTCGCGGGCGAAACATACGCGCAGCCATGAAGTGATTCAGGAAACCATTTCCGTGCGCGCGCAGATGACGGCGGTTTTACGTCGTCTGAACGAGAGCGGGATATGCAAATTCAGCGATTTGTTCAAACCGGAGCAGGGCGCGGCGTATGTGGTCGTCAATTTCATCGCGCTCTTGGAGCTTGCCAAAGAAGGTTTGGTCCGCATCGTCCAGCCGGACAGCTACGGCGAAATCGAAATCAGCCTGAAACAGGAAAATTTAGAACGCCCGGAAGCGGAAGAGGACGTTTCAGACGACCCCTACGCCGACGTTGAAGGCGAAACGGCATGATGATTTCACGCTTGGCAAACCCATACCCATTTTAATCAACTGCCCTTTATATAGTGGATTAAATTTAAATCAGGACAAGGCGACGAAGCCGCAGACAGTACAGATAGTACGGAACCGATTCACTTGGTGCTTCAGCACCTTAGAGAATCGTTCTCTTTGAGCTAAGGCGAGGCAACGCCGTACTGGTTTAAAGTTAATCCACTATAAACAAACAGGTACGAATTTATGAACAGTGTTTCCCCGCTCAACCGTAAAGCCTCGCTGTGGGCGGTCGGTTTGATGTTGTTCGCTTTGTTTTTCGGTGCGGGCAATCTGATTTTCCCTGCTTATCTCGGACAACAGGCTGGGGAAAGCTGGTTCTCTGCGATGACGGGTTTCCTGTTGACCGGCGCGGGCCTGCCGCTGTTGGGCGTGATTGCCATCGGCTATTCCGGTTCGCGCGATGTGCAGGCGCTGGCATCAAGAGTTGCGCCCTGGTACGGTGTGGCGTTTGCCGTCGCGCTGTATTTGTCCATCGGGCCTTTGTTTGCCATGCCGCGTACGGCGACGGTGTCGTTTGAGATTGCCGTTGCGCCGTTTTTGACTGAAAGCCAAAAAACAGTCGGGCTGGCGGCGTTCAGCGTGGCGTTTTTCGGCGTGGCGTATTGGCTGTCGATGTCGCCGGGCAAACTGGTGGACCGCATCGGTAAAATCCTGACGCCCGTATTGATTTTGACGATTGCCGTTTTGGTCGGCTATGCCGCGTTGAATCCGATGGGCGTTCCCGCAGCGGCACAAGGCGATTTTGGCCTCCGTCCGTTCATAAAAGGCATTTTGGAAGGCTACGGCACAATGGACGCACTCGCTTCGCTGGTGTTCTCCATTATCGTCATTGACGCCGTGCGCGCGATGGGTGTGGACAACCGCTCCGATCTGCTGCGGACGACCGCCGTTTCAGGCATCGTTGCCGCATCTTGTCTGGCATTGGTGTACCTCTTCATCGGCTATATGGGCGCGACAAGCGTGTCAGGCTTGGGACTTCAGGAAAACGGCGCGGAAGTGTTGTCGAAAACGGCAAATTTCTACTTCGGCGTCCCCGGAAACATCCTCTTGGGCGTCATCGTCCTGCTCGCCTGCTTGAGTACCGCCGTCGGACTGATTACATCATGTTCCGAATATTTCAACCGCCTGTGTCCCGGCATTCCTTACAAAATGTTCGTCGTCGTCAATACGGTCGTGTCTATGGCGTTGGCGAACAAAGGCCTGTCCTCCATCCTGACCTTCTCCATTCCGATGCTGATGCTGCTGTACCCGCTGACCATCGTCATCATCCTGCTGGTCTTCCTGCACAAACTGTTCAGCGGCAGCCGCATCGTCTATTTCTGCACCATGATGGCAACGCTGGCAGTCGGTTTGCTCGATGCCTATAAAGCCGCATTCGGTTTCAGCGAAGAAGTCGCCGCCGACATCAACGGCGCACTGCCGCTTTATAACGTCGGACTGGGTTGGCTGCTGCCCGCAACCGTCGGCTTTATTTTAGGGTGCATCCTGAACGCCGCGATCAAGAAAAAACATAAGGCTTAAATCTAAACAAAGGTCGTCTGAAAATTTTCAGACGACCTTTTCTATTCAATTCCGGATAAATCCAGAAATTTGATGGATGCTCATTTTCGCAGGCTGCCTGACCTTTATGGTTGGCAACCGCACTTCGGATGCGGACCGGTTAACCGGAAACCACAAAATCCACCGTATGCGCTTCGCTGTAATCGGGGATTTCCAGCTTGTTGATCATGCGGTGTATCACATCGTTCGGCACGGAATGTTCGCGGTTACGGTTTTGCGACAGCAATTGCGTGTAAGGCACTTCCAAATAAATCAGGTGTACCCGCGCGCCGTAGTCGGCGAACATCGGCAGCCACTTGCTGCGCAGGTCGCGGTTGAGGTTGGTGGCGTTGAAGACAAAGGACGTGCGGGCGCGCAGGTATTCTTTTGCCTGCTCTTTACCCAAACGCACGGCTTCGGCGGTGTGTTTCGGGTCGGCGGGATCGAGTTTGCGCTCGCGGCGGATGTCGTCCAGCGACAGCATGGGCAGATGGGCGAGGTGTCGCCGGATATAGCTGTCTTTGCCGCTGCCTGCTATGGCACACATGGCGTACACGTCAAAGGTTCTGTCGTCAAACGGCTGGTAATCGGGCATTTCGCTGCGGCCGTTAAGGTAAAGATAGCGGCCGTAATCGCTGGCGAAATCGCGCGCTTTACCCCAGCAGCCGTTTTCTTCACACAACTCGCGGAACAAGTCGATGCGCAGCAGGATATCCTGTTGATCGTTGCAGATGCGGCCCAGAACATCGGCTTTGGCAAGCATGGCGAGGTGAGCGGTATTGACCTGCAAAGAAGCGGCGATGACGGCGCGTTCCGGACTCGGTTTGTCGATTGCCCACAGAGGCAGTCCATGCAGACGCACGAGTTTGGCTATCGCTTCGCGCACAGCAAACGGCGTGGCAAGTTCGGTATACAGCAGGGAGCGGGCAGTGTATTCACCTTTTTTGGCATGGTTCGGCGACACAATCCGCTCTTTGCCGCCTTGGATCTCACGTTTAGTGGTGCTGCGTTTTTCTACATCATGCAGCATAACGGCGGCAAACAAGATATGTTGCTCCTGCTCGCTGAGTGCTTGGAATTCGGGCAGTTGCAGCAGGGCTTCGCACACCATTTTGGTATGGACGAATACATCGCCTTCAGCGTGCCATTCAGGATCCTGCGGCACGTTTTTCATGTCGGCAAACCAACTGAAGCGGTGTTCCAAGGCTTGCCAGTCGGGAAGTTTGCCGGGTGTGTAATGGGGGAATGTCCACATGGTCGTCTTTCTTATTATTAGATGACTTGACTTCAGGTCGTCTGAAACTGCCAGCTTTGCCAATGGTATTTATCATAATCGATAAGGCGGGCGGGCTTCCAAGTTTTTGTCCAATGCATATCGGTTTTAACGTGTTTGGCGCGAACAAGTTTAAAGAGGTTGTCAAACTCGTTGGACTGTACGGGCAGGTTACCGTTGTTGGTGGCAAAATCAGCGGCATTGCGGATGACGAAACCTTCGCTGCATGCTTCGCCTGTTTTCGGGTCGTAGCCGCCGAGTTTGCCTGCGGTTTGCACGCTGTCTGTCCATGTTGCACCTAAATTGGCGAGCAGCCATTGCTCCAAGGCGGTGTCTTCGTCGGTGTATTTTTGGGTGAAGTCGGTAAGCGGCTGCACGATGGGAAGTTCGGGGACTGTGGGGAAGTCGAACAGCTGGGCATAGAATTTAACTTCTTCCCACGACAGCCAATGTCCGCCGCGACGGACGGCAAACAGGTAAAAATAGCTTTCCAACTGCGAATAGGCGATGGAGTGGATACCGTACATGTTTTCGCCGAAAAGTTCGAGGTCACCCAAGTCGTCTTTGATGTGCTGCCAGCGTTGCAGCAGCGGTTTGTCCCACGGATGTTGGGTGGGGGCGGCATGGCTGCGGGCATAAAGACCGTGGGCGGCGAAGCAGTTGTTTTGCCCGTCCAGCTTTTCGGTCAATACCAATTGCGGCAGAGTAGCGAAATGCGAGAGGTAGCCGCGAGGCATAAAGCGGTCGTCTGAAGTTGTGCCCAAGCTGATGGGTGCGTGCAGGCTGCGGGCGTATTTTTGTGGTTCGGTGTTGGCTATCATGATTTTTCCTTGAAATTTATTATTTAAGTTTTCCGATGATTGCTGCGGCTGATTATATTTTTTCTACCGTATCGCTTTGTTTAGAAACCAAAAGCTGGTCGACTTTCAGATTTTCGGTGTCGATGATTTCAAATTTATAGCCCGCGTAAACTAAAAAATCGGTGCGTTTCGGGATTTTGCGCAGGGAATACATCATAAAGCCGGCGATGGTTTCGTAGTTTTCCGAATTGGGAAATTCCTCAATGTCCAACGCGCGCATTACGTCGGCGAGCGGCGTGGCGCCGTCCACCAGCCAGGTATCTTCGGTGCGGCGGATGATTTGCGGCTCTTCTTCGGTATTGACCAGCTCGCCCATGACGATGCTCATCACGTCTTTCAGCGTTACCACGCCGACTACCAGCGCGTATTCGTTCACTACCACAGCAAAGTCTTCGCCGGAAGTTTTGAAGGTTTCCAAGACATCGTAAAGCGACAGCGTGTCGGGGATGAACAAGGCTTTGCGCAACACGCGCTTGTCGGTCAGGCGGACGTCTTTTTCTTTTAAAAACAAAGTCAGCAGCGTGTGTGATTCGATGTAGCCGATGACGCGTTCCAAATCGCCATCGCACACCAAGAATTTGTTGTGCGGTTTTTCCGACATGATTTCCAACACGGTATCGCTGTCGTCGTTTTTATCGAAATAGGCGATGTATTCGCGCGTGCTCATGGTGGAAGTCACCGTGCGCGCCTGCATGTCGAAGATATTTTCAATCAGGTAGTGTTCCTGCTCTTTCAACACACCCGCCTGCGCGCCCGCATCGACGACGGCGTAAATGTCTTCCGAAGTCAGCTGCTCTTGGCGGACGGTGGAAATTTTGAAAAGTTTGAATATCGCGTTCGCCAGTCCGTCAAATGTCCAAACGAAAGGCTTTAGGATAAAAATCAAGAACATCATCGGCCGCACGATGCGCACCGCCACCGCTTCGGGATGGGTCATCGCTATGCGCTTGGGCATCAGGTCGGCAATCAGGATGAAGCTGCCCGTGACCAGCGCGAACGTCAGCAGCGACGCGGCGGTACTGCCCCAACTGCCCGCGTTTGCCAACAAACCGCCGAAATAAGGGCGCACCGCCGCTTCGCCGACGATACCGGCGAGAATGGCGACGGCGTTCAAACCGATTTGGACGACGGTGATGAAGCTGCCCGGTTGCTGCTGCATATTGAGCACGTCGAGCGCGCGCGTGTCGCCGCCGTCTTTAGCCATGACTTGCAATTTGATTTTGCGCGCCGAGGCAAGCGCGAGTTCGGAACAGGAAACGAATGCGCTGATGACGATCAGCAGGACCAATAATAATAAGGCTTCGAGAATATTCATGAAAAACGGTGTGTGTGGCAAACAGAGGACATTTTAGCATTAAAGGTCGTCTGAACGACGAATCGCCCCTTGTGGTTGGATGGGGCGTCCAACTTTGGGAGCGGTTCAGGTTTCAGACGACCTTTTGCCTTTTGGCTGCGGTTACATAAAAAACGTAGCGGCAAATAACGGGTTTATTTGCCCAGCAGTTCGATGCTGCAAGCTACTTTGCCGACACGCATTTCGGCTGTGCCCGAACAGCGCCTGTAGACCAATTTTTGCGGCTCGTTACTCGTCATGCTGATAGTCCTTAAGATATGTTTTTAGTTTTTTCAACTGAGTTTTGAGGTTGATTTGTATCGCTTTGTTTAGGCACTAAAATTAGCTCGATTTTTAGATTTTCAGGGTCTTTGAGTTTAACCTCATATTCATCATTAACCCAAACAAAGGAATGCGTAATAAGGTCGGCAATAGTTTCCTGTTTTTTTGAGTTAGGAAGCTTCAGTTGGCGAATTACGTCTTCTAGAGGTGTGGTACCGCTTACCTCACAGGGAGTTGTTTTTTTGTTATTAGGGAGGTTCTGCGACGAGGATTTTCTTTTTGATCGTTTTATTGGTTCTTCTATGAACACAGTGCTTATACTCTTCAAGAATATTGAAACAAAGAAATATATTGATGCAATTACCCAAAAGATAACTAAATCCTTATTGCTTATTTCTTCTATTTCCTCTTTGTTTAGGTTAAAAAATTGGGGGAACCAATATAAAAGTGTAACAAAAAATGCTAACAATAGTATCACCGAGCCAGTATTTGCTATTGTAGAAGCAGTTCTTTTAAATATAAGATGGCTGCCAAACTTGATATGAATTTTTTTTAATTTATCTATTTTACTAGGATTTTCGTCACTTATTGTTTTATTATCGGTATTGTTTATTATAGTTGATTGTTTTTCTTTTTTAATTATTTTATTAAAAAGAATAGGAAGAGTGGTGGATAGAATGGTTAGAATAAGAAAGAATATTATCGCTGATAAAATATAAGTATTTAATTTTGGGATAAATTCATCACTTGGTATAATGTGGTTGACAAGAATATCTATGAATCTTTCTTGTGATGATCTTCTTGATAACAAAGTGGTTATTACTGCGGTTAATCCAAGTAATAAGGTTTGCATACCATATTCTGAAAAATCATTCCGTAAGGTTTTAAAAAATTCTTTGCGTTTGGAATTGGGCATTTTACTATCTATCCTTTTAAATTATTTATTAATAACCTATTAATAGGTTAAGGTCGTCTGAAAACGGTTTTGAGGTTTTCAGACGACCTCTGTGGATTGTGGGCGGCAGATTAGCCTTGTCCTTCAAATCTATGGTTTAACCTTTGGCGGTAAAGCGTTTGTTGACGCGCAGGCGTTCGCCACGACCGGCTTTTTTGATTTCCAGCCAGTCGGTGTAGATGGCGTGGATGAGGTGGTTTATGGTTTCAAAGCCGTATTGCTGCGGGTCGGTGCCTTGTGCGGCGAGTTGCTTCGATACGTCGCTCAAACGCGCCCAGCCTTGTTCGTCGGCGTGGGTATCGACTGCCTGCTGTACGGCGGGGATCACGCGGGTAACGGGCAGTTTGCTGCTTTTTGCGGCGGGTTCGGGTTTGGCGGGTGTCGGTTGTGCGGTGTCTGCCGATGGGCTTGGCGCGGTGTTTTCGTTCTTGGCTGGGTTGGTTTTTTTGCTGCGCGTTTTGCGTTTTTGTGCGGCATTGGGGTCGTCTGAAACGGTTTCTTCTGCCTGATGGGTTGCCACTGGGTTTTCAGACGACCTCTCTGTCGGCTTGTCGGCGGATTTGCGGCGGCGGACTTGGAGTTGGTTGTTGTCGGTGCGGTGTTCGAAGATGTCGAAGGATTTGATGAGGTCGGAGAGTTTGCCGTAGCCGTACAGCCTTGAGTCGAAATCGGGATTGATTTTGCTGATGTAGCTGCCGATGGGGCCGAGGTTTGCCCAGCCGAGGTCGTCGGCGTTTTCGCGCACGGCGCGTTTGAGCAGGGACAGCGCGTCTGGGGCGGCGGCAGGGGTGTTTTTGCCGCTGTTCTTCTCTTTTTCTTGGCGTTGTTTTTCGGGACGGAAGATTTCGGTGTAGATGAATTTGTCGCAGGCCTTGCGGAAGGCTTCGGGCGTTTTCTTTTCGCCGAAACCGTACACGGTCAGCCCGCTTTCGCGCAGGCGGCTTGCCAGGCGGGTGAAGTCAGAATCGCTGGATACGATGCAGAAGCCGTCGAAGTTGCCGCTGTATAGCAAATCCATCGCGTCGATGACCAGCGCCATGTCGGTGGCGTTTTTGCCTTTGGTGTAGGCGAATTGTTGGACGGGGATGATGGCGTGGGGCAGGAGGGCGGCTTTCCATTTGGAAAGGCCGTGGCTCCAGTCGCCGTAGATGCGTTTGACGCTGGCGATGCCGTATTTGGCAACTTCTTCGAGCAGGCGGTCGATGATGTCGGCGGGTGCGTTGTCGGCGTCGATGAGGACGGCGAGTTTTTTGTTGGCCAATGTGGTCATGGGGACTCCGTGGTATTCATGTCAGTCGAGGTCGTCTGAAAACCGGTTTTCAGACGACCTCGATCTTTTAAAGCATATCTTGTATGGCGGCGCGTTCTTCTTCCAGCTCCGCCAGTGTCGCGGCGATGCGTTGGCGGCTGAATTCATCCGACAAGTCCAAGCCTTGGACGATGCGGTAGCTGCCTGCGTCGCAAATGACGGGAAAACCGAAAATCAAACCTTCGGGGATGCCGTAAGAGCCGTCGGAAGGAACGCCCATCGTTATCCATTTGCCGCTGCTGCCGAGCAGCCAGTCGCGCAGGTGGTAGATGGCGGCATTCGCGGCGGAGGCGGCGGACGACGAACCGCGCGCGGCGATGATGGCGGCACCGCGTCCGGCGATTTTCGGCATGAAGACTTCGGTGTTCCAATCGGGTTCGGTAATCATGTCTTTGACGGACTCGCCGTTGCTGGTGGCGTAGCGGTAGTCGGCGTACATGGTCGGGCTGTGGTTGCCCCAGACGCACATTTGCTCGATGGAAGTAATCGGGCGGTTGATTTTTTCGGCAATTTGGCTGACGGCACGGTGGTGGTCGAGACGCATCAGGGTAGTAAAGTTTTCCGGCGGGATGTCGGGTGCGGACTTCATGGCGATGTAGGCGTTGGTGTTGGCCGGGTTGCCGACGACGAGGACTTTGACATTGCGATGGGCAACTTTGTTCAACGCCGCGCCTTGTATTTTGAAAATTTCGGCGTTAGCGTGCAGTAAGTCGGCACGTTCCATGCCTTGCGTACGCGGGCGCGCACCAATCAAGAGGGCGATGTCGGCATCTTTGAAGGCGACTTCGGGGTCGTCTGTGGCGAAGATGTCGGCAAGAAGCGGGAAAGCGCAATCCTGCATTTCCATAATCACGCCGCGCAATGCCTGCTGCGCCTGTGGCAGGTCGAGCAATTGCAGGATAACGGGTTGGTCGCGTCCGAGCATAATGCCGCCGGCGATACGGAACAGGGTCGCATAGGCAATTTGCCCTGCTGCGCCGGTAACGGCGATGCGGACGGGAGGCTTGAGTGTCATGTTTTTCCTTTTGAAGTCGTTGTTTTACTTGGTTTGCGGATTATAACAGCATTGAGTATTAGAGAATGAAAAGGTCGTCTGAAACTGGGAATAGGATTTCAGACGACCTTTCATGTTGCTGTCCGTCAATTTTCCGCATCGCGGCAGATGTCGATGGCTTCCTGCAGGCTGGAAACGCCGAAGATTTTTAGATTCGGAAACTCTTTTTCGTTGCGCGGCATATTGGCTTTGGGGACGATGGCGCGTTTGAAGCCGAGTTTTTCCGCTTCTTTGAGCCGCTCTTGTCCGCGAGCGACAGGGCGGACTTCGCCGCTTAAGCCGATTTCGCCGAATACAACGGTTTTTTCGGGCATGGGGCGGTTGCGGAAGCTGGAGAGCATGGCGAGGATGACGGCGAGGTCGGCGGCGGGTTCGCCGATTTTGACACCGCCGACGGCGTTGAGGAACACGTCTTGGTCGAAGCAGGCAATGCCGCCGTGGCGGTTGAGGACGGCGAGCAGCATGGCGAGGCGGTTTTGTTCGAGGCCGACGGTGAGGCGTTTGGGGGTGAAGCCGTGCGCGTCATCGACCAATGCCTGAATTTCGACCAAAAGCGGGCGGCTGCCTTCTTGCGTGACCAAAACGCACGAACCTGGCGTATCGTCGCGGTAGCTGGCGAGGAAAATGGCGGACGGATTGGATACGCCTTTTAAACCGTTTTCGGTCATGGCGAATACGCCCAGTTCGTTTGCCGCACCGAAGCGGTTTTTAATGGCGCGTATCATGCGGTAGTTGGAATGTTGGTCGCCCTCGAAATACAGCACGGTATCGACCATGTGTTCCAGCACGCGCGGGCCGGCAATCGCGCCGTCTTTGGTAACGTGTCCGACCAGTATCATGGCGATGCCCATCTGTTTCGCCATACGCGTCAGTTGGGCGGCGCATTCGCGCACCTGCGACACGGAGCCTGGGGCGGAAGTGATTTGGTCGGAATACATGGTTTGGATGGAGTCGATGACGACGACTTCGGGCTGATGCTGTTTCAAGGCTGTCTGAATCGCTTCCATGCGGATTTCGGCAAGCATGTTTACGCCTTCGGTGGGCAGTTCCAAACGTTGTGCGCGCAGGGCGACTTGTTGGGCGGATTCTTCACCGGAAACGTACAGCACTTTACGGCTTTGCGCCATTTTGGCGATGGTTTGCAACAGCAGCGTGGATTTGCCGATGCCGGGATCACCGCCGAGCAGGATGACCGCGCCATCGACCAAACCACCGCCCAATACGCGGTCAAGCTCGCCCATGCCGGTCGGATTGCGCGGCACTTCGGTGGCGGTAACGGCGGAGAGGGACTGGACGGTCGAAGTGTCCGCCGCCCAAGATTGGAAGCGGGCATTTTTCGGTTCGGGCGCGGCCAGACTTTCCTGAAGCGTGTTCCACTCGCCGCAATGCGGGCATTTGCCCTGCCATTTCGGGGAAGTGCCGCCGCATTCGGTGCATTGGTAGATGGTTTTTGGGGCTTTTGCCATGGTGTTTTCCCTGTGAAATATTTGATGTGTGAAAAGGTCGTCTGAAAACAATCATATCGTTTTCAGACGACCTTTTTATTTAGAAATAACAGGAACAGGTTTATTTCTTACTGTCTTTATCTGCATCTTTTTTCGGTGCAGGTTTTTTCGCTGCCAAGCCCAAAGATTTTTGCCATTCGGTTGGATTTTTCACCAAGTCCAAGGCTTTGCGGAGCTGGTCGTCTTTGGCCGGATTGGGAATGCGGCGGCTGGAGATGTCTTCGTCTTTGTCTTTTTTGGACTTGTCTTTATCGGCTTTGGTTTCTGTGTTGGCAGGCGTTTCGTTGCTGCTGTTGACGTCTTGGCCGCCCAGCGGATTGCCGATATGGCCGACCAAATCGGCTTCGCGGCTTTCAAAGGCGCGGTCTTTGTCTTTGACTTCGACGTCGGGGACAATACCTTGCGCTTGAATCGAGCGGTCGTTCGGCGTGTAGTACAGCGCGGTGGTCAGTTTGACTGCGCTGCCGTTGGACAGCGGAATCAGGGTTTGAACCGAGCCTTTACCGAAACTTTGCGTACCGACGACGACGGCGCGTTTGTGGTCTTGCAGCGCGCCTGCGACGATTTCGGAAGCGGAAGCGGAGCCTGA
This sequence comes from uncultured Neisseria sp., assembly GCA_963552075.1. Classification (GTDB taxonomy): domain Bacteria; phylum Pseudomonadota; class Gammaproteobacteria; order Burkholderiales; family Neisseriaceae; genus Neisseria. The sequence goes on from CAUVJL010000021.1 coordinate 17,462, forward strand.
GTTAATCAACACGGTCATCGGAATGGTTTTCAACTCGGCGGGCAGATCTGCCAGCGGGTCTCTGCCGCTCGTGCGGATGTAGTCTTCGGGACGGGCTTTCAATACCATGCCCTCTTTGCCGTCGCGTCCTTTGGTGCTGACGACTTTTGCGTCTGCGGGCAGGAAGGCGGCAGAGACACCGACCGCACCGTCAAGCAGACCGCCCGGGTCGTCGCGCAGGTCAAGGATGATGCCTTTGAGCGGTGCGCCTTTGTTTGCCTTAATCAGGGCTTTGGCGGCTTCGTTGATGCCCGCTACGGTGCGCTCTTGGAATTGGGATACACGGATGTAGCCGTAGTTCGGCTCAAGCAGGTGGTGGCGGACGCTTTTGACTTTGATGATGGCGCGGGTCAGGTTGACGACGATGGGCTTGTCCACGTTTTTGCGCGAAAGGGTCAGGGTGATTTTGGTGCCCGGTTTGCCGCGCATTTTTTTCACGGCTTCGCTGGTGGTCAGGCCGCGTGTGGAGACGTTGTCGATTTTGGCGATGAAGTCGCCGCTTTTCACGCCTGCACGCTCGGCGGGCGTATCTTCAATCGGGGCGATGACTTTGATAAAGCCGTCTTCCTGACCGATTTCCATACCCAAGCCGCCGAATTCGCCGCTGGTGGATTCTTTCATGTCGGCATAGCCTTTTTTATCCATATACTCGGAATGCGGGTCAAGGTCGGATACCATGCCTTTCATCGCGCCTTCAAAGAGGTCGGCGTCGGATTTGTCTTGGTAATAATTGGCTTTGATTTGCCCGTAGACTTCCGCCATGTTGCGGATGGATTGTACGGGCAGGGTTTCGTTGTCTTTTTTGTCTTTTTCGGCGGCAAAGCTTTGAACGCTCAAGCTGAGGGCGACACCGCTGAATGCGCCGAGTGTGTAGAGTGCGACTTTTTTCAAAGTGGATGTTGACATTATGAATGGCTTTCTTTTTGTATAGTGGATTAACTTTAAACCAGTACGGCGTTGCCTCGCCTTGCCGTACTATCTGTACTGTCTGCGGCTTCGTCGCCTTGTCCTGATTTAAATTTAATCCACTATATTATTTCATTTCAGACCGTAATGACTGTGAAACGGGGTGGGAAATATTGCTTCAGACGACCTGAATATACATTCGCAAGACTGTATGCGATTTACGCTTGTTAAACAACAGGGTTAGCGTAAAAAATATCTGCGCGGGTGTAAAAGCTTTTGAATATAGGGCCGTCGGGTCGGGTTGTTAAATTTCAGACGACCCCGTGATACGGCAAAAAGTCGTCTGAAAATGTCAAACCGGTTTGCAGGTCAGCTTATCCAGGAGAGCGGGTTCATTGCCTGCCCGTTGTAGCGGACTTCCAAATACAGGCCTTCCATGCCCGAAGGCAGGGTTCCGCTGATGCCCAGGCGGTTGCCAGCGGCTACGGCGTAGCCTTTGGCGACTTCGATTTCGCTCAAACCTGAATAGATGCTGATATAGCCGTCGCCGTGATCGATGACGATGACTTTGCCGAAACCTTCCAATTCATCGGCGTAGGTAACCGTACCGCCGGCGATGCTGCTGACGATTGCCGGAGTCGTTTGGTAGAACACGCCTTTCCAAACTTCACCGTCGCCGCGGTCTTGTCCGAAGAGTCCGGCAAGCGTGCCGCTGACCGGTTTTTTCAGACGACCCTGCATACGGCTGAAGCTGTTGGCATTGCTGATTCTGACGTAGGAAGGCGCGCGGATGTTCATGTCTTCTGCAGTCAGGTTGGACATGGCGGCGCGTTCGTCGGCAGCTTTTTGCGCGGCGGCGGCGCGGTCTTTGCGCGCTTTTTCAGCGGCGGCAAGACGGGCTTCAGCGGCTTTTTTTCGCGCTTCGGCTTCCTGGCGGCGTTGCTCGGCTTTACGCTTTTCCAAGTCTTTCAACAGATTGTTCAGGCGTTGTTCGTTTTCTTTGTGGTTAATTTTTTTCTGCGCCTCTTTTGCCATCTGCGCGTTTTGGCGGCGGCTTTCAGCCTGTTCGGCAGTGTTGGTTACACCTTGGCGGCGCAGCGAGGACTGAATGTTGACCTGAAGTTTTTTCAGGTATGCCAGTTCGTTGTTGATTTTCTGCTCTTGCGCTGCCAGCTCTTTTTGCTGCTTCTCAAGGTCTTTGATGACTTGATCGTTGGCGGTGTTGATATAGCGGGTGTAACGCAGGAAGCGGGTTTTCTGACCCGGCTCGGCATTTTTCAGGAACAGGGCAACGGCGTTAGGCTGGCTGTTTTTATAGTTGCCTGAAACAAAACGGGAAATTTGCGCGCGCGTATTGGAAACCTGAGTTTTCAGGTAGTTCAAATCAGCATTGAGCTTTTGAAACTTGTCCCATGCGTCGCGCTGTTGGCGGTTGATGGCGGACAGGTTGATACGGCTTTGCTGCAACTGTTTCAACGTGGTGTTGACGTGGATGATGAAACCTTCGTTGCGGCTGCGCAGCGATTTTTTGCTTTCCAAATCATTGGCTGCGGCGGTTACTGCGGCTTTGAAGTCGTCTGAATCGGCGGCAGCGGTTTTCTTATCGGCTTTGTCCGCTTTTTTCTCGACGGATTTTTTATCTTGTTTTGCCGCTGCTTCGTCTTTTTTAGGCAACTCGGCGGCTTCTTTTTTTGCCTTTACATTATTTTTGGCTGCGGGTTTGTCTGCCGCTTTGTCTTTGCCTTTTACAGGCTCGGTTTTTGCGGGAACGGCTTTGCCTGCCTTCTCTTCCGCTTTGGCTTCGCCTTTTTTGGTTTTGTCGGATTTATCTTGTTTTTTAACTTCTTTGTCGTTTTTGCGTTCTTTGGCACGCTCGTTTTTCGCCGCTTCGGCAGTTTCCTTTTTGCTTTTGGCTACGGGCTTGTCATCTGCCTTGTCCTTAGCGTTTTTCGCGGCAGGTTTGGCTTTGTCTTTGGCAGCTTCTTTTTTAGCAGGTTCGGCGTCTTTTTTCTCCTTGACGCTTTTTTTGACAGGCGCAGCCTTTTCCTTAGGCGCGTCTTTGGCGGCGAAAGAAGGCGAAGCGAAACCGATGAGCAGGGCGAGTAAAAGAGGTTTGTAACGCATGATTGGGTTCTGGATCGTTAAAATAAAGGCAATAGGCGGAATTATATAGTCAGCGGGGTCGTCTGAAAATATTGTTCAGGCAATTAAAACGGCGGTCATGCTGTGTTGTTCGTCATATTGGATTCAGTATGGACAAGCTGCACGGCAAGGTTTGGCATCATATTATTTAATATGATGCTCCGTTTATTTTTGTTGTAAAACCGACGGCACGAATCGGGCGATGGTATCGCGCAGGACGATGAGTTTGCCGTGGAAGAAATGGGATGAGCCGGCGATGGTGATGACGGGCAAACCTTGCGGTTCCGCCCATGTCCAAGCCTTGCTGATTTCAACGACTTCGTCTTCTGCGCCATGAATCATCAGGGTTTTGGTAATGTCCGGGACGGCTGAAGGCTCGGGACGGTCGGTGTAGTGGTGTACTGCCGCGCCGATAAGCAGCAACAAATCCGGTTCGCGCTCTTGGGCGGCGAAGGTGGCGACATAGCCGCCGAAGGAGAAACCTGCCAATGCGAACAGTTCGGCTTCGGGGTGTTGCGCGCGGGCATAGTCGATGACGGCGATGCAGTCTTGCGTTTCGCCGCGTCCGTAATCGTGTGTACCTTCGCTGTTGCCTACGCCGCGCAGGTTTGGCAGGTAGCAGTGGAAACCGAGTTGCGATAAGGCTTTGGCGGCGGTTTGGATGACTTTGTTGGTGTTCGTGCCACCTTGCAGCGGGTTGGGATGGTTGATGACTGCCACACCGCGTGCAGGTGTTTGCGCGGCAGGCAGGAAGATGGTTTCGAGCAGGCCGACAGGGCCGGATATTTGGATGATGTCAGGTTTCAACATGGGTTTTCCTTTATTTTGCGTGTGCTGTGAGGACGGTTTATTGCTTTATCAGGTGCTGCCGTCGCCCAATCTGTATTTGGGTTTTCAGACGACCTGTTCATCTCACAGATAAAAATGTTTGCCGTTGTTCGGGTTGCTTGCTTTCAAATCGTTTAACATCCGTTTGAAATCCAAGCCGTATTGTCCGCTTAGCTTTTCCGCGCGTTTTTTCAGTTTGTCGAGGTTTTGCTCTTTCGGGCTGCTTTGGAACGCCATCACCGCCATATTGCCGTGACTTTCGGCGGGCAGTTCCAACACGCGGCCTTCGAAGACGTTGAGTAGGCGTTCGATGAAGCGGTGGTAGCGTTTGTCGCCGCTCCACCAGTTGGTTACGAATACGCCGTCGGGCGAGAGGGCGTGGCGGCAGTCTTGGAAGAAGGGTTCTTCCACCAGCGCGTCGATGATTTGTTCGCCGTCGAAGCCGTCCACTAAAATCACGTCGGTATTGTGGCGGAACACTTTGATGTATTCCGCGCCGTCCGCTTCGACGATTTCAAAGTTTTCCCCTTCAAACGGCAGCTCGAACAGGCTGCGGGCGACGGCTATGACCTGCGGGTTGATGTCCACGGCGGTTTGTTTGGTGTTGGGCAGGTAGCTGTCTATCCAGCGCGCGAACGAGCCGCCGCCCAAGCCGATTTGGGTGATGTGTTTCGGCGTTTCTTCCGCAAACAGAAGCCAGCCCATCATCGCGCGGCTGTACGATAAAACCAGTTCGGCGGGATGGTCGAGGTTCATCGAGCTTTGGATGGTGTCGCTGCCCAGATGCAGCGAGCGGATGTTGCCTTCTTCGGAAATGCCGACTTCGGGCAGGTCGGACTTGGCGGGGCGCAGGCGGCGGTAGGGGTGTCGTGGCATGATGTGGACGGATGGAGGGGAAAGGGGGGTATTTTATCAGAGTGTCGTCTGAAATGCTTTTTGTGCGGTTGTTTTTCAGACGACCTTGCATTTATATGCCTGAGCGGCTTGGTTTATATACGGGGTAATCATTACGCCTGAAATAAATTTCTTTTTAAATCAGATATTTTTTATAAAAATTTACTTTGTGGGCAGTAAGCTATTGCCAAGCGGGGCAGTTAACGGCATAATTCGGCTTCTTTGCCGGTATAGCTCAGTTGGTAGAGCACCTGACTTGTAATCAGGGGGTCCCGAGTTCGACTCTTGGTGCCGGCACCAGTTAAAGACTGATGGTGCCGCAAGGCATTTCAGTAAGCCGGTATAGCTCAGTTGGTAGAGCACCTGACTTGTAATCAGGGGGTCCCGAGTTCGACTCTTGGTGCCGGCACCAATCAAACAGCCCGATTGTGAAAGCAGTCGGGCTGTTTTGCGTTTGCCGTTCGGGTGGCAGGGCGGCGGGCATTTCACTATAATAGCCCGTTTTAATCTAAAAGGTCGTCTGAAAAAGGCGGAACACATTCTAATGATTACTGTGAACACACTGCAAAAGATGAAGGCAGAAGGCGAAAAAATCGCCATGCTGACCGCCTATGAATCCAGCTTTGCCGCGTTGATGGATAACGCCGGCGTCGATGTTTTGCTGGTGGGCGATTCCTTGGGCATGACCGTGCAGGGACGCAAATCCACGCTGCCCGTCAGCCTGCACGATATGTGTTACCATACCGAAAACGTCGCGCGCGGTACGGAAAACGCGATGATTGTCAGCGACTTGCCTTTTGGTGCGTATCAACAGAGTAAAGAACAGGCGTTTGCCGCCGCTGCCGAACTGATGGCGGCGGGCGCGCATATGGTCAAACTCGAAGGCGGCGTTTGGATGGCGGAAACCACCGAATTCCTGCAAATGCGCGGCATTCCCGTCTGCGCCCATATCGGCTTGACCCCGCAGTCCGTGTTTGCGTTTGGCGGATATAAAGTGCAAGGGCGGGGCGATAAGGCGGAAGCCTTGTTGGCAGATGCGAAAGCGCACGACCAAGCGGGTGCCACCATCGTATTGATGGAATGTGTACCGGCGGAATTGGCGAAAAAAGTAACCGAAACCGTCTCTTGCCCGACCATCGGCATCGGCGCAGGTGTGGATTGCGACGGACAAGTTTTGGTCATGCACGATATGCTCGGCATTTTTCCGGGCAAAACTGCCAAATTCGTCAAAAATTTCATGCAGGGCAAAGACAGCATCCAAGCCGCCGTTGAAGCCTATGTCCATGAAGTCAAAGCCAAAACCTTCCCCGCTGCGGAACATTCATTTGCCTGATGTTTATAACTAAAAACGGTCGTCTGAAAAGGTTTTCATCGTGAAAACCGAATTTCAGACGACCTTTGTTTGTCCGTGTTCCCAGCGTATAATCGGCGCGTGATTTTCGGGCTGACAAAACATAGTGGCTGCGCGCCGCAATCCCGAAAAAGATAAAGGACATTTTCCACCATGCAAATCATTCATACCATTAAAGAATTACGCGAATGGCGCAAAAACGCAGGCAGCGTTGCCTTTGTGCCGACTATGGGCAATCTGCACGAAGGCCATCTCGCCCTTGTTCGCGAAGCCAAAAAACGCGCCGACAACGTCGTGGTCAGCATATTCGTCAACCGCCTGCAATTCGGACAGGGCGAGGATTTCGACAAATACCCGCGCACCTTGCAGCAAGACGCCGACAAACTCGCCAACGAAGGCGTAGCCGTCGTGTTCGCGCCCGACGAAAAAGAGCTGTATCCCAATGTCGAGCAACGTTTCAACGTCGAACCGCCCAACCTTCAAAACGAATTGTGCGGCAAATTCCGCCCCGGGCATTTCCGCGGTGTCGCTACTGTCGTCAGCAAACTGTTCAACATCGTCCAACCCGATACCGCCTGCTTCGGCAAAAAAGACTACCAGCAGTTGGCGATTATCAAAGGCTTTGTCGAAGACCTGAATTTCAATATCGACATCGTTCCCGTCGATACCGGTCGCGCTCCCGACGGACTTGCACTTTCCAGCCGCAACCAATACCTCAGTGAAGCCGAGCGCGCCGAAGCCCCGCGTCTGTACCGCGAATTGCAGCGCGTCGCCGCCGAACTCAAAAACGGCAATCTCGATTATGTCGGACTGGAAACAGAAACCGTCCGCCGCCTGACCGAAGCCGGCTGGGTGGTCGATTACGTCGAAATCCGCCATGCCGAGAGCCTCGCCGTCGCACGTACCGGCGACAAAGCCCTCGTCGTCCTCGCCGCCGCCCGCTTGGGAACGACGCGTCTGATTGACAACTTGGAAGTCAGCTTGGCTTGATTGTTGGAATGGAAAAAGGTCGTCTGAAAACCGGTTTGGGTTTCAGACGACCTTTTTGTTGGAGGAGCGTTTTACATTTGCACCGAGCCGTTGACTGTAATGCTGATTTCTTCTGAGCCGGGAGAAGGGGCTTGGATAGCGTTGTTTCCGTCGCTTGCCGAACGCTTGAACATAGCGGCTTCGGCATTCATCATTTTGGCGCGGGCGAAACCGTTGTCGATGGAACGGTTGCCGATGTGGCCTAAATTGAGTTTGACGATTTTGTAATTGGAGAAGCCGAGCGTTTTTGCCAAGTCTTGTGCGCGGTCTTTGAAGCGCAGGATGGCGGCTTTGCTGACTTGATCAACGGCGGCTTCGCGTTTTTCTTTGGATATGCTGAAGCCGATGCGGTTGAGCGTGGCAGTTTGCAGCGTTTCGTCAATCAGGCGGTTGATTGCGTCAAAGTCTTTGTTTTCGACTTTGAACACGGCTTCTTCTTCCCAGCCTGTTTGGATGCGTTTGCCGTTGTTGTTGTATTCATAGCGCGGGCTGGCGCTGCGGTTGAGGATTTCGGTTTGGAGTTTGTTGTTTTGTACGGCTTTGTTGAAGTCGTTGAATTTTTTCTGAAACGCTTTGTTCACCGTGGCGCGGTCTTTGCCTTCGGAAGCAATGCTGAAGTAGGCGGTCATGGTGTCGCGGGTTATTTCGAGATTGGCAGATTCGGCAAATTCGATCATGTTGTAATGAAGGGTGTCGGTTTCGGCTGCGGCGGGCAGGGCGGTTGCGAGCACGAGGGCGGCAAGGATGGGGCGTAACATGGATTTTCCTTTTGGTATCGTATGTGGAAACGGATGATATTGGATGATTTGTGTCAGGTCGTCTGAAAACGTAGTTTCAATGAAGTTGAAAAAGGTTCTGACTTTGCTGCAACAGGTTTCAGACGACCTTTGACGGTGTCAGCCGAAAAAGCCCATTTTGACTTGGATGAGTTTTTCAAGTTCGGGCAGGACGCGGCGGCGGGAGACGAAGAAGATGATGTGGTCGCCGTCTTGGACAATGGTGTCGGTGTGGTGCCCCATGATGACTTCGCCCGTTTCCGCACGGACGATGGCAGCGATGTAGCAGTCGCCCGGCCATTTGATGCCGCTGATGCGCCTGCCGACGATGGCGGAAGTGTTTTTGTCGCCGTGGACGACGACTTCGATGGCTTCGGCAGTGCCGCGTCTGAGGGGGTGGACGGCAACGATGTCGCCTCGGCGGATATGGGCGAGAATGGAGCCGATGGTGATGAGGTGCGGCGACACGACGATATCGATTTTGTTGCCTTCGAGCAAATCGACGTAGCTGGAGCGGTTGACGATGGTGACGACGCGTTTTGCACCGAGGTTTTTCGCCAACAGGCTGGACATGATGTTGTTTTCGTCGTCGTTGGTCAGGGCGCAGAATACGTCGATTTCGTCGATGTATTCTTCGTCCAGCAGCGTTTCGTCGGTGGCGCTGCCTTGCAGGACGAGGGTGTTGTCGAGGTTTTCGGCGAGCCACTCGGCGCGGCGGGGGTTGTGTTCGACGATTTTGATGTCGTATTTGGATTCGAGCTGCTTGGCAAGGCGGTAGCCGATGTTGCCGCCGCCGGCAATCATGATGCGGCGGGTGCGCGCTTCTTTGGGGCGCAGTTCGCGCATGATGATGTTGACGCTGCTGATGTCGGCGGCAAAAAGTACCTCGTCGCCTTCGATGATGACGGTTTGCGGCGTGGGGACGATAAGGCGGTTGTTGCGGTATATGGCGCAGATTTGGCAGTCCGCGCCTTCAGGGAGGTGTTGGTTGATGTCGGCGATTTCGCGGTTGACGAGCAGCCCGCCTTTACGCGCCTGTACGATGACCATGCGGACTTTGTCACCGGCAAACCTCAATACCTGCAATGCGCTGGTGTAGCTGAGCAGCCCGACGAGCTGTTCGGTAACGAGTTGTTCGGGGCTGATGGTTTCGGTGATGTCGAAGACGGTAAGGCTGCCGTTTTCCGTATCGTCGTTTTCGGGGTAGGGGTATTCCAGATATTCGCTGGAACGCACGCGGGCGATGCGGCTGGGGATATTAAAGAGGTCGGCGGCGATTTTGCAGGCGACGATGTTGGTTTCGTCGCTGCGGGTCAGAGCGAGCAGGAGGTCGGAATCTGCCGCGCCCGCCTGTTCGAGGATAAACGGGGATGCGCCGTTGCCGAGTATGGTTTGGACGTCGAGGCGGCTGCCGATGTGTTGCAGGGCTTTTTCGTCGATGTCGATAACGGTAACGTCGTTGCTGGAAACGGAGGCGAGGTTTTGCGCGACGGTCGAGCCGACCTGTCCGCTGCCGAGGATGAGGATTTTCACGGTTTGGGCGGGTGGTTGGGTAAGGATGATGGGATTGTATAGTATAGTGGATTAAATTTAAATCAGGACAAGGCGACGAAGCCGCAGACAGTAC
>CAUVJL010000022.1:0-26609 GCA_963552075.1 uncultured Neisseria sp.
ACTGTCTGCGGCTTCGTCGCCTTGTCCTGATTTAAAGTTAATCCACTATATTTATGGAAACACACAACTTTCTGAAACCAAGAAAACAGAAACATCAGGTCAGACAAGCAGCATTCAAAATACCGATGGACACGGACACCGCACCAAACAGCGCGCCGACGGCGACGTTGTTGCCGATAAGTTCCTCCGTTGCGCCTTTAATCATCATCGTGGCGACAAAATACACCAAAATCTGAATCACCGCCGCCGCGAGACCCCACAGAATAAAATCAACGAAACTGACGCTGTGGGCAATGCTGGACGCGAGTGTCAGACAAAATCCGACCAGCGCGCCGCCGAATGACAAGGCACAGGCAAGGTTGCCGTTTTTAATCAGCCGCAACTCTTCGGCAGGCGTAATACGCAGATACACCGCGCCGAAAACGACAGTCATCGCTACACCCGCAAGCATATATTGCAGGTAAAGCAGGTATTGGGGCAGGGAAATACTCACGATAGGGATTCCTCGGTATTTTGATATAATGGATTATGCCACAACTCTAAGCCATCTGAAATTAAAGGGGCGCACCACAAACCAACCCTTCCCTACAAAACGGTTTTGGACTCGAAAAACCATGTACTCAAGTTCCAAATCAGCATTTCCGATTCCCAATATACCGTTTTACACATCAAGCCTCTCCATTGTCGAATCATCCATTTTTCAGATTTCAGACGACCCCTATACAACGCCACACCATGACCGCCAACCGCACCCTCATCATCTCCGTCTTCATCGTCGCCAGTTGCGGCCTCGCCTACGAACTCATCATCGCCGCGCTGGCGAGCTATCTTTTGGGCGACAGCATTTTGCAGTTTTCCTCCGTCATCGGACTTTATCTTTTCTCGATGGGCATCGGCGCGCACCTGACCCGCTACATCAAAGACGAAGACGTGTTGCACCGCTTCATCGAAATCGAACTTCTGGTCGGCATCATTGGCGGCATTTCCGCGCTGGCATTGTTCGTCGCTTTCGGGCTTTCCGCCGCCCCGTTCCGCACCCTGCTCTACGCCTTCGTGCTGATTGTCGGCGCGGTCGTCGGCATGGAAATCCCGTTGGTCATGCGTGTGTTAAACCGCAAAGGCGCGGAGTTTAAAGAACTCGTTGCCAAAGTCCTGACCTTCGACTATTTGGGCGCACTCGCCGTTTCCTTGCTCTTCCCGCTTCTCCTCGCCCCCAAACTCGGCATGGCGCGTTCCGCCCTCTTGTTCGGCATCCTCAACGCTGCCGTCGCCTACCTGACCGCACGCGTCTTCAAAGCCGAACTGCCCCGCTACCGCGCCATCCGCCTGCGCGCGCTGATTGTCTTGTCCGTCCTCGCCGTCACCTTCGCCTACGCCGACCGCATCTCCTTCAAAGCCGAACAAAGCTATTTCGGCGACCCCGTCGTCTATCAAAGCCACTCGCCCTACCAGCGGCTCGTCGTTACCCGCTGGAAAGACGACACCCGCCTCTACATCAACGGCAACCTGCAATTCTCCTCGCGCGACGAAGCCCGTTACCACGAAGCCCTCGTCCTGCCCGCCATGCAGATGGTTTCCGACGCCTCCCGCGTCCTCATCCTCGGCGGCGGTGACGGGCTGGCAGCGCGCGAAGTCTTGAAATACCCGCAGGTCAAACACGTTACCTTGGTCGATTTAGACCCCGACATGACCGCTACCTTTAAAACCTCCGCCGCCTTAAGCGCGCTCAACCAAGGCTCGCTGTCCCATCCCAAAATGCACATCGTCAACGACGATGCCGCCAAATGGCTGGAGGGGTCGTCTGAAAAATTCGACGTCATCATCATCGACCTGCCCGACCCGTCCAACTTCTCACTGGGCAAACTCTACTCCGTCCCCATGTACCGCCTCGTCGCCCGCCATCTTCAGCCGCAGGGCAAAATCGTCGTCCAATCCACCTCGCCCTACTTCGCCCCCAATGCCTACTGGTCGGTCGTCGCCACCCTCGAAGCCGCCGGCCTTTCCACTGCGCCTTACCACGTTTACGTCCCCTCCTTCGGCGAATGGGGATTTGTGTTGGCAGGCTTTGATAAACAATTCCCCGTCCCGCAGAAATTCAACGTCCCTACGCGTTATCTGAACGCCCAAACCGCCGCCGAAATGTTCCGCTTCCCGCCCGACATGGCAAGGCGCAAGGTCGAACCGAACTATCTGAACAACCAAATCCTCGTCAGCTATTTCGAAAGCGACTGGCGCAACGTAACCCGTTGAGCCGCCTCCCCAAAACAAAGGTCGTCTGAAAACCATTTTCAGACGACCTTTTCATCGCTATGGCTTCACAGGCTTCAAAGTCGGCAAAACCGTATCCCAAATGGCAAGGACTTCGGCTTCGCTGCGCTTCGTCCCGTCTTTTTTCTCCGCGCCAAACTGCATCATGATGCGCGGATCGCCGCCGTCGCGTTCCCAAAAGAACATATATTTGTTGCCGCCCCATTTCACCAATTTTTCCTCGCCCGACATACCGTTGATGGTGCGTTTGCCTTGGCGGATGGTATGCGTTAGGGCTTTAACCATTGCACCTTTTCCTAGATTTACCTTACGTTGAAGCAGCGTCGGCTCGCCCGCTTTCAGCACATCACCGTGCATGATTTCCAGACTCATATCGTGTTGTTTGGCAAATTCGACGGTGCTATGGACTTCAAACGGTTTTTTGCCGTCGTCCGCGATAAAACCACCTATCAGGCAAATTCCGTGTCGGTTCGGTACTTCAAATTCCTGCCTGGTTTTCAATCCATTGAGGATTTCTTGGCGGAATTTTTTCTCCATTGTGTTTATTGCTTCTTTTTCTTGGGCTTTCCAGTTGGCAGGGGCTTTTTTATTGTCGGCAGGGATATAGAAAAAACTGCGTACGATATAAGCGTCATCATTATCCAGCTTGAAATATAAATCGGCTTCGTAGGGCATACCGTCATCCCCAACAAGATCTTCCCAGCCAAATCCTTTTCGCGTTACCTGCATCATCGCCCGATCCGGAATCAGGGTGCGGGTATCGACGACAATATCCGTTCCATCATAACCATATTGCTTAGTCTCATTGATGGTCCTAACGTTTCTCTTCCAGTCGTTAAACATAACCATCACGCTCCAGCCATTGTAATCAAGGTGCGTACTGCCGTGACGGCGTTTGGACGGCAGGCGCAATTGATAGCGGCCGCTACAATAAGGTTGTTCGGTCCAGTAGGCGGTATCGATGGCGGATTTGGTGACGGTCGGTGAAGTTTCTGCCGATGGGGAAACGGTGGGCGTGCAGGCTGCGACGGCAAGTATTAGAGACAGTGTAGTCAGACGGATGGACATAAATAAGCTCCGTGATAGATAGGGGTCGTCTGAAAGTATAGTTTATTCAGACGACCTTTGTCATAAAACGGGCTTGGCGGTATTTATTCAACATAAGCGGAGAAATAAGAGGGAAATGAATCCGACTTTCGCTGAACCGCGTGTTTGGTTTGATCCAATACCGAGAACATGGCAGAACCAACAAAAATCCTGATTGATCAAAATGTTGGTTTCTAATATGAGTTTTCGACAGGCAAAAAAAATAACCGCTGATAAGCGGTTTATTGTGGTGCCCAGGGTCGGACTCGAACCGACACACCTTGCGGCGGGGGATTTTGAGTCCCCTGCGTCTACCAATTTCGCCACCTGGGCTGGTGAAGAAGTCGCTATTATAGCGACGTATCCGGGCTTGTAAAGCAAAATCTTGCCTTGCTTGCAGACATATTGCTTATATTTTTGATTTTTAAAAACATTAAATTCATTTTATTTTGTTCCCGACGCGCCCTACTCTTTCCACTTATATCAAACATCATTCATTTTCAGCTGAAAAACGGCATAAACCGCTATATTAAATGTTGCAAACGCGCTAAGATGACAGCGTTCGTTTCATTTTTTTATTTTCAGACGACGTTCACACACCATACCCGCATTGGAGAATTTTTATGATGCCTACTGCAATCCGTACCGCCATTTTGGGCGCATTCGCCCTTGCCGCACTTGCTGCCTGCAAACCTGAAGCCAAAACGCCGGAGCAAAATCCTGCACCAGCTTCAGCTGCTTCTTCAACAGCGTCCGCCCCAGCCGCAACGCCTGCTTCTTCTCCTGAAACGACCTCGCTTAATGCTGCTGCCGCTCCCAAACCGCAAGGTCCGGGAACGGATATGCGTAAAGAGGACATCGGCGGCGATTTCACGCTGACTGACGGCGACGGCAAGCCGTTCAGCTTAAGCGACCTGAAAGGCAAAGTCGTGATCCTGTCCTTCGGTTATACGCACTGCCCCGACGTTTGTCCGACCGAATTGCTGACTTACAGCGACACATTGAAACAATTGGGCGATCAGGCGAAAGATGTGAAAGTAGTGTTCGTCAGCATCGACCCCGAACGTGACACGCCCGCAGTCATCGGCAAATACGTCAAACAGTTCAATCCTGAATTTATCGGCCTGACAGCGACAGGCGACCAAAGCCTGCCGGTCATCAAACAGCAATACCGCGTGGTGTCCTCCAAAGTCAATCAAAAAGAAGACAGCGAAAACTATTTGGTTGACCACTCTTCCGGCGCGTATCTGATCGATAAAACCGGCGAAGTGGCGATTTTCTCGCGTTACGGCAGCGAGCCGGCAACCATTGCCGCCGACATCAAAAAACTGCTTTGATCCGCATGGGGTCGTCTGAATGCCGGTCGCGGTTTTCAGACGACCTTTTTCCCATCTGAAACATATAGTGGAGAAAGTCAGACTGCCTGTTTGGTACGGGTTCAAAGTCTGACAGCATAACAACAATGACTGAAAACACGCTGACCATTGCCCTGTCCAAAGGGCGCATCTTTGAAGAAACGCTGCCACTTTTGGCGGCGGCGGGCATTGTTCCCTCCGAAGCACCCGAAAAATCGCGCAAACTGATTATCGGCACCAACCATGAAAACATCCGACTCGTCATCGTCCGCGCCACCGACGTGCCGACTTACGTCCAATACGGTGCGGCAGACTTCGGCATCGCGGGCAAAGACGTTTTGATCGAACACGGCGGCAGCGGGCTTTACCAGCCGCTGGATTTGCACATCGCCGAATGCCGCATGATGGTCGCCGTGCGCAAAGGTTTCGACTACGCCGCCGCCTCGCAGCCCGGCAGCCGCCTGCGCATTGCGACGAAATACCCCAACATCGCCGCCGAGCATTTCGCCGGCAAAGGCGTACACGTTGACATCATCAAACTTTACGGCTCGATGGAGCTTGCGCCGCTGGTCGGCCTGAGCGACGCCATCGTCGATTTGGTCTCCACCGGCAACACGCTTAAGGCAAACGGTTTGGAAGCGGTCGAACACGTTGTCGATATTTCCAGCCGTCTGGTGGTCAACAAAGCCGCATTGAAAACGAAACACGCGCTGCTGGAGCCGATTATTCAGGCGTTCGGCAGCGCAGCGAAGGCGGGGTGAGCATTCATTTGAATGAAGATGCGTTTTCAGACGACCCTAGCCGCTCCCGCCGACAGGTCGTCTGAAAATACCACCGGCAGTAAACTGTATAGGAGGATTTAAAATGGTTGCAAAAATAAAAAAATTTTCAGATTCAACCCTGTCCGTTTTGAATAACGGCGAGCGTCGGTTTTACGTCTATTGTCTGACCGACCTGAAAAAAGACAAAATCCTCTATATCGGCAAAGGCTGCGGTAATCGTATCTTCGAGCATGAACAGGCCGCCCGTTCGCAAGACGGCGACATTGACGTACCGGCACGCAAAGCCATCGCCAAATGCAAGAAACTCGACCGCCATATCATCAGCTATCATCTCACCGAAGCCGAAGCGCAAGCCGCCGAAACTGCCCTGATTCATTTCGTCAAATCCGTTGTCGGCAAAAAATTCAAAAACCAATCTGCCGGATGCGGCGCAGGCGGCATCAGCGCGGAAGAACTCGACGACCGCTTCAAATTCACGCCCTGCCCGCTTGACGGCCTTAATCCCGACGGCCTGATTCTCGCCGTCAAAATCCAAGACGCTTTAGACTTGGATACCGACGAAGAATCGGACTACAGCTTCGACAACCAAGACGATGCCAACCTCAAATCGCGCACATTGGGCAACTGGGTTATCGGCAAAGATGCCGCGTCCAAAGTGAAATACATTATCGGCATTCACACCGGCCTGCAAAACGCTGTTGTCAGCGCGTACGAAGTGGACGGTTTCGAAACGTTTGAAGCAACCAAAAACGGCAGAAAACAAACCCGTTACCGTTTCCGTACTACCTCTCGTAGCGAAGAGGTGTTAGCCAAACTTGGTCTGCAACAAAAATGCCTGCCCGAATTGAAGTTTGGTAGCGGGGGAGAAAAAGCGTATATCAAACCCAAAACCGAGCAAGAGATGCTTCAGACGACCCCAAGTCCCAAAATAACAAAGGAGAAAACCAAATCATGAAAAAACTCAACACCCAATCGCCCGATTTCCAAGCCGAACTCAAAGCCCTGCTGGCTTTTGAGACCGCGCACAACCACGAAATCGACCGCATCGTCGCCGACATCTGCGCCGACGTGCAAAAGCGCGGCGATGCGGCGCTCATCGAATACACCAACCGCTTCGACGGCACGTCCGCCCAAACCATAGCCGACCTCATCCTCACTCAAGACGATTTACAGGCCGCGTTTGAGCGTTTGCAGCCCGAAATTCAAACCGCCTTGAAAACCGCCGCCGCACGCGTTGAAAGCTACCACCAACACCAAAAAATGGAATCGTGGACGTACGAAGACGAAGACGGCACGCTGTTGGGACAACAAATTACACCACTTGACCGCGTCGGCATTTACGTCCCCGGCGGCAAAGCGGCGTATCCGAGTTCCGTCATCATGAACGCCATGCCCGCCCACGTCGCAGGCGTGAAAGAAATCATCATGGTCGTCCCCACGCCCAAAGGCGAACGCAACGACATCGTACTTGCCGCCGCCTTCGTCGCGGGCGTCACCAAAGTCTTCACCGTCGGCGGCGCGCAGGCAGTTGCCGCCCTCGCCTACGGCACCGAGTCCGTACCGCAGGTCGATAAAATCACCGGCCCGGGCAACGCTTTCGTCGCCGCCGCCAAACGCCGCGTGTTCGGCGTCGTCGGTATCGACATGGTGGCGGGGCCGTCTGAAATCCTCGTCATCGCCGACGGCACCACGCCCGCCGACTGGGTGGCGATGGATTTGTTCAGCCAGGCCGAACACGACGAAATCGCCCAAGCCATCCTTATCGGCACGTCGCAGCCCTATCTCGACGAAGTCCAAGCCGCCATGAACCGCCTCATCGAAACCATGCCCCGCCGCGACATCATCGAAGCCTCGCTCGGCAACAGGGGCGCGATGATACTCGCCAAAGACTTGGACGAAGCCTGCGAAATCGCCAACTACATTTCCCCCGAACACTTGGAATTGTCGGTAGAAAACCCGCAGCAATGGGCGAAAAAAATCCGCCACGCCGGCGCGATTTTCATGGGACGCTACACCAGCGAAAGCCTCGGCGACTACTGCGCCGGCCCCAACCACGTCCTGCCCACCAGCCGTACCGCCCGCTTCTCCTCGCCGCTGGGCACTTACGACTTCCAAAAACGCTCCAGCCTGATCCAAGTCTCCGAACAAGGCGCGCAGCAACTGGGTAAAATCGCCAGCGTGTTGGCACACGGCGAAAGCCTGACCGCCCACGCGCGCTCAGCGGAATTCAGGTTGAAAGATTGATTCGGCCACATCAACCATCCATCAAAAGCAAAGGTCGTCTGAAAACCGGTTTTTAGGGTTTTCAGACGACCTCTATTAAAAGAAACATCATGAAACAAGCCATTCAAGAAAAACTCACCCACATCGCCCATTCCGAGCCTCTGCATTTCCTGCTGGCGGTAGAGAGCGGCAGCCGCGCATGGGGCTTTGCCTCGCCCGACAGCGATTACGACGTGCGTGCCATTTATATCCGCCCGCAACAATATTATCTGCAAATCGATGAAGCGAAAGACACGTTTGAATTTATCGAAAACCAATGGTTTGACGTCGGCGGCTGGGACATCCGCAAAACGTTGCGCCTGCTGCGGAAAAGCAATGCCGTGCTGCTCGAATGGCTGCGTTCGCCGATTGTTTATACGCAGGACGATGATTTCACAGGCCGTCTGAACGCGCTTGCGCCGCAATACGTCCAAGCCGCCGCGCTGCTGCACCATTATCGCGGCATCGCGGGCAACGCTTTGAGAAACATGGATTTGGCACAACCCGTCAAACTGAAAAAATGGTTTTACGTCCTGCGTCCGCTACTCGCGGCACGGTGGGCAGTCAAACAAGGCGGGATTCCGCCAATGACGCTGGCGGAACTGATGAGCGAATGGCAAACGGACTGCGCCACCCAAATCACCGATTTAGTGGCAATCAAGGCGGAACAGGATGAAAGTTACCTGCATACGTTGTCACCCGAATTGCAACGATTGACCGTTGATTTATATAACGAAGTTTCCGAATTATCCGCCCCTGCCGCCCAAGCCGCCGACAGCGGGCCGCTGAATGAATTGTTCCGCGAAACCTTGGCGGCGGTAAATGGATAAATTTATGCATAAAATCATAGGATACAGAGAATTACATACAGAAAATGGCGAGCCTGTTGAAATTACCATGTATCTTCCCTTTTTTTCTGACGAATACAAAGCATATATTTGCCAATATAAAATAAGCAAACATGATTATTGTGATGAGGGAAGGGCAATCGGTGAAGATATGTTGCAGGCTATTTATTTGGCTATGATTAAACTTGGCGCTATTCTGTCTCATACCGATTTCTGGAAAAAAGAAAATTTATCTTGGTACGGGGATAAAAATCTTGGATTTCCTTTGCTTGATAATTCTAACCAACAGCAGCCGTAAATTGGATTCATAAATCCGACACACACCAAAGGCAGCCTGAACGTGCAGGCTGCTTTTCAATGCCCAACCACCTCACAAAAGGTCGTCTGAAAATGCTCACCATCGAAGATTTGCACACACAAAACCTGCTTCTGCTCGAAGCCGTTTCCGGCAGCCGCGCCTACAGTTTGGCGACGCCCGAATCCGATACCGACATCAAAGGCGTGTTTTACCTGCCCAAATCCATGTTTTACGGCATGGAATACATCCCGCAAATCAGCAACGAAACCAACGACATCGTTTATTACGAACTGGGGCGGTTTATCGAGCTTTTGCTGCAAAGCAACCCGAACACGCTGGAACTGCTCGCCTCTCCGCCTGACTGCGTGCGCTACCGTTCGCCGCTGATGGACGCGTTCAAAACCGAATGGTTTGTGTCCAAAGCCTGCCGCCAAAGTTTCGCCGGATACGCCTACGGGCAAATCAAAAAAGCGCGCGGGCTGAACAAGAAAATCAGCAACCCGATGTCGTCTGAAAAGAAAAGCGTGCTCGATTTCTGCCACATCGTAGAAGGCGCGCAAACCGTGCCGCTGCGACACTGGCTTTCGCAACGCGGAATGGAGCAGCGGCGGGTCGGTTTGGTCAAAATCGCCCACGCCCGCGAACTCTACGCCCTGTTTTACGACCCCGACGGCACGCGCGGCTACCACGGCATCGCGCTCAAACCCGAAGCCACCAACCTCTCCCTCAGCTCCGTTCCCGAAGGCGAAAACCCGCTTGCCTACCTCTCCTTCAACCAAGACGGATACAGCAGCTACTGCCGCGAATACTCCTCCTATCAGCAATGGCTGGCAGAACGCAACGAATCTCGCTACCAAGGCACGCAGGCACACGGACAGGGCTACGACGCCAAAAACATGATGCACACCTTCCGCCTGCTCGAAACCGCCCGCGACATCGCCCGCCACGGCGAAATCCGCCCGCGCCGCCCCAACCGCGACGAACTGCTCGCCATCAAACGCGGCGAATCCTCCTACGAAGACCTGCTGGAAAAAGCGGAACGGCTGATGGCGGAAGTGGAAACAGCGTTTGAGGCTGCCGACCTGCCCGAAACGGTAAATGCCGCTTCGGCGTTGGCGGCTTTGGTTGATGTGAGGGAAAAAATTTACGGATAGATGGCGAAAGGTCGTCTGAAAATGGAAGCGACGGGGTTTATCGCGAATGGACTTTATAGTGGATTAAAATTGCAATGATACGGCGTTGCCAACGCCCTTATGTACTACCCGTACACGGCGGGCGTTGCCGCCTTGTCTCATTATTATTTTAATCCACTATAAAAATCGCTCCATGTGAACCAAACATCAGCCCCATAAACAAAAAGGTCAGGTCGTCTGAAAACCTGTTTTCAGACGACCCCTATCTTTTTAAAACTCAATAATCTTTTTCAAATCAATCCGCTTCCAAAACCACTTTCATGGCTTGGTTTTCGGCGGCGTGTTTGAACACGTCGTAGGCTTTTTCCAATTCGCTGAATTTGAAACGGTGAGTCAGCATTTTGGTGTAATCGACGGAGCTGCTGGAAATGGCCTTCATCAGCATTTCGGTGGTATTGGCGTTTACCAAACCTGTTGTGATGGCGAGGTTTTTAATCCAGAGTTTTTCGAGTTTGAAATCAACGGATTGACCGTGTACACCGACAACGGCGATATGACCGCCCGGTTTGACGATGTCTTGACACATATTCCATGTAGCGGGGATGCCGACGGCTTCGATGGCACAGTCCACGCCGTCGTCGCCGACGATGGCAAAGACTTGTTTGGATACATCGCCTGAAGCCGGGCTGACGGTATGGGTCGCGCCCAGTTCTTTCGCCAGTTTCAAACGGTTTTCGTCCATATCGCAAACGATGATGGCGGCGGGGCTGTACAGTTGGGCGGTCAGCAGGGCGGACATGCCGACAGGGCCTGCGCCTGCGATAAAGACGGTATCGCCGGGTTTGACATCGCCGTATTGCACGCCGATTTCGTGGGCGGTCGGCAAGGCGTCGCTCAACAACAGGGCGACTTCTTCGTTGACATTGTCGGGCAGCGGAACAAGGCTGTTGTCGGCATAAGGCGTGCGGACGTATTCGGCTTGCGTGCCGTCGATCATGTAGCCCAAAATCCAGCCGCCGTTACGGCAGTGTGAATAGAGTTGGATTTTGCAGTTGTCGCAAGTACAGCATTTGCTGACGCATGAAATAATGACTTTATCGCCGACTTTGATGTTTTTTACAGCCTCGCCGACTTCTTCTACAATACCGATGCCTTCATGGCCAAGAATACGGCCGTCGGCGACTTCGGGATTTTTGCCTTTCCAAATACCCAAGTCAGTACCGCAAATCGTGGTTTTGACGATTTTCACCACCGCGTCGGTCGGATCGATAATCTGCGGACGGGGTTTTTCTTCAAAACGGATGTCGTTTGCGCCGTGATAAACCATTGCTTTCATGCTGATACTCCTTGCTTGTTGATAAATGATTTCAATACTGCAATAAAGTCTCTTTATATGAGTTATATACCCCTATAAAACGTAAGTCAATAAGAATTATTTTCACGATGTTATATCATAACATTTTGTTTTCAATACAAATAAAACCACTGATTGATATTAATGAACACACCCACCTCCTTCTCCGAACGGCTCATCCGCTGGCAAAAACAATACGGCAGGCACCACCTCCCTTGGCAGGTCAAAAACCCTTATTGCGTCTGGCTTTCCGAAATCATGCTCCAGCAGACGCAGGTTGCCACCGTTTTAGACTACTATCCGCGTTTCTTGGAAAAATTCCCGACCGTACAAACGCTTGCCGCCGCGCCGCAAGACGAAGTGTTGTCGTTGTGGGCGGGTTTGGGCTATTACAGCCGCGCGCGCAATCTGCACAAAGCCGCGCAACAAGTCGTCGAACAATTCGGCGGTACGTTTCCATCCGAACGCAAAGACTTGGAAACCCTCTGCGGCGTCGGCAGAAGCACCGCCGCCGCCATTTGTGCCTTTGCCTTCAACCGCCGCGAAACCATTTTGGACGGCAACGTCAAACGCGTGCTCTGCCGCGTGTTCGACCGCGACGGCAATCCGCAGGACAAAAAATTCGAAAACTCGCTCTGGACGCTTGCCGAAAGCCTGCTGCCGTCTGAAAACGCCGATATGCCTGCCTATACGCAAGGTTTGATGGACTTGGGCGCAACCGTGTGCAAACGGACAAAACCCTTGTGCCATCAATGCCCGATGGCGGACATCTGCGAAGCGAAAAAGCAAAACCGCATCGCCGAGCTGCCGCGCAAAAAAACCGCCCCCGAAGTGCAAACCCTGCCGCTTTACTGGCTGATTGTCCGCAACCCAGACAGCGAAATCCTGCTGGAAAAACGTCCTGCCAAAGGCATTTGGGGCGGTCTGTATTGCGTGCCGTGTTTTGAAACCCTGAACGAAACATACGTTTGCGCCGAAAAGCTCGGCATCGTTTCAGACGACCTCGAAGAACAACCCGCCCTCATCCACCGCCTGACGCATCGTTTATTGATGATTACGCCGTTTGAAGTGCAAATCAGTTCGCCCGACACGCTGCCCCGTTCTGAAAACGCATCAAAAGATAACCGCTTCTGGGTGAAACCCGAAAATCTGGCGGATTACGGTTTGCCCAAACCGCTGGCAGATTATTTGAAACAACGGCAGCAGGCATTGTTTTAAAAATGCTTGAAAATCAGACACACAGCATCTAACTCTAAAACACAATAAACATACCCGCGCGTTATACAAACCCGCCCACGCCCGTCAGGAATCCCATGCACACACTCCCCCTGCTTACCCAACAGTTCGTCGAACTCTCGCCGTTTTTCTATTCCCGCGTTTCCCCTGAGCCGCTGACCGCGCCCTACTGGGTCGCCTTCAACACCGATTTGGCGGCAGAGTTGAATCTGGATACAGATTTTCAGACGACCGCCAACCTTGCCTACCTCAGCGGCAACGCGCCGCAATACGCGCCCGCACCCATTGCCGGCGTTTACAGCGGTCATCAGTTCGGCGTCTATACCCCGCGTCTTGGCGACGGGCGCGCGATCTTGATTGGCGATTCCGTCGATGCCGCGGGACAACACCAAGAGTGGCAGCTCAAAGGCGCAGGCAAAACGCCCTATTCCCGCTTTGCCGACGGGCGCGCCGTCTTGCGCTCCTCCATCCGCGAATATCTCTGTTCCGAAGCCATGCACGGTCTCGGCATCCCCACAACCCGCGCCCTCGCCCTGTGCGGCAGCGACGACCCCGTTTATCGGGAAGCCGTCGAAACTGCCGCCGTCCTGACCCGCATCGCCCCGAGCTTTCTGCGTTTCGGCCATTTCGAATACTTCTACTACACCGGCCGCGAAGCCGAAATCCAACAACTTGCCGACTACCTCATCCGGCATTACTACCCCGACTGCCGAGATGCCGACAATCCCTACGCCGCCCTGTTGGAACAAATCCGCAACCGCACCGCCGATACCGTCGCCGCATGGCAAAGCGTCGGCTTCTGCCACGGCGTGATGAATACCGACAACATGTCTGCATTGGGGCTGACCATAGACTACGGCCCTTTCGGTTTCCTCGACGACTACGACCGCCGTCACGTCTGCAACCATTCCGACACCCAAGGCCGCTACGCCTACAATGCCCAGCCCTTCGTCGCCCATTGGAATTTCTCCGCCCTCGCCTCCTGCTTCGACACCCTCGTCCCACACGACACCCTCGAGCAACTCATCGACGGCTGGACAGAAGTTTTTCAGACGACCTATTTAGAGAAAATGCGCCGCAAACTCGGTTTACAGCAAGCAGACAAGAGAGACGACGAAAGCCTTATCGCCGACCTCTTCACTGCCCTGCAAGATCAAAAAACCGACTTCACCCTGTTTTTCAGAAACCTGTCCGAAGTCAGCAATATACACGGCGAACCCCTCCCGCCCAAACTCGAACAGACCTTCAAAAACGGCGTTCCGCCCGCCTTCATCCGCTGGCTCGGACGCTACCGCCAACGCCTGCGCGCCGAAAACAGCGTTCCCGCCGAACGCGCAATACGCATGAACCGGACCAACCCGCTCTACATCCTGCGCAACTACCTTGCCGAACAAGCCATCGCCCAAGCCCGAAACGGCGACTGCCGCGAAATCGAACGCCTGCGCCGCTGCCTCGCCCGTCCCTTTGACGAACAGGCAGAGTTCGCCGACCTTGCCGAACCGCCTCCCGAAGGCAGCATTCCGGTTTGCGTCAGTTGTTCAAGTTAGACGTTGAAGACAGACACAAAGGTCGTCTGAAAATATTCAGACGACCTTGACCGTAA
The DNA here is from genome assembly GCA_963552075.1 of uncultured Neisseria sp. GTDB lineage: Bacteria > Pseudomonadota > Gammaproteobacteria > Burkholderiales > Neisseriaceae > Neisseria. Next base: position 14,226 of record CAUVJL010000022.1, read on the forward strand.
AGAACGATATCAACAAAAATATAGTGGATTAACTTTAAATCAGTACGGCGTTGCCTCGCCTTGCCGTACTATCTGTACTGTCTGCGGCTTCGTCGCCTTGTCCTGATTTAAATTTAATCCACTATACACCCATGCCCCATTTAAACGGCGGCACATCTTTTGCAACCAACCAAACAGACCGACCCCAAAAAGGAAAACAGATGAAAACCATCCGCATCAAAATCTGCGGCATCACCCGCCCCGAAGACGCCCGAAAAGCTGCCGAGCTGGGCGTCGATGCCATCGGTTTGGTTTTTTACGCCGCCAGCAAACGCGCCGTCACGCCCGAACAGGCAAAAAAAATCGTAACAGCCCTTCCCCCTTTCGTCTCCGTCGTTGCCTTATTCGTCAATGAAACAGCAGAAACCATCCGCGAAACCCTCCGGCAAGTGCCCATCGACATCATCCAATTTCACGGCGACGAAGACGATGAATTTTGCCGTCAGTTTGACCGCCCCTATCTCAAAGCCATACGCATCCAATCTACTTCAGACATCGAAGCCGCACAAACCCGATTCCCCAACGCCCGCGCCCTATTGTTTGATGCCTACCATCCCAACGAATACGGCGGCACAGGTCTGAGCTTCGACTGGACGCTGCTGCCGGACAATCTGACCAAACCTTGGATTCTGGCAGGCGGCTTAACTCCGCAAAATATCGCAGCAGCCATCCAAACCAGCAATGCGGTGGCAGTCGATGTTTCAGGTGGCGTGGAAAGTGCCGGCGGCATCAAAGACGAAGCCAAAATGGCTGCCTTCATCCAAGCCGTCCGCGCCATTCGGTAAACCTTTTGGTCACAAAAAGCGTTGGTGCATTTTATGCCGTTTTATATGGAACAGGCATCCTGTATCTTATACAACACACAACTTACCCATTGATTTATATAAATTTTAAGAAAAAATAAGGCGATTACCTGACATTTGGCAAGCAGACAATCTGACGCTTTCTCAAAAAATAGAAAATTTTTGCATATAAAAATTTGACAAAACGATGCCTTTCGTAGATAATAACGCCCGTTGAGTTGCTTGATGCAGCTTGATTTTTCTCCTCTATTTCTCCTTTGTAGACTTGGCGCATATCTCAAACGATATGCGCATTTTTTTATCTTGATTTTCCAAGTTTAAAATAAAATCAAATAAAACAAGATATTCCCATCTACTTCAATTCTCACGCACACAAAAATCCATCTTTAGAAAACGTGTAATCCCCAATAAAAAATCAACAAACACCCACCGTTTACCCTCCCCTGTCAAAGCAAAAATAATGGTTGCAAAGCGTGTTTCCTCTTTTCCCTCCTCCGTTGATTTGAAATACTGATAAAAAAGGTCGTCTGAAACAGAAAATCCGTTTTCAGACGACCTTTTAAAATCATTCGGTATTATTCGGCGTTGTTTTGTGCCACTTCTTCAGTTTCGGCGGCTGCGCCGACTTGCTCGGCTTCTACTGCCTCAGTTTTCGCTGCCTGTTTAGCCGCTTGGCGCTCGGCTTGTTCTGCCAAAGCCTGCTGGACAAACGGATGCTGTTGGGCGATGGCTTGTTCTTCCGCGCTGACTTCGCCTTTGAAGCGGTTGTTCAAATCAAAACGTTTTCCGCCGCGCGCCAGGGCTTTGAGGTAGCGGGGGCGGCGGCAATGGTTGGCGAGAACGCGGGCGATCAGTGCAGGATCGTATTGGGGCAGCGCGGCAACAAGGTCTTGGTCGATGCCGACGGCCAGCGGTTTGAATCGTTTGAAGACGTCGTATTTGCCGTAGATGTGGTCGGCAATCATATCGGTCTGTTTTTTCTTGCTCATGGTTTGGACGGCGGATTTCAAAGCTGCGCCCAAAGCGGTTTCTTGTGTCATGTCGTTTGTATTCCTCTAAAATAAAGCCGTGCGTTTCGCTATGGCACGGTAATGGCGGTATTTTAGTATAAAGCCTGTGTTTTGGCTAAGTTTTTTTGCGAATGTTCGATTGTAAATGTTTATGTTGCGGACGGGCCGGCACACTTATCTCAATAGGCGTTGAGAAAGGTCGTCTGAAAATGTTCGGCACAATCCGTCATGTTTGTTTTCAGACGACCTCTTTAGATTTTATCTTCACTACTTGGTAATGTCTGGCGTATCGACGGCTACGTCAGCATTTTGCGCGCGATGGCGCAGGGCGTGGTCGATAAGAACGAGCGCGAGCATGGCTTCGGCGATGGGGGCTGCGCGCAGACCGACGCAGGGGTCGTGTCTGCCGTGCGTAGCGAGTTCGACAGGGTTGCCGTTGATGTCGATGCTGCGGCGCGGGGTAGCGATGGAACTGGTTGGTTTGATGGCGATGTTGACGTGGATGTCCTGGCCGGTGCTGATGCCGCCGAGGATGCCGCCGGAGTGGTTGGACAGGAAGCCTTGCGGGGTGAGTTCGTCGCCGTGTTCGCTGCCGCGCTGGACGACGCTACTGAAACCTGCGCCGATTTCCACGCCTTTGACGGCGTTGATGCCCATCATGGCGTAGGCGATTTCGGCATCGAGGCGGTCGAAGACGGGCTCGCCCAAGCCGACGGGGACGTTGGCCGCTTCGATATGCAGTTTCGCGCCGACAGAATCCAACGATTTGCGTACGCTGTCCATATAGTTTTCCAGCTCGGCAATTTGGCTTTGGTTGGCAGCGAAGAAGGGATTTTGGGAAATGTGTTCGTAGCCTTCAAACTGAATTTCTTTTTCGCCGACTTGGGTGACGTAGGCGGTGATTTCCGTGCCGAATTTTTCTTTCAGCCATTTTTTGGCAACGGCTCCGGCGGCAACGCGGGCGGCTGTTTCGCGGGCAGAGCTCCTGCCGCCGCCGCGGTAGTCGCGCGTGCCGTATTTGTGCCAGTAGGTATAGTCGGCATGGCCGGGGCGGAAGCTGGTGGCGATGTTGCCGTAGTCTTTGCTGCGTTGGTCGGTATTGCGGATTAAGAGGGCGATGGGGCTGCCGGTGGTTTTGCCTTCGAAGACGCCGGAGAGGATTTCGACTTGGTCGGCTTCGCGGCGTTGGGTAACGTGGCGGCTGGTGCCGGGTTTGCGCCGGTCGAGGTCGGCTTGGATGTCTGATTCGGTCAATGCCAGTCCGGGCGGGCAGCCGTCGATAATGCAGCCCAAACCGGCGCCGTGGCTTTCGCCGAAGGTGGTAACGGTGAAGAGTTGTCCGAAAGTGTTGCCTGCCATGTTTCCCTCTATCGGTCATTTGCTGAAAGATGACGGATTTTAGCATACAAAGGTCGTCTGAAACGCTTTCGGCGGGCGAATCCTGCCTTTGACACGCCTTCTGTTATCGAATCAAATCCCAAGCGAATTTGCCTATGGTCAGGCACAGCAACACTATAAATCCATAACGCAGAAACTGGGTGCCGCCGCGTATCGCCAATTTCGCACCGACCACGCCGCCGCACAAATTCGCCAGCGCAAGCGGGATTGCCCACGCCCAAACGACGTGTCCTTGCGGGATAAAAAATGTCAACGCGGCGAGATTGGTGGTCGAGTTGATGACTTTGCCCGATGCGTTTGCCGTCAAAAAATCGTAGCCGTAAAAACGGACGAACACGAAAGCCAAAAGGCTGCCCGTCCCCGGTCCGAAAATGCCATCGTAAAAGCCGATTAATGCGCCGAAAAACAAGCCCCATAGGGTTTCGCGGCGCGTCAGCTTTTCAGTGCGCACCGTTTGTCCCAAATCTTTTTTGATAAAGGTATAAACACACATGGCAATCATGATGACCAGCATCGCCGGTTTCATGTATTGCACAGGGAAAAAGACCACGGCTTTCGCGCCCAGATAGGAAGCGGCAAACGCCAGTACGGCGGCGGGCAGCAGCATTTTCCACGGTACGGGTATTCTGCGCAGATATTGCCCCGTGGCAGTAACCGTCCCGCAGCAGGAGGCAAATTTATTCACGCCCATTACCGAAGCGACAGGTGTGGAAGTTGGCAGCAAGTTAAACAGCCCGGGTATTTGCAACAACCCGCCGCCGCCGACCGCCGCGTCCATCAGTCCGGCGCAAAATCCTGTAAGCAGTAAGAGGTAGAAAAAGGAATCTACGGGCATCGTCCCTCCCTTGAAAAAAGCCGCCTATCGGTGTCGAGCGATTGTGGCGGAATGCTATCTGGAACAGGCGGTATTTTAACTGAAAACCAACCTGCGCCGTATTACCGCCTATCCCGTTTCAGACGACCTTTTCTTTTAGATTCAGTGACTCACATTGCGGAAGAGGCGTTCCTCCATTAGAATCCGCCCTTCCTTGTTTTCCCCTGCCCATAAGGCACAACTACGGACAAAACCGTTTTCAGACGACCTGTTTGACCCGATGCCGCAAAAGTGCAATGCCATTGACCACTGACTGACTTTCTTTTCAGTCGCTTTAAAGATATAGTGGGTCAACTTAAAACAAGGGCGGTTTTGCCCTGCCCTGTGTTATCCATCTGCCTAAACGATATGTTTCAGCTCAGTTGAAAGAAACTCCGCGATGAAAGAATTAGACAAAACCGACCTGAAAATCCTGAAAATCCTTCAGCAAAATGCCCGCACCCCCATGACGGAGTTGGCAGAAAAAGTCGGATTATCCACTACTCCGGTTACCGAACGCGTCCGCCGCCTTGAGCGCGACAATTTCATTACCGGCTATCATGCCCGCCTCAACCCGCACCAACTCGGGCAAAGCCTGCTGGTCTTTGTCGAGCTGAAGCTGCGTTCCAAATCGGGCAATATTTTTGAAGATTTCCGTCGTGAAATCATGCGGATTCCGCAAATTTTGGAATGCCACCTCGTATCCGGCGAATACGATTACCTGATCAAAGTCCGCCTGCCCAATATGGCGGCTTATCGGGATATGTTGGGCAATATCCTGCTGCACCTGCCTGCGGCAGCGGAAAGCCGCAGCTACGTCGTTATGGAAGAAGTCAAAGAAACGGCAGTGTTAGATTTAGAGTGATTTAACCACATTAAAAAAGGTCGTCTGAAAGTTTATAACGTTCAGACGACCTTTTTTCAAAATACCTTTTATACCCACGATAGAAACACTATCAACCAAGATGCTTTGACAGTTTCAAACCCATCCCTTCCCCATCAAGCCCAAGCATTTCCCTACCAAACCCACAAACAAAAAAAATGCACACATCCAACTGAATGTGTGCCAAGTCTACAAAGGAGAAATAGAGGAGAAACTATTAACTGACTACTCGAACCAGCTAACGAATCGGATTATCCATGAAAATAAAATTTTAGGCAAGTATTTTTCTTGTAAAGTTTCTAAATTAATTCATTGTAATATTTAAGCTGTAACTCTATTTCATCACTCTTAGCCTACCGTATCCCAATAAAATAAAAACCACCCGCTGCAAACCGAATACCAAACCGGCATCAGCAGCTTCCAAGCCTGCCCACCGAATCAATGTTAAAATACGCACCTCTTTCATTCACGAGCAAAACACATCATGACCGCCGCCATCGAACACGTCCAAGCCGCCGCCTTTGATTTGGACGGCACATTATGCGATTCCGTCCACGACCTTGCCGCCGCAGCCGAAGCCATGCGCGAATATCTCGGCATGGAGCCGCTGCCCGCCAAAACAGTAGAAAGCTACGTCGGCGACGGCATCGGCAAACTCGTCCACCGCGTCATCACCAACGACCGCGACCAAGAAGCCGCGCCCGATTTATGGGAAAAAGGTTTCGTGTTCTACATGAAATACTACCGCGACCACTTGAGCGACTTCACCCGCCCCTACCCCGAAACCGAAGCCGGGCTGGCATTGCTCAAATCGCTGGGCATCCCGCTGGTGGTCATCACCAACAAAAACGAAATCCTCGCCACCGAACTCTTGAAACAGCTCGGACTCGCCGACTACTTCAACCTGATTCTCGGCGGCGACAGCCTGCCCGAAAAAAAACCCAGCCCACTGCCGCTGCAACACACCGCCGAAGTTTTGGGCATTGATCCTGCCAACATGATCATGGTTGGCGACTCCCGCAACGACATCATCGCCGCCAAAGCTGCCGGCTGCCTCAGCGTCGGCGTAACCTTCGGCTACGGCGACATGACCCTGCTCTCGCAAGACAAAGCAACCCAACCCGACTGGATTATCGGTTCGCTGCCCGAAATCTACGAAAATCTGCGGCCGAAAAAAGCGGAAGACGACGAATAACCGGCATCCTTGTTTTCTATTTGATGCACATCGCTTTCAGACGACTTTTGCCAAAGTTTGAAAGGTCATCTGAAAAGCGATAATAATAAATTAAATATTATTAAAACCGAAGCAGTTGCTAAGAAAAGGAGATTCTTATGACTGATATTTTTAAAATTATCAATGAATTAGGAATAAATGGAAACTTTCTTAAATTTATTTATTTAATATTGCTTATATCATTACTTTATAAACCTATTAAATCATTTTGGTATGATTTTAATAGAAATAAAATTAATAAATTGAAAGAATCTTATGACTTTAATGGACATGATGAGAAGACTAGAGAATTTCTTAAAACCTCATTATCCGAAGAATATTTTAAGTTAGCGACAGGATTATCTTTAGGTTTTGGTCGGCAGGAAAAATTAATGGATCTATATCTAAGAAGGAAAGCACCTGTTGCATTTCATCACTACAAAAGATTAGCTGGGTATTTCAAATTTGACAATGATAACAACATCAAACCAATTAAAATTCCAATATTTTTACAAATTATCGGATATTGCCAAGCAATATTAGGATTTTATTTATTAGGAAGTGGCACACTATTTCTTTTCAGGTTATCACATATAAAAATAATAAAAAATTTTCATGAAATATTGGTACTTATAGGTATCGTTATATTATTATGGATAATTATATTATTTGGATTCCTTTGTATTTTAAAACCTTATAGTATCTATAAATCATCAGTTCATGTGAATAAACAAATAGGCTCTACTGATTTTACTTGCTATTATCACAAGGCACTAAAGAATAAGCTTTTAGGTATTCCAGCTAGGTTATGGTTTTATATTCCTATCCCTGCATTGGCATTATTTTTAGTATTTGTTCAAGCATATTTTCAGACGACCTCTGCATGAAACCCCAAAAATCCCTGCACGCCCGCGCGATGGACATTCTTTCCCGACAGGAAATCAGCCGTGTCGGACTCAAGCGCAAGCTCGCCCCGTATGCCGAAAGCGAAGAAGAATTGGAAAACGTGTTGGATGAATTTGCCGGACGCAACTGGCAATCCGACCAACGCTACGCCGAAGCCTACATCCACAGCAAAAGCCGCCAACACGGTTCCCTGCGTCTGAAACAGGCATTGGCGCAGCAAGGCATAGACGAAACCGTCAGCCGCGAATTCATGCCCGACAAAGCGAGCGAACTGCAAACCGCAGTCGCCGTGCTGCGCAAAAAATTCAAACAGCCTGCCGCCGATTTGAAAGACAAGCAAAAACAAGCGCGCTTCCTCGCCTATCGCGGATTCGATATGGACACCATCCACGCCGCGCTCAAAAGCAGTTGGGACGGAGACGATGTTTTTGAATACGGAGAAAATTAAACCGCCCTGCTTGAATCTTCCTGTCCATCGGCGTACCCTTACGCTTTTGCCACCCATTCACAACAGAGATGACCATGTCCGAAGAACAACGCAACGCCCCTAATCCGCTTTTGGAAGACGAACGCAAAAACCCCGTTTACCGACTCGGTCGGGCTGTCGCCGGATTCATGGTTATCGTATGGGCGGGCGTATTGATTTTGGTGTTTTATTTAGTATTCCGTTTTTGGTTAAACTAAATTTCTCGCACGCCCTCCATCCCATTTTCTACAACCGTTTGCACTTTGCAAAAAGGTCGTCTGAAAAATCAAATATCGATTTTTCAGACGACCTTCTCCAATTTATCAAAACACATTTGAGTTCAGGTCAGGCAACACCATACCGGTTGAAAGCCGTTCACGATAAATTATCTATCCGCTCAAATCACAGGCATTCAAAACCAACCGGCAACAGCATGAAACAGATAAGTCATACCGCTCCACGCCCATTTGCTTACTGCAACCGTTATCCAGCCCATCAACACCAGCACAATCAAACCGAAAAAATCAGGTATATGCAGATAAAACCAAGCCGCAACAGGTTTGCGCCAAAAATCTGATTGCTGCTGTTTCTTCTCCAAAGCCGCGTGCATAAACGGTCGCTCCAAATGCAGATCACAATCCACACCATACTCGCTGCGCACATACTCATTGATGACTTTCAAAGTACGGCGGCTCGGCTGCAAGAAAATATCGATAAGCGTACCGACGACAGGAATCATGCCGAGCACCATATCGGCAAAAGCAAGATATACGGCAGGACGCATTTTATGATCCGGCACGCCCAACTCCCGCCCCATGCGAAAAGCCTTCATCGTCAAAAAAAGCCCGGCAATATCCCCAACAAAAGGAATCAGCGACAATATGGCATCAACGCCGATTCCTTGTTTGGTAAAAGGAATGCAAAACAAACTATCCATAGTATTGGCATATTTGGCCAACTCGCGCTCACGTCGGATGATTTCCTGACGCTCATAAGGTATAGGTGTGTGCTTCATCATGTTTTTATTGTAGTGGGTTTAACAAAATTTAGAGCGGTACAACGTCATGACCGTTTACAGTCATTCTTCACAAAAGCCAATTGCAGTATGGCTGTTTGTGACGCAAGGTCGTCTGAAAATACGGTTTCAAATATTGAAAACCATATTTCAGACGACCTTGGGTTCGTCGCTTACATTATTTGATTGGTTTTAAAGTTGGCAGAACGGTATCCCAGATGGCGAGGACTTCGGCTTCGCTACGCTTCGTTCCATCTTTCTTCTCGGTACCAAACTGCATCATGATGCGCGGATTGCCGCCGTCTCGCTCCCAAATCAACATATATTTATTGCCGTCCCATTTGATCAGTTTTTCCGTGCCTGACATGCCGTTAATCGTACGTGTGCCTTGACGGATGGTGCGGTAGCCTGTGATTTTAAAGATTTTTGCCAATGCGCTTTTTTCAGGAGCAATATCCCGTTGCAACAGCGTCGGTTCGCCTTTCTCAAGCTCGTCACCATGCATAATTTCCAGACTCATATCGTGTTGCTTGGCAAAGCCGACAGTAGTATGCGCTGTAAACGGTTTTTTGCCATCGTCCGCAATAAAACCGCCTATCAGGCAGATACCATGCCGATTCGGTACTTCAAATTCTTGCCGTACCCGCAGGTTATTCAGGAAATCTTGGCGGAATTTTTTCTCCATGCCATCTATCAATTCTTTCTCTTTGGCTTTCCAGTTAGCAGGGGCTTTACCGTTTTCAGCGGGAATATAGAAATAACCACGTACGATATAAGCGTCGTTATCATCCAACTTAAAATACAAATCGGCTTCGTAGGGCATTCCCTTCTCTTTAATTGTAATGCTGCGTTCCCAAGAAAAATCGCTACGTGTTACCTGCATGATTGCCCGATTCGGAATCAGGGTGCGGGTATCGACGACAATATCGGTTCCATCTCGACCATATTGCTTATTCTCATTGATGGTGCTTAAGTTTCTCTTCCAGTCGTTAAACATAACCATCACACTCCAGCCGTTGTAATTAATGTGTGTACTGCCGTGACGACGCTGGAACGGCAGGCGCAATTGATATCGACCGCTGCAATAGGGTTGTTCGGTCCAATAGGCAGTATCGATAGATGAAGAGGCAGTAGTCATGGAGGGATTCCTTTCTGTAAGTGGTGAAACGGCAGGGGCACATGCAGCAAGCAGGGAAGCTGTCAGCAATACAGTAGCGGTCTGTTTCATCATAAGTTCCTTTAAGGGATTAATCTTCCTGTCCGCGTAAAGCGACAGATTCTAAAACAGCAAACAAGGCGTCATGACGGGTTTCATCAAAATTATATGAAGAACCATGCTCATAGCCACCTACATTTTTATCTCCGGTTACCAATACATCTTTTCTAGCAAAAAAGCCTTGGGTAATCGGCGCTTCTCCCGAAGCAGTAGGGACGGTACCATCTCCCCTGTCTGTCCTCTTTTTTTCAGTAAGATGAAGAAAGTAATCTTCATCCCTCAATTTTATTTTTACCTTACCCCTAGGCCCGGAATCTTCAGGCTTAGTCAATACCGCCTCGATTAACTCTTGCTTAGTCAAGTCTCCAGGGAAATTCCTATCACTCACCCATTTAATAGTATCCCAAGTGAGGTGGTCTTTACTGTCACAAAGACTGATTCGGGTTTTATTGTCATCAGTTAAATAATAAGTAGCATGCTTGTCTTGAAACATTTGCACCTTATCGAAATTAGCTTTAAAAATATCTGCATCTGTTTTATCTTGTTGAAAGATAGTCTTTGTACCATTCGGATTGAAATTAATGTAGTCTATCTGCTCTTCTTGTTGCCCGTCATTAAGATTTTTGGGCTTGGTCGGCCATAAACCAAACCATTTATCATAATTTTGATAGAGTTCTTCAGTATTGAAACTGAAGCGTATATTGTCCCCATCATCATCTGCCACATGAAGCCAAGCATTTGGATCACTTACATTATCTCCACTAAAACGGCGTGGAGTATAGTTTGGCCAAGGGGTCAACTGCATGGCACCAGGAGAATTGAGCAAAATGGGGGAAGTTGCTCGTGAGGTAAAACCCAGCACCCCTGCAAAACCAAGCTCTTTCAATGCACTTAACCATAAAGTCGGCATGAAACGTTCATAAAAACGGCGCGGTGGCGGTTCATTGCTAAATCCTGCCCTTAACCGTTTATAAAAAGCAGGTGAGCCCGTAGCTGGCATAACATTATGAAAAATACCGCAAATTTTATCAGCGTTTTTAGTTTTACCCGGCTCATCACTGGTTGCCTGCTTTGCATATGCACGCGTTACCAAACCGCCCATAGAATGGGTAAGAATCAAAAATTGCTCACTATTGCATTCTTCCAATGCGCGCTGGATCCTGCTATTCAAGTCACTGGGACCAAAGGGGAAATTGGTACCATCCTCTTTTTTTGATTCCAAATACTCTAAGGACCTTGATGAATACCCGGTTCCTGACTCGGCATTGTCACGTAACCAGTTGTAGCCGCATATATAGACAGGAAATTGATAATTCACCACTTTTTTCAGCCATTCCGCCAACATTTTCTGCGACTCAGCACTGGACTGTTGTTCAGACAAAGGTTTTTTCAAATTTGGCCGCTCTTTGTCGCGATTGATGATATATCGATCTATCCTTGCCAATACGGCTTTCCAAGGCTGAGTGTCTTTTTTCTTTGTAACAAAATTCGCATAATCACTATCACTCAAGCCATTTGTTCCATTTTGATTTCCATTGCTGGTTTTAGCAGCATCTCTAATATCTTGAGCCAAATTATTCAGATTATTTTCTAAAAAAACCGCAAAATCTTGATAAGCATCGGCATTAACCGTTCCCCAGCCTCGAAAACGCAATTGTTCTTTGATTAACTCTTTAGGACGGGGTTTTCCATTTTCCCATCTCTCTTTCCATTCCTCATATTGCTTTTGCTCATCACGAATTTCCGAAGAATCAGAAGAAGGGCTTTTTTGCAGTTGCGCCATTTTGAGATTGTGTCGCTGCTCACCGGCCTTTAAAATCTTTTTTTTCAAACATTCAGTATTAGTTCTTATAGGATTTTTAGGAATATGTATTATCGGCCCTCGCCAATCGACAGCAGTCAATTCTTGATGAATTTCCCGATGACGTGCTTTTACCCTGCGAAACAAACCATCTTTAAACGCTGCACCTATTGATTTTAATAGACCGTTTGGCGGCATCCATGACTTTTCTACTTTCTTCGTCTTGAGTTCTTCCCAGTCCTTGTCCTGATTCTCCTCTCCGTTATCAACATCTTTAGCCGGCTCTCCCGATTCAGATTTTTGACTGGGCTTTACCCAACCGTTTCGATATAGCAGATTGGATCCCATAATGCCGGGGAGAAGCATGATCGGCATATAGCGTGCAATCTCCATCTGGCATTTTTGCTGATCTTCCGTAGATGTCATCCTCGCTTGTGCGGTCGGATTGCCGTTTTTATCCAATGTCGGATTTAATTTAATGTTTGGGTCAATCATTTCTTCTTGTCCTTAGGCAAAAGAGTCAAGGTAAATTTTTCCATAGTAGAATCATTGCGCTGAATGCCGGTACTACCATTTGCATCCGTAGTCCCCCGTATTTTGGTACCGTCAGCACGTGTTAGAACAAATCGGCGGTTTGCAATCGGGCTTCCATTTAAAGTGGTAACGATTACTTCCTGATCAAATTTTGATTTAGGCATATCATTAAACATATGGCTCAAGCTCTGCGGTCCCGTCACCTCCAACGGCGCCTTCACCCTAACCAGCTTCGGACTGCCAATCT